>JAZNRX010000131.1:0-5110 GCA_045590915.1 Acutalibacteraceae bacterium | reverse complement strand
TTCGTTTGGATTATGCAGAAATACAAACCTCACTCATTGAAAAAAATTATTTCATCCCGATTTTCGAATATCACAATAAAAGAGGAATGATATACGGCTGTGACCAGTCAGGAAGAGGAAAAGAGCCTGATGAATTCTCGGATTATTTCAGAACAGTCCGTTGGTTTACAGCTCCCGGAAACGACACCCCGGGAAGAGCTGCAGACCTTATAAAAGTAAAGGTCAATTCCTCTATTGCCCATCTTTACAACCGTCCGAGAGTTTGGCTTGAGGGATATCACAGTTCAGGCTGGGGCACAACACTTGAAAGCATTACCGCACCCACAAGCGATAACTTTATTTTCGGTGCAAACCTTCTCAATCTCCACGGTCTTTATTATTCCACAGACGGAGGATTTTTTGAATGGGCACCTCCCGATTTTCATTTCAGAATGCCCTATTGGGATGATGAAAAGCAATGGCTGGATAAATACAAAAGACTTTCTGCTCTTCTCACAACAGGAAAGCACCGTGCAGATGCCGCAATTTATTATCCTGTTTCATCCTGTGACTACGGAGAAAACAGCAAAAATGCCGTTGATACAACATTTTCCGTTGCAACACATCTTTTTAATAACGGTGTGGATTTTGATTTTATTGATTTCCAATCTATCGAAAATGCTGTCTGCGAAAATGAGCTTCTGAAAACTGCTCAAGAGAATTACAGAGTGCTTATTTTTGCGGGAGTTGACTGCATAAGATTTTCCGCACTGAAAAAGGCAAGGGAGCTCCTCCAAGCCGGCGGAAAGGTTATTTTCTGTTCGATTACACCCTTCGCCTCAGACAACAAGGGCTTACAAGATAAGGAGCTTAATGACCTTATCAGCTCAATGCTTTCACATAAAAACTGTATTCTTGCGGCAACAGAGGAAAATGTCCTTTCCTTTATCAATTCCAATGTAAAAAGAAGCTTTCTTCCCGATGAAAGCAAAAAGGGTGAAAAGACCTACGTTCATACAAGAATTCACGGGGATAACACTCTTTTCTTTACAAGATACAACAAAAAAGGAAGCATATGCCGTTTTGAAGCCACAGGCAATGCCTATCTTCTTGACACGGAAACCGGTGAAATCATACATTTAACAGGCACCAAGTCCATTGGTGACTTTACATATGTAAAAATGCCCCTTGATGAAAACGAAGACACTCTTATTCTTTTCACAAACGACATTTTGGACTATGAAAAGGAAATCAACACATTTGATGAAAATAAAGAAATCATCAAAAATATCATTGAGCTTCAAAAGGACTGGGATTTTTCAATAATTCCCACGCTTGATAACACATTCGGTGATTATTATTTCCCCAAGGGTGAAATGATTGGACCGCAGGCAAGATTTTTTGATGCTTCAAGAGGAAATGTCATTCCCCGAAAGCCTGAATTTTCCTCAATACCCTATAACCGTTCAAAAAATATTCTGAAAATTTCAGGCATCAGAGACAAAAAGCTTCTTTGCGATTATATTCTTTCTTCCCCCGATATTCTTAAAGCCGAAAGCTTTACCTTTGAGGGAACGGAATATAAAATAACCTGTCCCGAGCTTGATGACAGATATTATTATGAAGCCTTTTCCTATCAGGAATCCCTTTATGAGCAGGGACACCACGGTCTCAAAGGAAGGCTTTATGATGACAATTTGTATTTTGACAGCGACTGCCTTTATTTTACCTATGTATACTCTCCCGAAGGCACAAAGGCACTTCTAATTGCGGGAGATATAAAGCCTGAATTTACCATTCTCAACGGCAAAGCCGTTGCTGAAGGTGAAATCACACTAAATGAAGGCAAAAATCTTCTGGCAACGGCATTTTCCTATGACAAGGAGCTTGCTCCAAATTACAGAAATAATTGCACAGTAAAGAGAACATCGGTTCATATTGTTAAGGAGAATTACACAAAAAACAGTGATAAGCTGTGTGTTTCATCTTTTTCAAATCCCGATTACTACAGATTTTCAAAGGATGATGAGTTGACAGATATTTTCTGCTTCCGTTTCAAAGGTGTTCCCGCGCTGAAAGACTTCACGGGAAGCTTCCACGGCAGGCTTTTAAGAGCATTGAACAACGGAGAGGAAATGGAAATAAGCTTCATCGGTGACGGCAATTTCGGTGCCAAAACATATAAGGCGACAGCAAAAACCGTCTGCGACACCGTTTCAGAGGTTATTTTCTTTGTCGAGGCAAAAAAAGGCTATGAATATACGGGAATTATTCCCGAGCCCGTTAAGCTAACACAAGGCAAGGGAAAAATGGATTGCGGAGATTTATGCCTCACGGGAGCCCTTATGAACTTCTCGGGAAAGGCAGTTTATGAAAAAGATGTTCATATTGACAAGATTTATCCCGATGAACGCTTTTATATTGAAATTGAGGATGCCGCGACAACTCTCAATATAGAAATTAACGGAAAAACTGCGGCAGTATTCACCCACAAGCCCTTTTATAAGGATATTACACCTTTTATAGAAAACGGAGAAAATCATATAAAAATCACCGTTTCAAACACTCTTTGCAATCACTATTCCACGATCCCCTCCAAATATTCCAACTATCCGAAGGATTCTCACTGGGGACTTTTCAGTTCAGTTAAAATAATATCAAAGGAAAATTCATTTTAAGGAGAAAAGAAAATGAAATTACCAAAGCCCATAAACAAGTTAGTGACAAAGGTGGCTAATTCCGTTTCACAGACCTCGGGAAAGGATATTCTTGAAGGCTTTGCCATGGCAGACGGAATTGATGCCCTTTCAAGAAAAGCGGCGGCAGAAAGTGTCATTATGCTTAAAAATGACGGTGTTCTTCCGCTGAAGGAGGATGAAACCGTTTCTGTTTTCGGCAGAGTTCAGAGTGATACCTTCTATGTGGGTTACGGCTCAGGCGGTGATGTAAAAGCACACTACAAGGTCAGCTTTATTGAAGGACTTAAGAATGCCGAGGTAAAGCTCAACACCGAGCTTCTCTCCATATATGACAAATGGAGAAAAAGCAATGTTCCCGATGACGGCTTCTGGGGTAACTGGCCTATGTGCTATGAGGAAATGCCTCTTAACAATAATATTGTGCTTGATGCCGCTGAAAAAAGTGATGTTGCACTGGTATTCATAGGAAGAGCCGCAGGCGAGGACAGAGAAAACACTCTGACTGAGGGCAGCTTCTATCTCACTGAAGAAGAAAAGCATATGCTCACTCTCGTTAAGCTCAATTTCAAAAAATGGGCAGTTGTGCTCAACATCGGCAATATCATTGATTTCTCATGGGCGGCTGAGTTTAATGTCCCCGCAATTCTTATTGCATGGCAGGGCGGAATGGAAGCCGGCAACGGACTTGCCGATATTCTCACAGGAAAAATATCACCCTCAGGTGCCCTTACAGATACCGTTGCACTTTCGTATGAAGACTATCCCTCATCCGAAAACTTCGGAGGTAAAGACAAAAACACCTACAGCGAGGATATTTTTGTAGGCTACAGATATTTTGAAACCTTCAGCAAGGATAAGGTGCTCTACCCCTTCGGTTTCGGTCTTTCATACACAGAGTTCCAAATCACAGCTACAGATTTTTCTGTTGCCGACGAAAATGTGAATGTCAGCGTAACAGTAAAAAATATCGGCAAAACTTCAGGCAAAAAGGCTGTGGGACTTTATATCAGCGGAAAAAACACAGAAATTCCCGTTCCCTCGCTTGAGCTTAAGGCTTTCGCCAAAACAGATGAGCTTTCACCCGACAAAGAGCAGACTCTGAATTTCAGCGTGTCATTCTATGATATTTCCTCATATGACGATTCAGGTGTAACAGGCAACAAAAGCTCTTATGTATTAAGCAAAGGTTCTTATGACTTTCTTGTGGGCTTTGATGTGAGAAGCACAAAAAAAGCAGGCACACTGGAAAGAAAAGAAACGGTTGTTACCGATAAACTGACTGAAATCAGTGCAGTTGAAAAAGAAAATGCCTTTATGCGTCTTCGTCCCGCAAGCTGTAACGGTATCATCAAGGGAGTATATGAGCCCGCTCCGATGAGAACGGCATCTCTTAAGGATACAATAACAGAAAATCTTCCCGAAACACTCAATATGAGCGTGGGACTCAATTACACTCTTCAGGATGTTATTGATGAAAAAATTACCCTTGATGATTTTGTTTCAACACTCAATTATGAGGAGCTTGAAGCAATTTCAAGGGGTGACTATGTAATGAATTCACCTCTGGGAACAAAGGGAAATGCAGGTGTATTCGGCGGTGTTCTTGAATCCTTAAGAGAAAAGGGAGTCCCCCCCATAACCACAACTGACGGCCCCTCCGGAATACGTCTTGCCGCATACAGTGCCTTATTCCCCTGCGGAACTGCCCTTGCAAGCAGCTGGAACTGTGAGCTCATAAAGGAGCTTTATGCACTTCTCGGAAAAGAAATGAGGGAAAGAGGCTCCGATGTACTTCTGGCACCCGGTATGAATATTCACAGAAATCCCCTCTGCGGAAGAAACTTTGAATATTTTTCAGAGGATCCCGTTATAGCAGGATGTATGGCTGCGGCAGTAACCAACGGACTTCAGTCCTCCGGTGTCAGTGCCTGCCCCAAGCATTTTGCCTGTAACAATCAGGAGGTCAGAAGAACAAAGAATAATTCCGTGCTTTCCGAAAGAGCGTTAAGAGAAATATATCTCAAGGGCTTTGAAATATGCGTAAAGAACGCGAAGCCTCTCAATATCATGACTTCCTACAACAAAATAAACGGTGTATGGGGACATTATAATTATGACCTTGTAACAGGAATTTTACGAGGTGAATGGGGTTATGAGGGCTCTGTTATGACAGACTGGTGGATGCAGTCCTCAGCCTCTCCCGAATTTCCCGTAATGAAAAATCAGGCATACCGTGTCCGTGCCGGAGTCAATGTACTTATGCCCGGCGGCAACCGAGCAGGAAAAAGAGAGCCTGACGGTACATTTATGGAGTCGCTGGGAAAAGACGGAGGAATAACCACAGGTGAAATGCAGAAAAATGCAAAGGATGTTCTGAAAATGATTATTTCACTTCAGAAAATCAGAGACTAAAAAAGCTTACCCTGAAAAGA
>JAZNRX010000130.1:0-2454 GCA_045590915.1 Acutalibacteraceae bacterium | reverse complement strand
TTTCAATCTTCTTGAAGCAGGTGTCAGGGATAAAAAGGATTTCTATGAAAGACTTCGTGCAAACGGAATAAAAATCCCGTCATACGATCTTCTCTATCCCCTTATCCGTTTTGTCTGCAAGAGACTTCTTAAAATGAAGTGCGGCACGGCAGGAAGACTAATAAGATTTTTCACCTTCGGCAAGGCATTTTCAAAAAAAGTACTGAAGCCCATCAGTGACAAGAAGCTCCTTGAGCTTGTAAGCGATGTATTTTTAAGCATCTTTGACGGCAGTGTGAATATGAAAAGCATTCCCGAGGAAGAAAAAATCATCGTAAGCTCAGTGGGAAGTCTTCCGTCAAGAATAA
This sequence comes from Acutalibacteraceae bacterium, assembly GCA_045590915.1. Lineage (GTDB taxonomy): Bacteria > Bacillota > Clostridia > Oscillospirales > Acutalibacteraceae > RUG806. Next base: position 2,107 of record JAZNRX010000130.1, on the reverse strand, counting down.
TTAACAAGCTCCCCATAAAGAACAAGGAAAAGATTTTAAGAACAACTGACCAGATAGAAGTGCTGACAAAGGAGCTTATGTACCCCGATTTACCCGACAATGAAAAGTGCATAATCGAGCTGTAGAATGCGAAGCGGAATGCTTCGCAAATTCGGAATTCGGATTTCGGAATTCGGAGGAAGCAGTGCTTCGCACGGGCGGAGGGCGGAAGTCGGATGCTTGCAAATTCGGAATTCGGATTTCGGAATTCGGAGGCTTGCAAGGGCGGAAGTCGGAGGGCGGATGCTTGCAAATTCGGAATTCGGATTTCGGAATTCGGAGGCTTTACGAAGTCGGAAGTCGGAAGTCGGAGGGCGGAAGTCGGAGAAAGCATCACAATGATACAGTCAGGATACAATGTGCTTCCTTAATCTTGCACTTTGCATTTTGAACTTCATTCCTCACTCCTTATTTCTCACTCCTCACCCCTCATTCCTCACTCCTCATTTTTAACATTTTAACAGGCTTATGAAAAACGATATTCTTGAAATTATGGTTGCGGGGGTTAAGGCAGCTTTGCCTTACGGGAATACACTGGATATTCTGAAAAGCCTTTCCCTTCCCCAGAGGGTTTATGTGCTGGCTGTGGGCAAGGCGGCGGTGCCAATGGCACAGGCGGCAGAGGATTTTTTAGGTGACAGAATAAAAAAAGGTCTTCTTGTTACCAAATATTTTCACACCGACGGCTTTTCCTCTCCCCGTTTTGAGATAATTGAGGCGGGGCATCCCGTAAGTGACGAAAACAGTATTCTTGCCGCACAAAAGGCTCTTGAAGCCGTACAGTCTCTCAATGAAAATGATACACTTATCGTGCTTCTTTCGGGCGGAGGAAGTGCTCTTTTCGAAAAAAGCAGAGTATCTCCCGAAACACAACGGGATATAACAAAAAAGCTTCTTTCAAGAGGTGCCGATATAAGAAAGCTCAATGCGGTTAGAAAAAGACTTTCTCTTGTCAAGGGCGGAGGACTTTCCGCGGCGGCATATCCTGCAAGGGTTATCACTGTCGCTCTGAGTGACGTTCTCGGAAACGATAAAAGCGTTATTGCATCGGGAATTACCGTGAAGGACGAGGAAACTGACACCTTTGTTGAAAATGTCCTCGACACCTATCTTCCCGACATTGATGAAGAAACAAGAAAAATAATTTTAACAAAAAACGAAATTAAGATAAATGACGGCGGATATTATTTTGCCGGTGATATAAACATCCTCTGCGATTCTGCCGGACAAAAGGCAGAAGAGCTTGGCTATACCGTTTATCACGGAAGACGGGATATTTCGGGAGAAGCAAGAGAGGAAGCCGTCAGCATTATTGAAGGCATCCCCGAAAAATGCGGCAAATCCTGCTTCATATTCGGCGGTGAAACGGTTGTTACCTTAAAGGGTGACGGCAAGGGCGGACGAAATCAGGAATCGGCTCTTGCGGCGGCAATCGCCCTTAAAAGCAAACGGGGCATTGTATTTGCCTCTCTGGGCTCGGACGGTACGGACGGTCCCACCGATGCCGCAGGAGGAATGTGTACCTGCGACACCTATAAAAAAATGCTGAGCTCGGGTATTTGTCCCGAAAAGGAGCTTGAAAATAACAATTCATATTATGCATTGCAAAAAGCGGACTGTCTTATTATGACAGGTGCCACCGGAACCAATGTGAATGATATAATTGTTGTTTTAACAAATGACGATTATGGAAAAGAAAATTGAGCTTGTAAATTATTCGAAATGTGAAGAAGCACTCAATGTGATAACTCACTTTCTCGGACTTGTCATTCCCCTTTTTACTGTCATAAAAATAATTCCTCTTTGTGAAGGACAGCTTTTCCCTCTTATATGTGCGGTGCTTTATGCTCTGGGAACATTTATGACCTTCTGCGCCTCTTGTGTCTATCATATTATGCCTCGGGGGGATAAAAAAAGAGTTTTCAGGGTTATTGACCACACCGCAATATTCTTTGCTGTTGCAGGAACGGTTACGGGCTGTACCCCTGCCGTTTTTCAGAAGGGCAATCCCATTTGTGCAGTGCTTATGCTTATTCTCTCATGGGGAAGCGTTATTGCGGGAACAATA
>JAZNRX010000129.1:0-6122 GCA_045590915.1 Acutalibacteraceae bacterium | reverse complement strand
CATACAGGTGAAGCAAATGTAACAAAGAATGCAGCTGATGCAACATGTACAGCAGAAGGCTATACAGGAGACATTCACTGGTCATGCTGTGATGCACTTGAGACATCAGGTACAGTAATTCCCGTAGATGCAGATGCACATACAGGTGAAGCAAATGTAACAAAGAATGCAGCCGAAGCAACATGTACAGCAGAAGGCTATACAGGAGACATTCACTGGTCATGCTGTGATGCACTTGAGGCATCAGGTACTGCAATCGATGCACTTGGCCATAATTATGTTGGTGTTGTTACTAAGGATTCAACCTGTACTGAAACAGGCGTTATGACATTTACATGTACAAATGATGCAGCTCATACATATACAGAAGTAATTGCTGTTAAGCCTCATGCGATTGTCAGAGTTGGTGCTAAGGCTCCCACTTGTGAGGACTTTGGTTGGGATGCATATGAGTACTGTTCAGATTGTACTTATACAACATACAATGAGCTTCCTGCAATTAATCACAGCTGGAATGAAGGTGTTGTAACAACAGATCCTACATGTACAGAAAAGGGTGTCAAGACCTTCACATGTAACAATGATGCAAATCATACTTATACTGAAGATGTTGCAGCAACCGGACATAATATGGTTGCAGGTACAGTAGTGGCTCCCACATGTACAGTTGGCGGTTATACCGTTTACACATGCTCAAACGGTTGCGGAAAATCTGAAAACAGAGATGCAGTCACTGCAACAGGACACGACTTTGTAAAGGTACAGAGTGAAGATAATCTCACCCGTCCTTATAAGGAAAACGGCGTATGGGTTGACGGTTTCTATACTTACACATGTAAGAATAACTCCGCTCATACAACAACAGAAGCTGTTAAGCGTGCAGATTACAGTGAATATGATAAGCTCATTGAAACTGCCGAAAAGATTCTCAGTGAAAACATTCCCGCTGAAGACAAAGCAAAGCTCGAAGCTGTTCTTAATAACAATAAGGTTGCAGATAATCTTATCGCAAAAGAACAGAGCACAGTTGATGCAGTTCTTGACGAAATCAGAAATGTTATCAATGAAGTATATCCCGATGCTGATCTTGAACTTGTAATTGTAGGTTCTTCAATTCAGTACACAGGTACTGTTCTTGACCTCAAGGCTGTTAAGATGCCTATAAATGTTGAAGCAACAAATGTTACATGGGTATCCTCCGATGACAGTATCGTATTCTTCTCCAACGGAAGACTTATTGCTATCGGAACAGGTACGGTAACACTTACCGCAACAACAGGTATTCTTACAGCAAGCACAACCGTTACGGTTATTGAAGGCGGCGATTCAAGAACTGTCAGCTTCACTGCAATGGATAAGATGCACTTCATAGTTGAAGACTATTTTGTAGTATTTAACAGTGCAAGACTTTATTGGTCAGATGCTCACACAATCCGCTTCAGAGTTCATGTATACAATTCATTCCCCTACGAATCTTACATTGTATACGTCAACGGTCAGGCAGTTGAAGCCGATGCAGACGGATATTACACAGTTCCCGCAAATGTCGGTGCTGTTAAGGTTACAATTGCAGGTGCAGTTTTCGAAGATGACGGCACAGGCAACGGTACAGGCACAAGATTTAATTTCTGGGAGTGGCTCCTCGCTCTTATCAGAAAGATCATAAACTTCTTCAAAGGCATTTTCGGAGTAGCATAAGCTTTACTTTTCGGAACTGATTGAAAACAACAGAAAACCCCTTTCCCGAACAGTCTCGGGAAAGGGGTTTTTATTAAGGTTTGAAAAATTGTTAAATTGTTTTATTCAATGATTTTTAATGCACCTGTGGGGCAGACTTGGACACATTTTTTACAGTCTTTGCATATGGCCTGTATATCGATATCTCTGAATTCAGGCTTTATTACCGTGTCAAAGCCTCGTCCTACAAGTCCTAAAATGCCCTTTTTGGCAATATCTTCGCAGGCTCTGACACATAGACCGCAGAGAATGCATTTGTTCTGATTTCTTTCAATTATCTGAAGCTTTGCTTCCTTAAAGCCCTTGTGGAATTCACCCTTGAATTTTTTGCAGTCCGTGCAATATTCATCGGCATACTTTATCAGCTTGCAGTGGCCGTAATCGTGGCATCCGCAGGAAAGACAGCGCTTTGCTTCCTTTTGGGCTTCTTCTGTATCGAAGCCAAGATTGATTTCCGTGAAATCGTTTCTTCTGTCTTCGGGAGCACGCTGAGGCATTTTTATTCTCGGATGCTTTTCATATTCCGTAAACATATCATCGGTTATATCAATTTCCGAAAGAACAGGCTTTTTATAGGGTATTTCAATTCCGTCAAGGTATGCATCAATATATTTTGCCGCCTCATTTGCTTCAGCTATTGCCTTAATTGCGATGGATGCTCCCGAATTCGTTGTGTCGCCTGCGGCAAACACACCGGAAAGTGAAGTTGCATATGTGATTTCATCTGCAAGTATTGTTCCTCTGTTTGTTGTTTCAATATCCTCAAAACCTGAGTCATCATTTTTCTGACCTGCGGCAATGATTATTGAATCAAGGGGGAGTGTTATAAATTCTCCGTCAACGGCAACAGGGGAGCGTCTGCCCTTTTCGTCGGGTTCACCTAAGGTCATAACCTGAAGCTTAACGCCGCAGACCTTTCCGTTTTCTCCCAGAATTTCAGCGGGATTTGTAAGGAAGCGGAAAATTACGCCTTCTTCCATAGCCTCCTCGATTTCAATGTCTTCTGCAGGCATTTCGTCTCTTGTTCTTCTGTAGATAATGCTGATTTCCTCTGCACCGAGTCTCACCGCACTTCTGCAAGCATCCATTGCGGTATTACCGCCGCCCACAATTGCGGTTCTCTTTCCGATTTCGGGCTTTTCACCAAGTGCTATTGCTCTTAAGAAATCAATTCCTCCGAAAACACCATTGAGGTCTTCTCCGGGGCATCTTATGGAACTGCTTTTCCATGCACCGTTTGCCACAAGAACTGCATCGTGCTTCTCTCTTAATTGGGTAAGCGTTACATCCTTGCCGAGTGTGATGCCGTTTATCATTTCTACGCCGAGGCTTGCAATTTCCTTGATTTCTTCATCAAGAACAGCCTTTGGAAGTCTGTATTCGGGGATTCCGTAACGAAGCATACCGCCCATTTTCGGCATTTTATCATAGATTGTAACGGCGTGGCCCAACTGAATAAGCTTAAATGCCGCAGAAAGACCTGCGGGACCGCCGCCTATAATACCGACAGATTTTCCGGTTGAAGCCTTTTTCTCGGGCAGAATGTGATTTCCGCTTTTAAGCACCTCATCAGCGGCAAAGGCTTTGAGGTATGCTATTGAAATGGGTTCTTCAACATGCTGTCTTCTGCATGCTGTTTCGCAAGGATGGGGACAGACTCTGCCGATGGACGCGGGAAGAGAAATTACTTCTTTTATGGTTTTTACCGCTTCGGTATAATTGCCTTCACCGATTTCTTTTACATATTTCTGACAGTCGGTGTGAGCAGGACAGTTGAGTGAGCAGGGACCGATACAGTCGCCCTTGTGATCACCCATAATAAGCTCAAGAGCAAGCCGTCTTGCCTTTAACGCTCTTTCACCCTGAGTGTTTATAACCATTCCCTCACTGATTTTTGCCGAACATGCACGAAGAAGCTTGGGACTTCCTTCCATTTCAACAACGCACATTCCGCATGCACCGTAGGGGGACATCTCTTTAAGATAACAGAGGTTGGGAATTTCAATTCCGTTTTTCTGTGCCGCGATAAGAACGGTATCACCCTTGTCTGCTGTTATTTCCTTGCCGTCAATTATAAGCTTTATTATATCAGACATTCCCTAAACCTCCTTATCTGATTTCTACTGCACCAAAGCGGCAGACATCCTTACACTGACCGCATTTGATACATTTTTCGGTATCTATTGTATGAGCTTCCTTAACCTTTCCCGTAATTGCATTTACGGGACATTTTTTAGCACAAAGTGTACAGCCCTTGCACTTTTCGGGCAATATTACGAACTGTCTTAATGCCGCACATTCACCTGCGGGGCATTTCTTTTCGGTAATGTGAGCTTCATATTCGTTTCTGAAATACTTTATTGTTGTAAGCACGGGATTGGGGGCTGTCTGACCGAGACCGCAGAGAGCTCCTGAACGGATACCTTCGCAAAGCTCAGTGAGAAGCTCAATATCGCCCTCTTTGCCGTTGCCTTCTGTTATTCGTGTGAGAATTTCAAACATTCTCTTCGTACCTATTCGGCAATGAACACATTTTCCGCAGGATTCCTTTGTTGTAAAGTCAAGGAAGAAGCGTGCCATATTGACCATGCACGTGCCTTCGTCCATAACAACCATTCCGCCTGAGCCCATAATTGCACCGGTCGCAGAAAGTGCCTTATAGTCAATTACGGTATCGAGAAGCTCCTTGGGGATACATCCGCCTGAGGGACCGCCCAGCTGAACTGCCTTGAATTCCTTTCCGTCGCGTATACCGCCGCCGATGTCGTAAATTACTTCTCTGAGAGTGAGTCCCATGGGGATTTCCCCAAGACCGCCGCGTTTTATTTTACCTGTAAGAGCAAAAACCTTTGTACCCTTGCTGTTTTCTGTGCCCATTGCTGCAAAGGCATTGCCGCCGTTTTCAATTATCCATGCCACATTGGCAAAGGTTTCAACATTATTTATGTTTGACGGTTTATTTTCATAGCCCTTTTCTGCAGGGAAGGGAGGTTTGAGTCTGGGCATACCTCTTTTGCCTTCAAGGGACTCAATGAGTGCAGTTTCCTCACCGCAAACGAAGGCTCCCGCACCTGCTTTTATTTTAAGGAAGCAGGAAAAGTCTGTTCCCAATATATTTTTGCCCAAAAGACCTTTTTCGGTGGCTTCATTGATTGCTTTCTGCAGTCTTATGATTGCAAGGGGATATTCCGCTCTGACATAAACAAAGGCATGAGAGGCTCCGATTGCATACGCACCTATGAGCATACCCTCAATAAGTGTATGGGGATCGCTTTCTATAACGGCTCTGTCCATAAATGCACCGGGATCACCCTCATCAGCGTTGCAGATGAGATATTTTTCTTCTCCCGCTGATTTTCTTGCTGCATTCCATTTGAACCAAGTGGGGAAGCCTGCACCGCCGCGTCCCGCGAGTCCCGATATTTTGATTTCTTCAATAACATCCTCGGGGGACATTTCCGAAAGAACCTTTTTTAATGCAGTATAACCGCCGTCGTCTGTATATGCATCAATGCTTTCGGGATCAATAAGACCGCATCTTCTTAAAGCAATTCTTTTCTGCTTTTTAAGAAATACACTGTCCTCATCACTGATTTCATATTTACTTAATACTTCAAGGTCATTGTTTTTTATGGCTTCCGCAATATCCTTTGCATCAGCTTCTTTGACACGGACAAGCCTTTTAAGAAGCAGCTTTCCGTCATATATATCAACAATAGGCTCAAGGAAGCACATACCGATACATCCGGCAATTCCGATTTCAACACGACTGTCGGCAAGAGCCTGTGAAAGTGCCGAATGAACCTTTGATGCACCTGCCGCAATACCGCAGGAGCCTTCACCAATTACAATTCTCATTTTGTTTCACCTGCTTTTATTTCTCTTAATATTTCCACTGTTTTTGAGGGGGTGAGAGAACCGTAGGTTTCTTCATTTATCATCATAACAGGGGAGAGACTGCAGCAACCGAGACAAGCTACTGTTTTAAGGGAAAACAGACCGTCTTCTGTCGTGTCGCCGTCACTGATGTTCAGTTCCTCGCAAATAGCCTTTTCAATGCCGTCGGCACCGTTTACATGACAGGCAGTGCCTTTGCAAAGCAGAATAAGATATTTCCCAACCTTTTTAAGTCTGAACTGGGTATAAAAGGTTGCAACACCCATTACCTTTGCAGGTGAGTTACCTGTTTTTTCGGCAATCTCATACAGAACATCTGTAGGAAGATATCCGTATATATCCTGAGCCTTCTGAAGAACAGTGATAAGATTATCATTATTCTTTTTCATATCACTGAAAACCTCTGAAAGAAGACCAAGGTCGCTTTTAACACAGTTTTCGCACATATAAAAGTCTCCTTTATAATTGAATATTATTATTTTATCATA
>JAZNRX010000128.1:0-13594 GCA_045590915.1 Acutalibacteraceae bacterium | reverse complement strand
AAAACCGAGGGAAAAAGGAGAAAAAACAGTTCTGTTTCTGTGGTTGGCGGTAAACTGCCAACCAAGCAGAATTGCGACACAGGCTGCTATCAAAGAATCTAAGTAATTAGATTTATAAAGCAAATTTTCCCTCTACTGATTATTCCCGAGGGGGCTGTCTGTTGAGTTTTAATCTCAGGTGTGTTATAATAAGAAAAAAGCAGTGAGGTGGTTTTTTGATACGGGTGTTTGATCGGTTTGAATTTTTGTTCTGTATGGTGCTGATAGCGGTTTATCTTGCCGTAAATTCTCTTCTTTCGGCGAAATTCGGGCAGACGGGGGCAGTCAGCTTTGCCGTAAACACTGCTTTTTCTGTTTGTCTTATTGCACTTATTTCGGGGCTTAAGAGAACCTCATATTACGGACTCAAACGGGTGAGGGACGCTAAAAAGTATTTGTATTTTTTACCTTTTATTCTGCTGGTATCCGTAAATCTTTGGAACGGCATCAATATCAATAAAAGCGTCAGTGAAATTGTTTTTCATATCCTCACTATGATAAACATCGGCTTCATTGAGGAAATCATTTTTCGGGGCTTTTTATTTAAGATGATGGCACGGGATAATGTGAAAACCGCAATTATTGTAAGCTCCCTTACCTTCGGAATCGGGCATATCATAAATCTTTTCAGCGGTGCCGAGCTTATCCCGACGCTTCTTCAGGTGGTCTATGCCACGGCAACAGGGTATTTATTTGTTATAATTTTTTATAAAAGCGGCTCGCTTATACCCTGTATCATCACTCATTCTGCCGTAAATGCCCTTTCCGTTTTTAATACGGAAAACACGCTTTCAATATACATCGCCCCCGTTATTCTGACGGCAGTGCCTCTTCTTTATGCCGTATATATAAAACGAAAGGTCAGAAATTGCTGAAAAAACTCCGTTTGCCGTGAGAATCGGTAAACGGAGATAATTTTTTATTCGTATTTTGTTATAAAATCCTTGTAGAAGCAGACGCATTCGCCGATGTTTTTGATTTTTATGTGCTCGTTGGCACTGTGGATTGATGCATACTGCTTTTTGTCAAGGTCAATGGGAGCGAAGCGGAGGATTGAGTCGGCTACATCCGTAAATCTTCTTGCATCCGTACCTGCTGTGAGAAGGAAGGGAGCCACTATAACATCGGGGAAGTTTTCGTTCATTACCCTTTCGAGATGACGGTAGGGCTTGTCGGTGAAGGATGTGGGCTCACAGTAGTCTCTTTCAATTTTCTCAATTTCAACGGAATATTTTTTTGCAATCTCCCTGATTTTTTCAAGACCTTGAAGCAGGTCATCCTCTCTTATGCAACGCAGGAACATTGTGGCTTCGGCTTCCTTTGCTCTTATCTGGGGGTCATCCTTTGTCCCAGCGAAGATATTGGTAAAATTCACGCTTGTTGAAAGCATAGCCTTTGTCTGCGGAATTCCCAGCATAATTTTTTTGATAAGAGGGGAGAAAAGTGTGAGATTGCCGAAAAGTATATTCAGCGGAAGGCTCATATACGGAGCGTGGGTTTCAAAGGTAGCTCTCACCTCGGGGTGAAATTTTCCCTTGTAGATTTTCTTGGAGCTGACCTCATCAATGAATTTTGTGAGTCTCACTATGGCACAGTCGTCAGAGGGGTTGAGACCGCCGTGTCCCGATGTGTCTCTTACTGTTTTACAGCGGTATAAATGACGGCTTTTTTCGTGAACGGCAACCATTGCACTTTTTGCACTAACACCGGGGATCATCCCCTCGGTTATTGCCCCGCCCTCATCAAGCACTGCCTCAAAGCGTATGCCATTTTCCTTGAAAAACTGTGTGGCAAGCACCATTCCGTCACCACAGACCTCTTCATTATCCGATGAGCCGATATAGACATTCATACCGTCAAAGGTGTAGCCATCCGAGAGAAGCTCCTCGCATGCCTGAAGCTGAGCGAACAAAGGAGTTTTTGTATCAATGGTACCTCTGCCGTAAAGGGCACCGTCCTTTATGACAGCCGAAAAGGGATCGGTTTCCCATTTGTCGTCGCCCTCAACAACATCATGGTGGGACATAAGCATTATATTTTTTTCGGCATTTTTTCCCTTGATTACATAAACGAAACAGCCGCTTCCGAAAACCAGCTTTTCAGCTTTTTTACAAAGCACGGGAAAGCACTCTTCGAGAACCTTGTTGAATTTTATATATTCCTCACGGTTTTCGCCGTCTCTGGTAAAGACGGTTTTGCAGTCAACCATTTTTTTGAGAGCTTTTGCATATTGGTTATATACATCGGGGGAGACATTTTTTCTGCATTCCTGTGATTTCAATTCTCTTTTTTTCATTATTCTTTCTCTTTTCTTAATTCATCTATTGTGCTGTTAACCTTTTTGTCGTTGTAGAAAAGGAAGATTATCAGCGAAAGAAGGCTGAATATACCTGCACATACGCCTGTGAGCTTAACGCCCTCAAGACCTACGGATTCACCTGTGACAGCACCTATGGCAAGAATGCTTGAAACACCCATCATAGCAATAGCTGAACAGCATTTTTCGATAAAGGTCTTAACTGCGGAGAAAATTCCCTCACGGTTTACTCCGTTCACAAGGCAGTCGCACTGGATAATATCGGATACTACAGACTGGGGAAGAATGTTTATCGCGGCAAAGGGGAATGCAACGATAACACCCATTCCAAGTCCTATGAAAAGCTCGTTTCCGGGAGCAAGTGCGGCAATTTTGTCGCCGAAATAAATAAGACCGAAAACCACGGTGAATACAACGCTTGCAATAATCAGAGGTACCTTTTTGTTATATTTGCGGCTGATTTTAATAATGAGCGGGAACAGGCATATTGCAACCGCGATAGCTGCAAGCATAACAAGGAAGGACTGGGATTCGGGAACATTGAGAAGCATTGTGATATAGTAAAGCATAGCAGTCTGGAAAAATGCCATTGATACACCGCTGAACAGGTCGCCGAGACTGAAAATTACGAAGTTTTTGTTTTTGAAAACAAGAGAGAAGGATTTAAGCATTGACTCCTGTGGCTTTGTGTTTTTCTGAACATAATCCTTTTCCTCAAAGGCAAAGGCACTTAAAAGAAGACAGATTATGCCGATAACGGCAAAAACGGTGAAAACCGTTCTCCACGCCCAAAGCGGTGAAAGACCTGCATTTTTAAGCATATCCACAAACAAGGTGGCGGCATACATAAATGAGCTTGAGCCCATAAAAAATACTGTGCTTATTCCGTAATAACCCACTCTGACCTTTGAGTCGGGAATAATTTCAGGTACAAGTGCATTTCTAGGAATAAAGAAAAATGTGTATGCTGTGTAATATGTAATAAGGAAAAAGCCAACCCAGACAGCATTTAAGGCAGAGCCTTCCTTAAAGGGAGCATAGAATATAAGAAGCACGGAAAGGGCATAGGGAAGTGCCGCATAGCGTAAAAAGGGCATTCTTCTGCCTGCTTTATGCTTGCATTTATCCGAAAGAGAAGCAACAATGGGATCGGTCATGGCATCAACTATTTTTCCGAGCGCAGTGACAAGTGCCATTATGGTAATGAAGCCGAAAAGCTTGTTTTCGGGAAGAAGCAGCGGCAGTCCGCTTTTTACTGTGGGCTGGAAGAAATAGAGCAGATAATTACTTATCATACCCGTGAACAAGCCCTTTGCAATATCCGCAAGACAATAGCGGTACATTTTTCTTTTTGGTAAAACCTTTGTCATATTTTGTCAGCCTTTCTTTTTTTGTTAATCTTTACTACGAGATTATAACACCACAGTTTTTATTTTACAACCGAAAGAGAAATTTCAAGTAATATTTCTCCTGTAAATCTGATTTTTTGTAAAATTACAGCTTTTTTTCGGAAAACTGTTGATTGCTCATATGGCGGCAATTTCCTGTATGTTAAAAAGAAATCGGGAGAACTTTTTTACAAGTGTCTCCCAATAGTCTTTTTGTTTTCAATAAGCCGTTTATCTTATGAGCTTTCCGTGTTTATGAATGTTATTTGTTTGAAACGATGAATATCATTCTTTCCTGAATTGTGGGACCGCCGTGACCTGTGCCGAAGCCGCCGTGGTCGGAGGTAATGATGATAAGCCAATCCTCACTTTCATATGTGGAACGGTTTTCAATAGCAGTGATTGCACCGAAGGAAAGCTTTTCGTTAAGCTCAAAGCCTGCCTTGTAGCAGGGATCGTCATAGGAGAAGCCAAAGGAGTGTCCTGCACCGTCGGGACCTTCAAAAATTGCAATCATAAAGTCGGGGCAGTCCTCCTCGGAAAGCTCCTTTATTGCGGTCATTCCGCATATTGTATTTGTATCGCATTTCGTGAAGGAAACATTGAGCCCGTTTTCTTCACAGTATTTCTTTTCGGGTACATAGGTTGCATCCTCGTCTGTGAAGTGCCCGCCCCAGATGGTGAGGAAGGAGGCTCTGTCTATTTTGCCATCTTCAATAAGAGTGGTCATAAGAGTTTTATATTCCATATTCTTTGGCTGACCGTTGCCGTAAACGCCGTTTTTATCTGCCCACACACCTGTGAGAAGTGAGCACCAGCCGGGAGCGGTTGATGTTGCCTGTGTGTTTTCGCCTTCGGGATAATTTACACCGCCGCAATATGCAAGGTTGAGAGATGCACCGTCCTTGAGAAGCTTGTTGATGCCGCTTAACGGGCCGTTCACAAGAGTAAGTGCATCTGCACGGCAGCCGTCATAGCCGAGAACAACAGCCTTCTTCTCTGTTTTTCCGTCAGGAAGGGGAGCGTTAAAATGGTCAACGATCATATTATAAATTTCTGTCTGGGGAATTGCGGTTTCAACTGTGTTTTCATAACCGATGCTTTCAATTCTTTCCATATATGCCGCTTCGGTATCCTTTGCATCTTCATTGTAGAAACCGAAAAGTGCAGGAAGAAGCATAATAAAACTGATAAGTTTTGTTAAAATAGTCATAACTGTTCTCCTTTTTTTAGTAAAATAATTATACACCTGTTCCTGTGGTATGACAATAAAAAATATCCACAAAAAGCACAGATGATTTTTATGCAATTCTTTAAGGATGAGCAGAAAATGCTGATTTAATCACGGCGAAGCTGTATATGTATTTTTTAAGCATAACATTTGCAAAGCAAATATTTCATATGCCGAAAGGCATATTTCACAAATCCCGTCAAGGATTTATTTCATTGAAAAAAGCACTTCCGGAGAAGTGCTTTTTTCTGGAGCTGGTGACGGGAATCGAACCTGCAACCTGCTCATTACGAATGAGCTGCTCTGCCATTGAGCCACACCAGCGGTTATGTTGCTTTGATATTATATTATATAATCCTGCAAATATCAAGAACTATTTTGATTTTTTTGCCGTGAAATGTGAATACAGCATTATTATCGGGGAAAATAAGGGCTCAGGCTGTGACACCTGAGCCTTTTGAATTATGATTGCTTAAGCGTTGAAAATGCTCTTCAGCCACTGAATGAAGGAATTGAAGAAATCCGCAATCTTCTGGAAGAAGGTCTTGGTGTTCTGTGAGTCGGAGGCTGAATTTATCTGAGCATTGCACACATCACAGGTTTTGTCTGCATTGCTGTCTGTGTGGCCTGTTGCGGCAATATCTGTTGTGTCGGCAAAGCCGCAGACCTGACAAAGCTCATCCTTATATCCTGCCGTTGTACAGGTGGGATTTTTTGAGGAAACCACAATGTTTGAATGGCCTGTTGCGAGGATTGTTGTGTTTACTGCTTCCTTACATACGGAGCATACACCTCTGAAATATCCGTTCTCGGTACAGCTTGCTTTCTTTTCCTCGGGATTTACGAAGGTGTGATAGGAGATGCTTCTGAGAAGAGGATATGAGGCATGGATTTTATTGATAACCCATACATTTGTAAAATCAAGTGCGGAAAGCACACTCTCATCTGTCAGAGAAGCTTCACTGACTGCAACAACCTCGGCACTTCCCGTAGCAGTTGCCTTTGTTACCGTGTCGATATAATAGCAAGCCTTTATCTCAGCCTGAGAAACGCCGCCGATTGCACCGAAGGTGGAGTCCTTGGCTGTTACACTTCCTGCAAATACACAGTTTGAAACGGATGATTTCATGGCAAAGCCGAAAATACCGCCTGCAAAGCTGCCAGAATTTGAAACAGTACCCGTAACAAGACAGTCCTTTATGCTGCCGTCAGAAATATAGCCTGCAATACCGCCTGCAAAGTTATTTTTTGCAGAAACCGCCGCTTTGTTGAAGCACTGGGATATTTCTGCATTCTTCTGAACGCCTGCAATACCGCCGACATTGCCTGTTGCCGTGCTTGAGGGGATTATTCTGCCTGAATTTTCACAATAACGGATATTGCCCTCGGAAAGACCTGCAATACCGCCGAGATTAGAGTCCTCTGCATAAACGGCAACGGGGTTTGAGCAATAGAGAATATCGCCTGTTGAAACACCTGCGATACCGCCTACATTCTTTATGCCTGTAACGTATGCTTTGTTTTCGCAGTCAGTGATTACAGCACCGCTGTAGCCCGCAATACCGCCTGTTGCATTTTCATAGCCGCCTACGGCAAGAAGTGATGTGCAGTTATTGATTTTACCGGAGTCGATATAACCTACAATACCGCCTGCATATTCATCGGCATATATACCTGCCGAGCTTTTGCAGTCTGTGATGACACTGTTTTCGGCATAAGCGGCAACGGCACCGGCATAGCTTTCAGCCGCAAAGTCGCCCGAAACGGTGAGGTTTTCTATTCGTGCATTCTTTATGACTGCAAAAAGACCTGCATAGCTGCCGTCAGTCTCAACATATACCTCGGAAATGGTTTTTCCGTTACCGTCAAAGTTACCGGAGAAGGCATTTTCTTCACTTCCTATGGGGGTAAACTCTGCGGATGCGGCAATGTCATCGCCCAGCTTTATGTATTTTCCCGAGAAGCTTTCACCGCTGTTTACGAGTGCGGCAAATTCATCAAGCTCTGAGGCATTTGAAATTATGACGGGATTTTCCCTTGTGCCCTCTTCAGCCGCAAAAGCAACGGTTCCCATTGAGAGCAGCATAACGAGTACAAGGAAGATACCTGTGATTTTTGTAAATCTTCTGTTCATCTTTTTTCCTCCGTTTCAACGGTTTGTATTAAATTAAACTGATACAGGGTAATTATATAACAAAAATATTTGCAGTGCAAGAGGAATTTACTGTTTGTTGAAGCCCAGCATGGTTCTTCCGCCGTAAAAATATACCTGTGACAGAAATTTTGCCATTTCCTCAGGCTGAACCTTCATTCCGTCATACATCCATTGGAGAACGGACTGCCACATGGCAGACACCGCAAAGGTGGTGAGATAATATTTCGGATCGCTTTTCGGGAAAACCTTTGTGGAGTCGGGAATTTGTGTGAGCAGAGAATTCTTGATTTTGTTTGAAAGGAAATTGTTGGGATCGTTGCTTATAACGAATTTACAGATATGCTCATATTCCTTGCAAAAGTACAGGAAACGGACGACGTATTCCTGAAAGTCCTCAACCGTGACAAATTTTGCACTTCTTGACATAACGGTTTCACTGAATACCTCAAAAATTTCATTCTGAAGCTGGATCATCATATCGTTTATGTCGTTGTAATAGAAGTAAAAGGTTGAGCGGTTTATGTCTGCCGCATCGGTAAGCTCTTTTACTGTTATTTCATCAATGCTTTTTGTTTCAAGAAGCTTAAAAAGGCATTCCTTGAGCAATCTTTTTGTTCTTTTGACTCTTCTGTCTTCAGCTCTTGGATTTTTGTTTTCGGTCATAGTGTACCTCCCGAGTATGATATCATACATATGTTTAATTTCAGACTATATGTGTATTTTATCAGACAAACAACTCAAAAGCAACGGATTATGATAAAATTTCGCGGCTTGTGTATAAAAAAACAGAAAAGATTTTAGTGCATATCGCATAAAAAACAAATATTGAAAAAATCTGCGGTGCAAAGTATAATTAAGAAAAAGTACAAAAGAGGTTATTTTATGAGTTCTCTCAAGATGTATAATTTCAATCCTCAGGTTAAAGGAAAAACACTTCCCGAGGGCTTTTCGGTGGTTAAATTTTCATCGGAAAAGGATATTGATGCCTGGGTTGAGATATGCTCCGACGGACTTATTGCCGCCGATACCGCATATGAAAGATTTCGTTGTGAGCTTGTTGATATAGATGGGCCCGATCCCTACAGAGATACATATTTTATTGAGAAGGACGGCAAAAAGATTGCCACATACACGGTTGTGCCGAATATGTGGAGCACGGGTATGGGCTATATTCATATGGTAGCCGTAAAATCTCAGTTCAGAGGACTGGGGCTGGGCAGCTTCATAGCAGACGATTCCTTGAGAAGACTTATTGAAATGGGCAAGGATAAAATTTTTCTTCTTACGGGTGACAGCCGTATTCCTGCACTTTCCACCTACCTGAAGGCAGGCTTTCTTCCCGTCAACTACATTGACGATGAGGGAAAGGATATGCTGGAGCGTTGGCAGAAAATAGCCGACACTCTGCAGCTTCATAATCTTAAGCTTCTTGACAATGAGGGAAACTTGTACAAAATAATTAATCAGCTGTAATTAGGGTGGTTTTTATGAGAAAATTTATTTTCGGCACTGATTGGTGGACGGACTGTGACGACCTTGCGGCATTAAGACTTCTTCTCAATGCTCATAAAAAAGGTGACATAAGGCTTCTCGGAGTGGGAATAAATGCCTGTATGGAGCATTCCGTGTCTTCCGTTGACGGATTCATTAATCTTGACGGTGTTCGGGATATTCCCTTGGGAATAGACCTTGAGGGTACGGATTTCGCGGGTACACATCTTAAATACCAGAGAAATCTTGCCCCCTTCAGCGTGCGGTATAAGAAAAATGAGGATGCCGAGAATGCTGTAAAGCTTTACAGAAGACTGCTTTCCGAAAGTGAAGAAAAGGCGGAAATTATTGAAGTAGGCTTTTTACAGGTTATAGCCGGACTTCTCGAAAGTGAGCCTGATGAGTTTTCCTCTCTTTCGGGCGTTGAGCTTGTTCGTGAAAAGGTTGAAAAGGTCTGGGTTATGGCAGGAAAATGGGATGAAGAGGGCGGAAAAGAGCATAATTTCTGCAATAATGCCCGCTCAGTTAAGGGCGGACAGGCTTTTATTGAGCTTTGTCCCGTAAGTGTCACCTTCCTCGGCTTTGAGGTCGGTGTCAATATAATTTCAGGCGGACATCTCCCGAAGGATGACCACCTGCATAAAGGCTTCTCCGATCACGGCAGTGCAAAGGGCAGATGCTCATGGGATCCTCTGACCGCCTTGCTTGCTATTATCGGAGACGAGGAAAAGGCAGGCTACAGGGCAGTTTCGGGAAGAGCGGTTCTTGATGATGAGGGCAGAAATTATTTTAACGAGGATGAAAACGGACCTCATAAGTATGTTGTGCCCTGCTTCAGCAATGATTATTATGCCGACGAAATTGATAAGAGACTGGAAAAGGTTGAATTATGAAAAAGCTGACTAAAATTTTTGCGGGGATTTTTCTTTCTCTGACGGTTATTGCACTGTCGCTTCTTGTTGCTTTGCAGATAATCTCCGTGCCCACGGTAACGCTTGATTTTTCTTCACAGACCGAGCTTACGGGCAGAGCGTCGGGCTTTCTCTACGGCTTCGCTGAAAATGATATTCCCACAAGGGAAATTGCCGAAAGCATCGGAATAAACGGTCTTGCCACAAAGACTGCAGGCGGTCTTCAGCACCCCATCGGCGATGTGAGGGATGTTTCCGACACATTTTTATCCGCGGGCGGAGAAATGCTTATGGTGTATACTCAGGATATGTATGACACATGGTACTATCAGCTTGATTCTCTCCCCGAATATAACGAAAGGGTGAGAAAAACCGTCACGGAAATGGAAAGCTCGCCCTATAAGGACAGCCTTGTTTACTGCATCTATAATGAAATGGACAACGGTGCGTGGCTGGGAAACTTCCGGGAGGAAGAAAACCGATATAAATTCTATGATGCATGGAAGGAAACCTATGAGCTTGTAAAAAGCATCAATCCCGATGCAAAGCTTGCGGGCCCCGGCCACTGCGGATACAACTATGACTTTATAAAGGAATTTTTAGCCTACTGCAAGGAAAACGACTGTCTTCCCGAGGTTGTGGTATGGCACGAGCTGGGTGACCAGTCAATATATTGGATGGAGCATAATTTCAACGGCTATTATTCAATGTGTGATGAGCTGGGTATTGGAAGACTTCCTGTGTGTATCTCTGAATACGGTCTTATGAAAACAAACGGCATCCCCGGAGAAAGCGTCAAGTGGATAAGCCGTCTTGAGAAGCAGGATGCCTACGGCTGTGTTGCCTATTGGAGACTTGCAAATAACCTTTCCGATACCGTGGCGGATGATGTTACTCCCAACAGTAATTACTGGGTGTATAATTTTTATGCCAAAATGAAGGGGAAGGAGCTTGAGACTGCCGAGTGGGATATGTTCCATTCTAATCTGGGAAATTATCTCAAAGGAAAATATCCTCTGCTCAACAAGGGCTTTATTGCACTTTCTTCGTATGATGAAGCCGAAAATAAATTCTATATTCTTGCAGGCGGAAGTGAAAGGACAAGTAAAATAAAAATTGAAAATCTTGACAGCAGCTTTGAAAACGGTGATAAATATACAGTCAGTATAAAAGCGGTGGATTATAAAGGACTTGGAGGTGCGGTGAATTCTCCCGTGACCGTCGAAGAAAAGAATGTAACCGTAAGGGGTAATTCGCTCACCTTTACAATCCAATCGGAAAGAGAGTCGGCGGCATATTTTGTTGAAATTACCAAGGGTAAATGTGAAGAATATAAAACCGATGTAAAAACCGTGAGATATGAGGCTGAGGATGCCGTTCTTCCCGAAGGTCTTTCGGGGACTGACCTCGTTGCCTATTCCGTAAGTGAGGGTAAATGTGTCAAGGGTATCACAAGCGATGCACCTGTTACTTTTAATGTAAAGGCGGAAAAAGAGGGAACATACAGACTTGATATGGTTTACGGGAATGCTAACACCTGTGATTACGGAAGATGCAGTATTGAGGTGGAAATAACCGAAAACGGTATAGTAAATTCCGTAAGATGTCCTTCATCGGTAAAAGAGGACTGTATGGAATGTGTGACCATTTATGTTGATCTGAAAAAAGGCAGAAATGAAATCACAATAAGGCCTGTTGACAGCACGCTGGTGCTTGATTTTATTGATATTACAAATGACATCAGTCTTTACGATGTGCATTTTGAACGTCTGGAGTCCCGTAATACAGAAGAAGAAAACGCATACTACCTTATTGCTCCCTTTGACAGCTTCTATAAGCTGAACGGATATTCTGATGAGAGGTCTGTTTATATAAACGGCAAGGAAATCAACGGTAACCTGTCAGGCATTTTCTATTTCGGCAGAGGCTATAATAAAATAGTTCTCCCCGAGGGTGCTTCGGTAACGGATGTGTCAATGTGCGACACTGATGAAGAAGGCATTGCTTTTACTCCCGATACGGTAACTGTTACGGGAGCGGCTACCCTTGAAGAAGACGGTAACACCGCATCGGGAAAGCACATAGGCTGGATTTCATCAGACACCGAAAGCGGTATTGAATTTACCGTCAATGCACAGACGGACGGATATTATGCCTTCACCGTGGAATATGCCAACAATGAAGAGGGCGGCTATCACGACTATAATGTTGATCTTGTTGAAAGATATATAAGTATTTCTGTAAACGGCGAAAAGCAGGGCAACTTCTTTTTCAGAAGCACATACAGCTGGGATAACTATAAGACCAAG
Organism: Acutalibacteraceae bacterium; assembly: GCA_045590915.1. Classification (GTDB taxonomy): domain Bacteria; phylum Bacillota; class Clostridia; order Oscillospirales; family Acutalibacteraceae; genus RUG806. The sequence continues at coordinate 1,753 of JAZNRX010000128.1, read as the reverse complement.
ACCGTTATTCTGAAGCTTTTTTCCGGAGAAAATAAAATAAGCTTCACCAATGACGGAAGCTACAGCTTTAATAATAAGGTTACCTATGCCCCCAATATAGCGGGTATTACGGTAAATTCTGTGGGATAAAGGAGACAATATGATAGATTTCAGTAAATCACTTTTCGAAAATGCAAGAGAAAAAACGCTTGTGTGTGCCCACCGCGGTGTGTCGGGTGCGGATATTCCTTGTAACACAATGGCGGCATTTAAAACGGCACTTGAGCAGGGAGCCGACATTATTGAGCTTGATGTGTCAAAAAGCCGTGACGGAAAATTCTATGTTTTTCATCCGGGTATGGAAAAGGCACATCTGGGAGTGCCTATGCTTTTATCCTCGCTTCCCTCAAAAATCATAAGCAGGCTTCATTTTCTTAATCAGGATAATGTTCCTACCGTAAATAAAATAGATACCCTTGAAGAAGTGCTGACCTTCTTAAAGGGTAAGTGTTACATCAATATTGATAAATTCTGGATAGATATTCCCGGAATTTCCGAAATAATCAGAAAAACGGGCGTTGAAAATCAGGTTATCGTAAAAACCGATACAAGTGAGAAATATCTAAAAAGGGTTGCCCGATATGCCCCTGATTTTATGTTTATGCCCATTGTCAAGGGTGAGGATACCGTCACCGACGAGCTTGTACGTCAGGGTGTGAACTGTATAGGTGCAGAGGTTATTTTCAAAACTGAAAATGAGCCGGTGTGCAGTGAGGAATATATAAAAGCTATGCACGAAAAGGGCAGAATTGTCTGGGTTAATTCCATTGTATATAATTACCGCTCGGTTTTAAGCGCGGGACACACGGACAATATTGCCGTTCAGGGCGAAAAGGACAGAGGCTGGGGCTGGCTTATTGACAAAGGCTTTGATATTATCCAGACAGACTGGTGTTTAATGCTTAAAAACTATATTGACGAAAGAATGAGTAAATAATATGAAAAAAACAATTTCCGTGCTGATGATACTGTGCGTTGTTTTTCTTTGTTCGTGTAAAGGAGAAGGAAACGAAGAAACAACACTTGAGTCCGGTGAAACCACCACAGAAGCCGTTGAGGTCACAACCGTTGAAAGCCTCACGGTTGAGGAATATGAGCCTGCAAAGGCTGTTATTGTCAGCTTCTCACACAATGATCCCGTGGGTGCCGCCGCACAGTATATCGCAGAAAAAACCGAGAGCTCCGTTATAAAAATCGAAACTCTCGCGGTATATCCCGAAAATGAAGAGGAGCTTGTGAAGCAAGCCGCCGAGGAGCATCGCAACAACGACCGCCCTGCTCTTAAAAATGCTCCCGTGTCCCTTTCGGAGTATGATATTGTGTTTTTGTGCTTTCCCGTATGGGATAACACAATGCCTATGGCACTGTTTACCTTTATAGAGGACTATGATATGAGAAACAAGGCAATTATTCCCGTGGTATACGGTGACAAAACGGGAATGGATAACGCCGTAAGAGATATGAGTTCTATTTTTCCCTCAATGATGATAGCAAGCGGCTACAGCTTCACATCCGATTTCACCCAAGAGCAACCCACCTTCGACAACTGGCTCACCACAGTACTATATGGATAAATCATAATTCAGCAGTCTGCGACTGCTGAATTATGATAAGTAAAAAGTAAGAGTGAATAGTGAATAGTAACACTGTCGGAAGGGCTACGCCCTTAAATTATATAATCAAGACGCTTTGCGTCTTCCTACAGGGGCACTTT
>JAZNRX010000127.1:0-20521 GCA_045590915.1 Acutalibacteraceae bacterium | reverse complement strand
AAAGCGGAAGTATAACCTGAAACAGTAAGGGGCTTGGGATATCCAACTGCATTAAGAACCATATCAAGAGAATAGCAACCGATGTCTGCAAGAGCACCGATACCTGCTGTCTTGTCTTCTATGAAGCTAGTTCCGTAGGGTGTGGGAATACCGCGTCTTCTGCCGCCGCCTGTCTGAATATAGTAAACATCACCAAGCTCACCTGACTCGACAATCTTCTTAACCATTTTCATATTTTCATCAAATCTGGGCTGGAAACCGATTGAAAGAATTTTACCGCTCTTCTTCTCAGCACGGCAAATTTCAACGGCTTCTTCAAGAGTTACGCACATAGGCTTTTCAAGAAGAACATTCACACCATGCTCAAGAGCATAAATTGTACATTCTGCATGAGTTCTGTTATAGGTGCAGACACTGACAGCATCAAGCTCTTCAGCATCAATCATAGTCTTGTGGTCGGGATAAAGACGAATTCCCTCTATACCGTTGTCCTTACAGAATTTTTCTGCCTTTCCGGGCACAAGATCTGCTGCGGCAACAATTTCAACATCAGGACACTTAAGATAGTTTGCTACATGAGCTTCAGCTATCCAGCCTGTTCCGATGATACCAACCTTCACCTTTTTTGTTGTGTCAACAACCTTTTCATCCTGTGAACCTTCTTTGAAGCGATCAAGAATATTATCTGCCATAAAATTTTCCCTCCGAAAATTATTTATTAATCAAAGCCATAAGCTTATCATGAACAATACTGTTAGAACAAATCAAAGAGCCCGGTTCAGAAAAACAAAGCTCATTTCCGTTGAAATGTGTTGCTTTTCCGCCTGCTTCCTTTACAATAATTGAACCTGCCGCATAATCCCACGGCGAAAGAATGCATTCAAAAAATCCGTCAAGTTTACCGCAGGCAACATTTGCCATATCTATTGCAGCACTGCCGCTTCTTCTGATATCGGCACAATTTCTGAAGATACGCTCAGCTATTGCAAATCCGTCAGCCGCATATGCATTCTTTTTATACGGCGTCGTACCGAAGGAAACGAGAGAAGCATCCATATCTCTTGAAGAAACACAAATTCTCTTTCCGTTGCAGTTTGCACCGCCGCCCTTGTATGCCGAAAACAATTCATCACGGTAAGGATCATAAACAATACCGAGCACAATTTCACCGTCATAAAGCATGGCCACTGAAATAGCGGATGCATTGAGACTGTGAATAAAATTCGTAGTGCCGTCAATGGGATCTATTACAAAACAAATGCCCCGTTGTGTATCCTCTGCAAAATTATCCTTTTCCTCTGCAAAGAAATGTGCATCGGGCAAAACTGCTGTTATTCCGTCTATCAGCTTTTTTTGAACACCTTCATCAAAAACAGTAACAAAATCGGCATCACCGCTTTTTGCCCTGATATTATCACTGCAGTTCTCAACATCCCCTGCACTCAGCATAAACTCTCCGCATTGACGAATAAGAGTTATAAGATATTCACGAAATTCAAAACTTAATGCATCCATCAATCCTCAAACTCCAATGCCATAGCATGTCCCATCTTTGTAGTAAGAAGATCTTTAAAGCCGTTTCTTCTGTAAAAGCTCTTGGCATTTTCATTATCCTCACCGCAAACCATCATCATACCGTTAAGATTCTTTTTTCTGAGATGTGCTTTAAGTGTGCTGATAAGAAGAGAGCCTATTCCCTGTCGTTGATAATTATCATCAATATCAATATGAAAATGAGCTGTATATTGATTTTTGAACATCGAATGAGATAATAAATCAAGCTTTGCTTCAACATAACGCTTAGGGCTTATGGCAGCACACTGATTGAGGTATATTTTTTTGAAGTTTTCCTCATATCTGTCATAATTTTCCGCACAGATTATGTACCCAATTGCTTCATCCTCGTCATTTACCGCAACGAAGCAATTTTCAGGCTCCTGCTCAATGTAATAGTTGCAATACATTAAAAGTATATATTTCTGAGTATCCTCAGGAGACTCGAGACATTCTGCATTTGCAAGACAGATATTCTGAACTCTTTGCTTATCTTTTTCACTGTAAGGTCTTACGTTTGCCATAAGGTCACCTCTAAATTCCGTGTATTTTTATTAATTATATAACTAAATTTTGAAAATGTCCATAAAAACTATGTTATTTTTTTGATAAATATGGTATATTGGATAAAAAATATATTCGGAGAAAAGCTTATGAAATATGCAACAATAGGAACATCCTGGATAACAGAAAAATTCATTTCAGCTTCAAGGACTGTTGAAGATGTATTTTTAACCGCTTGTTATTCAAGAGACATTGAAAAAGCAAAGGCCTTTGCTGAAAAAAACGGAGCTGAAAACTATTTTAATTCCCTTGAAGATATGGCAAAAAGCGACCTGTTTGATACCGTATACATTGCAAGTCCAAATGTTTTGCATTATGAACAAAGTAAATTTTTTCTTAAAAACGGAAAAAATGTTATCTGCGAAAAGCCTGCCACCACAACAAAAGCGCAAATGGAGGAGCTTTACAGTTTTGCTGAAAGCAATAATCTTGCATATGCTGAAGCAATTATGACCATTCATACATACGGCTTTAATTGTCTTTTGAAAGAAATGAAGTATATCGGTAATATCAGAAGTGCTCATTTTGATTTTTACCAACTGTCATCAAAATATCCGTTGTATGTTGAGGGCAAAAATCCGAATATTTTTAACCCCGAAATGCATACAGGTTGCCTTATGGATATTGGCGTATACAATTTATATCTTGCCGCCGCTCTTTTCGGAATGCCAAAAAAAATAATTTCAGACGCTGTCATACTCCCGAACGGATGTGATGCCGCAGGCAGTGCAATTCTGAAATACGACGGCTTATCGGTTACACTTAATTACTCAAAGGTCGGACAAACCTATTCATACTCCGAAATTATCGGAGACAAGGGAACCATAATGTTTTCCTCTGTATCTCAATTAACGGATATGATAAAAAAGACAGAAACCTCAACAAAATCTCTTATTGACGAAAACGTTTCCAGAGACAAAATAATGAGCGGAGAAATAAGGTTTTTCAGAGATTTTTCTTCAACAATGGATTATGCTGACTGTTCATATATTTTTGCTAAAAATACAGCTCTTAATGTGCGTGAAATATGCGACATTATAAGAAAAGATAACTGTTTTCTGTTTTAACATCTGTTGTTTTCAATGTATTCAACAATATCTGCTATTACACCGTCATCATTAGAGCATGTAATATGCTTTGCACATCCTTGTGCAAGTACGCTACCGTTTTCAGGACAGAATGAATTTTCAGTTTCCGACAGCATATCTGTATCATTTGAGCCGTCACCGGCAACAAAAATATCTGAAAATTCAGTTCCTGTAATTTTGGCAAGCTCGTAAAGAGCATTACCCTTTCCTGCTGTTTTTGAAAGTATTTCCACATACGAACCCGTACACGGAATAAATTTCATTGTTCCGAGATCACTTTCTTCAAGATATTTCTGAACGCGGAAGGTTTTTTCATTAACCGAGAGCATTATTTTAACAAAGGGAAACATATGAGCTTCTATCTTATCGGTTATTTCAAAATCTGTTATTTTTAAGCCGTTGAAATGGCGAAAGCTCTGCTCATCGGGATTGATAACAAAAGTGCGGTGAGATGCTGCGAAGAACTCAACCCCGATATCTTTGTTTTCTTCAATAATTCTGTTGAGCACATTCAGATTTTCAACACCAATTCCGTTTACAAAAACATTCCTGTTTTCACTGTAATCATATGCAAATGCACCGTTTCCGAGAAGAACGGGAGCATTGATAAGCTCTGATGTGTAATTATGAAAGCCCTTCAGTGTTCTTCCCGTGGAAACAGTGAATTTTCCGCCCTCACTGATAAAATATTTAATTGCATCAATATTTCGAGCAGGAATTTCTCCGTCAGATCCCGTTAATGTTCCGTCAAAATCAGATACAATAAGAAAACCGTCAAATTTACCCATAAAAATCACCTGATTAAAATATTAGCACGCTGTAATAAAAAATTCAATAATCAATCATATTGACATTCTGAAAATTTGATTTATACTGAAAATATAAAAGTTTAAGGAGTTTTTGTTATGATAAAATCTATCCCCGACGGTGTATATCCTACGATGATTACACCTTATACTGCTGACAACAAAATTGATTTCGATGTAGTTGAGAAATTAATATATTGGTATAAGGACAGAGGCGTTAACGGCATATTTGCTATTTGTCAGTCAAGTGAAATTTTCTTTCTCTCATTTGAAGAAAGACTTGAATTACTTAAATTCATTATGTCACACAAGCCTGATGATATGACCATAGTTGCAAGCGGTCACACTGCTGATGATTTTGATACACAGATTTACGAAGCAAACAAATTCATTGAATGCGGTATTGATGCTTATGTATTTATTGCAAACAGATTTGCAAAAGCAGACGAAAACGATGACATTCTTCTTAAAAATATGGAATATGTTGCAAACGCTCTTCCGGAAATAGGTCTTGGTGTTTATGAATGTCCTTATCCCTATAAAAGAGTACTTACTCCGTATCTTCTCAAAAAAATGGCTGAAACAGGCAAATATCAGTTCCTTAAGGATACCTGCTGTAATATTGATATGATCAAAGCCAAGCTTGATGCTGTAAAGGGCTCCGAGCTTAAAATCTACAATGCAAATTCCGCAACACTTCTTGAGTCACTTAATCTCGGCTGTGCAGGCTTTTCCGGAGTTATGGCAAATTTCCATCCTGAAATTTATTCAGAGCTCTGCCGAATATATAAAACTAATCCCGAAAAAGCAGAAAAGCTTCAGAACTTTGCAGGCTTCTTCTCAGTGGCGGAATGTCAGTGTTATCCTGTCAATGCAAAGTATTATCTCTCCCTTGAAGGACTAAATATAAACATTGACAGCCGTGCAAGAGATAAGGCAGAATTTACACCTAACAGAATGGCTGAAATCAAACAGATGCGTGAGCTTACTATTGATTACAAGAATAAGATTCTTTTATAATATTCAGCAAAACATAAGGCGGTAATCACAGTTTTGTGATTACCGCCTATTTTATTTCATCACATCTAATCTTTCATAATTATCACAAAGGTCAAAGAAAACAGGTCTTTCGCTTAACTGCACATTGGGACAATGAAGCGTCAATTTAAGATTTCCTTCTAAATCAGAGAATATCATTCCGTGACCGCCGTCATCTGTGAAAATAGGCTCCAGCTGTATCCACTTTCCGTCTATTTCACCGTTATGGGACACGGCAAGGCACTGATAATATGAACCGTTTACACCGGTTGACCATATCATATATAGCCTATTATTTTTTCCTCTGTACAGAAATGGACCGTCAGTGACATATCGGTTGCCTTCAATTTTTTCAACACCGAATGCATCCCAACCGCTGAACATCAGCACAGGCTCAGATATTGCTTCTGAAAGCTCATCATTCAGCTGCACATAACAAACCGTACCGTTCAATATCTGAACATGCTCATGACAGAAAACGAGATAAGGCTTACCGTTTTTATCAACATACAGTGTTCCGTCAAGGCTCCACCATCCGTCAGGAGTCAATGAATTTTTCGAACACGGAACAAATTCACCATCAGGAGTATCACACACCAAAGAATATGTACCTCGCATGCCGTCTTCTTTTTCAAAGGTAGCAAAAATATAATATTTGCCGTTATATTTATGTATTTCGGGAGCCCAATTTGCAGATTTGTTAAGACCGTATTTTTCTGAACAAAAAACGGCAATCGGCTCATCCCAGTTTTCAAGATCGGTGCCCTTATAAACATCAAAGCCGCCTGTTCCCTGTCCGAAATTTACTGCTCTTGTACCGTAGAGATAATACATACCGTTTTCATTAAGAATAAACGGATCTCTTATGTTAATTTCACTGCTTTTCATAGCTATCCCCTTTTATTCAAGAAATTTGTTTCTGAAAGCTGAAAGTTTTTCGCCGGTAATCCCGTATTGAGAAAGAAAAAAATCCTCAATATTTTCATAATCGGCATCAATTTTCATAAATAGTCTGTCCATATATTCTCTCTTTACACCCATAAGAACAGCAAGACATTTTCTTTGGTATCTGTTCTTGATTACCAACGGTGCAAAAACTCTCGTTTTGATGATTTCTGCGGCAGAAAAACGGTTTGTTGCAAGAAAATCGGCAACTATAGTCTCCCTGTCAATTCCGAGTGAAAGAAGAACAAGCATTGTAACGATTCCGACACGGTCTTTTCCGGCACTGCAATGCCATAAAACCGAACCGTTATTATCATCGAGCAGAATATCAAATATCTGTGAAATCAGTACCTTTGCTCTTTCGCCGAACACAAGCATTTCATACATCTCATAAAACACATCCTCAGGTCGCTTTGTTGTATCGGCAAAAATATTAAACCATGAATAAAGAGAATATTCATCTCTTGTTATTCCGAGATAGGCTTTATCAAGCAACGGCACACGGATATAGCTGACCTTTTCAGGAACAGGATCAGGCTTTTCTTCAATTTCAGCATCAATTCTCAGATCTATTATTGTGCTAAGATTATAATCATTGACAAGACACGAAATATCCTTTCCGGTTGCCTTAAAAAGATTTCCGCTTCTTATAAGCATATTAGGCTTTATTTTTCTGCCGTCAGAAGCAACATATCCGCCGAGATCTCTTGTATTTTTCAATTTCTGCAAATTTATACGTCTGATTTTCATATCAATTATTCCTTACAAAACAATCTGAATATTTTTCTTATAAATACCGGACTGCTTATAACAAATATTTTCATCACGTTTCCTCCTTAACAAGATTTCATCAGGATAACTCCTGCACAAATTAGCATAAGTGCCAATGCGATTATGAGAATCTTTACGGGAAAGCAATAAGCAAGAAACAGTCCTACACCAAAACTTATTACAATGAATCCCTTGGAGCTGTTACGTTTTTTCATACTGCACCCCGAATTAATTATTTATCTCAAAAAAAGATGTTCAATAAATAATACGGAGCAACAATCAATATAGTGCATGTCAGAAAAATTATTCTTCCCATTTTTTGAAATTTTTTACTTCACCGTACATACGGACATAGCTTTCATGGCGTTCCCTTGCAATTATACCGCTGTTAACAGCATCAATAACTGCACAGCCCTTATCTGTCGTATGAGAACAAGAAAGCGAAAACTTACAGCAATCGGAAAATTTCTCAAATTCCGGAAAGCATCCCGGTAATTCTTCCTTGTAAATACGCTCTGTGGTCATTTCAAAATCAAGAGAAGAAAAGCCGGGGGTATCAGCAACATATCCGCCGCCAAGCTTATAAAGACTGACTGTTCTTGTTGTATGCCTGCCCCTGCCCAGCTTTGAACTTATGTCTGCAGTGGGTAAAGACAATTCGGGAGAAATAACATTCAGAATACTGGATTTTCCGACACCTGAATTACCTGTAAATGCACAGGTTTTTCCCTTAAACATTTCAACAATACTTTCAATTCCCTGATTATTCAGTGAAGAACAGCAAAGCACCTTAATATTACTTTTAGAATAGATTTCCTTATAATTTGAAACATCTGCAAGATCACATTTGGAAAAAACTATAACAGGTTCTATGTTATTGAAAACGGCAAAGGCTGTCAGTTTATCAATAACATACAGATTAGGCTTGGGATCCTCCACAGATGCAACGATAAAAAGTATATCAATATTAGCAACAGGCGGGCGGATGAGAGAATTTTTTCTGTCAAGTATTTCAGTGACCGTGCCTTTATTTTCAACGGTATCAATCATTACATAGTCTCCGACAAGCGGAGTGATATTTTTCTTTCTGAAATTACCCTTTGCTTTGCACTCAAAAACCGCATCAGCGGCTTCAACAAAGTAAAAGCCGCTGATTGCCTGTATAATTCTGCCCTTAATTAATGACATAACATATCTCCAATACCCCGCATTATGCAGGACTTTCTTCGGATAGCTCACCTGAAACATCCGCAGTCGTTTGCTCGGGAGCAGCAGTTGTAATTTCTTCCTGTTCGGAAGGCGTCTCATTAGACTCGGATTCCGGCGGAACAGCTTCGTTGCCGCCTTCACTTACAACAATAGTAACAATCGTTGCAGTGGAATATTTTGCCGTTTCACTGTAAACAGGTGACTGAGAAATTACATAACCTGCAGGAACTGTTTCGCTGGCTTCGGTTAAAACTCTGTAACGGAAGAAGCCTGCACCTTCGAGAGCAGATTCTGCGGCACTCTGCGTAAGACCGACAACATTGGGGACAGATGCTTTTGTTGAGAACTGATATCCGTGAACGTTAGAGAATGTGGGAGGAGTTGTTGTAAAATCTATATTTCCCGTGTAAATAAGCACTGCATCACAGAAAATCTTAAAGGAATTATCCTTATCAGAGCCTGTAAAGCTCAACTGATAGCTTTCACCGTTAAGGCTGACACCTGAAATTGTGTCATAAGCCACATCGTTGAGATATGTCTTAATTGTTCCGGTTGAACCTGTGAGAGTGGGCAGAGAAATTGTAAATATAGCAGTATTTGTGGCAGGAATACCGTTTCCGACAACAAGATTTACATTGACACCTGCATTGACGGATGAATTCTTATCGGGAGTCTGACTGATAACAAAGCCTTCAAGCGAAGGTGCACTGGCACCCTGAGTAACAGCACCCACCTTAAGACCTGCCGCCAATATTTTCTGCTTTGCAGCCTCAAGCTCATAACCGATAACATCAGGCACCCTGGCAGTTGTAATATCACTTCTGCCTGTAGCATAATAAACATAAACTGTTCCCTGATATGCAGTATATTTATTGGCAACGGGCTCTGTATATATTACCTCGCCCTCTTCTCTTGAATCGTCAACAAGAGGAATAAGCTCAACAACAAGACCTGATGCTCTGAGGATAGATTCAGCTTTAATTGCCTGTTCTCCTGTTACATCCTGAACAAGAACCATTTCTACACTTGTTGCAACAGTAAGTTTGAACACTGTATCCTTGGAAACCTTATCGCCTGCATCGGGATACTGATTGCATACATAACCGTCTTCATAATTTGAGTTATATTCATACTGAGGAGGATTTTCAATCGCAAGATCGGGATATTGCTCAAGTATCTCATCAAATTTCATATTGATAAAATTCGGAACCTCAATATCATCCTTGCTGAAAATTCCCAAAATGTCAATTTTATCAAAAAAGCCTTCTTTATTTCCCGAGGATGAACCGAAAATTGAACTGCCGAAAATTGTAAATATTACAACACCGATAACGAGAACAAGAGCGACCGCAACACCGATCAATACCGGCATTATCGAACCTCTGCCGTCTTCTTCATCCTCATAATCATCATAATCCTCATCTTCATTGTCTGCAATATCAGCAACGATGTTCTGTGTATTGAACTGCTTTGTGGGATTTTCATCAACGGAGCACTGAAAATCAAAAACCACATCAGGATTTCTTCTGAATTCATCAAGATTCATAAGAAACTCAGAGGCAGACTGATATCTGTCAGCAGGATTCTTCTGCATAGCCTTAAGAACAATCTGCTCAATACCGACAGGAATACCTTTTACAATAGCTGAAGGCTTAACAGGATCATTTTTAATATGCATAAGAGCAACCTGTTCCTCTGTCTCAGCTTGGAAGGGAATTTTTCCAGTCAAAAGCTCATAAAGAACAACGCCCACCGAATATATATCCGATTTTTCATCGGTATCCGCACCGATTGCCTGTTCGGGACTGACATAATGAACAGAACCGAGCACCTGATCACCTGAAGGATTGAGTATTTCTCCTCTTTTAAACGAAGCAATACCGAAATCCGTAACCTTCAGAGTTGCGTCATTAAGAAGAAGAATATTCTGAGGCTTAATATCACGGTGAATAACACCCTTGTCGTGTGCATGCTGAATAGCTTTAAGAATCTGCACAACAATAAATGAAGCTTCCCTTCTGTCGCGTGCACCCTGCTTTTCAATATATTCCTTGAGTGTAATACCTTCGATATGTTCCATTACAATATATTGAATATCTTCACCGAAGCACACATCATAAACCTTCACTATATTAGGATGATTCAGAAGAGCAATGGCACGTGACTCATTCTTGAAGCGTGTGCGATATTCAATGTTCTCATTATATTCATCTTTAAGAATCTTAATGGCAACAATGCGGTCATCAACCCTGTCATAAGCCTTATAAACTCTTGACATTCCGCCGACACCGATTATCTCTTTGATTTCATATCTGTTACTTACAACAGTATTTACATAATTATCCAAAATCAAAACTCTCCTTGAACATCATTATTTTGAAAAAATAAGTGCAGTTATATTATCTCCTCCGCCGTTTGAGTTTGCCGCATCAATAAGTCTTTCAGCAAACTCATCGGTGGATGTATTTTTCAGTATTTCATTAATTTCCTCACGGGATGCGTAATTGTACAATCCGTCAGAACACAACAGAACATATTCACCTTCTTTGAGTTCTTCCTCGCAGAACAAATCAACAATAACAGATGCATTTGTTCCCAATGCACGTGTTATTACATTTTTGTACGGAAATACACTTGCTTCCTCTTGTGTTATTTTACCTGAATCAAGAAGTCCCTGTACATATGAATGATCCTTTGTTATCTGTCTGAATTCATCTGAAACAAGATATGCTCTGCTGTCTCCTACATTTGCGAAAACCAAATGATTTTCTGTCAGAACTGCAGCAACAAGAGTTGTTCCCATTCCTTTATAATCTTCAACCTCAAGGGATTTTCTGAAAATCTGACTGTTTGCCTTGTTGACAGACTCAACAAGAAGCTCTTTCAATGCATCAAGAGAAATATTATTGTTCCATCCGGCAACAAAGCTTTCTGTTACAATACTGACAGCCATGGATGATGCAATATCACCCGCATTGGGACCACCCATTCCGTCACAAACAACAGCAAAACAGGATTTTTCATCAAGAATTGTCATAGAACAGTTATCCTGATTCATTGACCTGACAATTCCCTTATCTGTCTTCATTGAATAGATCAAAATAATATCTCCTTTCCGGACTTATTTGTTCTGAACACTTCTACGAAGCTGACCGCAGGCGGCGTTTATATCGGAGCCAAGTTCACGTCGTACTGTAACAGTAAAGCCTTTTGCTGAAAGAATATCAGCAAAATTGCGAACTCTTTCAGGAGAGCTTTTCTTACAGCCAGTTTCTGTTACCTCATTGACAGGTATCAGGTTAATGTGACACAACATTCCTTTCAGCAAGGAAGCAAGCTGTTCGGCACACGCTCTTGTGTCATTTACTCCGTTAACAAGAGAATATTCAAAGGAAATTCTCCTTGAAGTATTTAATGTATATTTACGACATGCCTCAATTAATTCCTCTACAGGATATTTTTTGTTTACCGGCATCATCGATGTTCTCAATTCATTGTTTGGAGCATGAAGAGATACAGAAAGTGTAAACTGCAGGTTTTCCTCCATAATACGATAGATTGCAGGAATAATTCCGCAGGTTGACACGGAAATGTGCCTCATACTCATATCGGCACCATTTTCGTCTGTTATAAGACGCAAAAACTTTAACACATTATCGTAGTTATCAAAGGGTTCCCCCATTCCCATCATAACGACATGAGATACCCTTATATTATTGTCACGGCTGATGGTATAAACCTGTGACAGAATTTCGGATGCTTCAAGATTTCTGACAACACCTGAAAGAGTTGATGCACAGAATGTGCATCCCATACGGCAGCCAACCTGCGATGAAACACACACGGTATATCCGTATTTATATTTCATAAGAACAGATTCGATAAATTCACCGTCATGAAGTCTGAACAGGTATTTTATTGTACCATCATACTCGGAAATGAGTTTTTTTTCAATAGAACACGGAAAAATGACAAAATTGTCATTAAGAAGCTGTCTCAACTCCAATGAAATATCTGTCATCTCATTGAAATCCGAAACAAAAGCCTTATGTAACCATCTGTAAATCTGTTTTGCTCTGAATTTTGGTTGTCCGAGAGCAAGAATCTCATCAGTCAGCTGTGCGAGATTCAAAGACAGTATATCTTTTTTCATAATTAACCTCTGATAAATTTTGCAATAAAGAAACCGTCACCCAGCAGATTATCCGGAAATACAGTTAAAAATCTGTCCGTATAAGAAGCATAAAAAGCATCTGTCGCAACAGAAAAATCAGAACACTGCCTGAGAAACTCTTCACACACCTGCTCGTTTTCAGCCTTGTTCAAGGTACATGTTGAGTAAACAAGTGTACCACCACTTTTTACCATATCTGAACAGGATATAAGAATTTCCTTCTGTAAATCAGGAAGAGAACTGAAATCCTCTCTCCGTTTATATCGTATCTCAGGCTTTCTTCCCATAACTCCGAAGCCCGAACAAGGCACATCACAAAGAACCTTATCTGCCTGCGAAAACTCCTTATTAAGCTCTCGTGCATCACAGCAGACCGTTGTAATGTTTTCAATACCAAGCTTTTGGGCGGTTTTTTCAATTAACTGAGTTTTATGCGGGTGTATATCGCATGAAATCAGCTTACCTTTATTTTTCAGATACTGTGACAATGTGAAGGATTTTCCTCCGGGTGCGGCACAGCAATCAATAACAAAATCACCGGGCTTTACATCAAGAATGGAGCAGCATAGCTGTGAAGACATATCCTGTACGTAAAAATACCCTTTTCGGAAGGCCTCAAGGTTTGTGATATCACCTGTTTTATCAACGGCATAGCAACCGTCGAGCTCGGTTTCTTTAACATCAACCCCATCTTTTTTCAAGGAAGATATAAGCACATCCGCACAACAGCGCAAAGCATTATGTCTTATAAATATCGGCCGCCTTCCGACAAAACTGTTAAATATCTTTTCTGCAGATTCTTCACCGTAATCACGGACAACAGATTCAACAATATCTGTCCCGACAGAAAACTTTATACTCATATCCTTAACAGGATTGTCTGTTTCAGGTAATTTCAATCCGTTTTCCGAAATCCGTCTGAGAACAGCATTGACAAGACCTGTTGCATATTTAGCTCCGAGTGCCTTTGTAATCTTAACAGCCTCATTGACTGCGGCACTGGGCGGAATTTTATCAAGAAAAAGAAGCTGATAGGCTCCGACTCTCAAGGAATTTCTTACATTGCTCTTCAATCTCACATTATTATCGGAAAGATACAGGGAAATATTATAATCGAGCGTAAGCTTATTCTCAAGGACACCATAAACAAGAGAAACCGCAAAGGCAGTATCTCTCGTATCGGAAAACTGAATTTCCTTCAAAGCCTGTGTCAAAGCAATAGAAGAATACGACGCATCTTTCTGAAACTGCATAAGAAGCTTTACAGCCTCAAGTCTTGGATCTGCCATAAAATATAATCCTTCCGAAATTAGTCTCTGCGTTTCGTGAATATCAGGATAAATCTGAGAAGATTTGCAAGAGATGTTATAAGAGCAGCAACATATGTGAGAGCCGCACATCTGAGTACCTTTTTTGCCCCAGAAAGCTCGTTTTCATCTCTTAGAAGCCCTGTTTCTTCTATAACTGCAACAGCACGTGAGCTTGCATTCAACTCAACAGGCAAGGTTACAAGCTGAAATATCATTATAAAAGAATACAGTAATAATCCTGCAAAAACCAAGGGCTCAAAGCTCAGAAGCATTCCCAGAAAAGCAAGAGGTATTCCTGCATATGAGCCGATCTGACAAACAGGCAATATAGTATTTCTTACCTTTATCGGAAAATAAGAGGCCGCATGTTGAGCGGCATGGCCTGCCTCGTGGCACGCGATACCGATTGCCGCAATAGAGGTGGAGGAAAATACACCCTCTGATAATCTTATGACCTTCGCTTTGGGATCATAATGATCCGACAATCTTCCGGAGCATTGTTCTACACGGACATCAGTGATATTGTAATATCTCAATACCGCCAAAGCGGCCTGAGCACCTGAATAACCGCTCTTTGAATACACGGAAGACATTTTTTTGTATGCACTTTTAACTGCAATCTGTGCAGCAAACGAAATAATCATTGCAGGCACAAGAAGATAAAAATAACTGAAATTATAATACAAGCCTGATCCGATATAAATCGGAACAGTGAAAATATCAAGCATAATTGACCACCTTATTAAAACACAAAACCGTCGTCAAAGGAGCGTCCGCGTAAAAAATCTTCTGCAGACATTCTTTTGCTGCCTTCAAGCTGAAGTTCCTTAACAGACAACATGGTTCCCTCTGCGCATACCACATAAATACTGCCGTTATCGGCAATGACACTTCCGGGCAGCTTGTCAGATTTTTTGTCGACAATCGTTGAAGCATAGATTTTAAGAATTTTTCCGTTAAAATCCGTTCTTGCAACAGGCCACGGATTGAGACCTCTTATCAGATTATGAATAGTTTCAGACCTTTTGTTCCAATCTATTACTGCCATATCTTTACTCAGAACAGAAACATATGTTGCTTTATCACTGTCCTGTTTTATGGGAGTTATACTGCCCGCTTCAAGTCCTTCAAGGGTTCGAAGAAGAAGCTCGGGACAAAGAGCAGCAAGTGCGTCAAAAACTTCACCTGCAGTTTCATTTTCAGCGATAGTTTTTTCAGAAACCAAAAGAATATCGCCTGTATCAAGTCCCACATCCATAAGCATTGTAGTAACACCGGTCTTTTTGTCACCGTTGATAACACTCCACTGAATAGGTGCCGCACCTCTGTACTGCGGAAGAATTGAACCATGAAGATTAACACATCCGAAGCGAGGTATATCAAGAATTCTTTTAGGCAAAATATTACCGTATGCAGAAACAACAATAAAATCAGGAGAAATATTCTTGATTTTTTCAAAGGTTTCATCACTCTTAAGGTTCTCAGGTTGATAAACCTCTATATTAAATTGTAAAGCAATCTGTTTTACAGGCGAAGGTGTAAGAATCTGTTTCCTGCCCTGCGGTCTGTCAGGCTGTGAAATAACCAGCTTTACATCATAATCTGTAGATTCAGCAAGAACCTTAAGTGCGGGAACGGCAAAATCAGGAGTTCCCATAAAAACAACAGTTTTCATTATATCACCTTATTCGTAATCATTGGTAAAAAATGCCTTTTCGCCGGGAGCAAGATTGTCAAGATAAAGCTTTCCATCAAGATGATCAAGCTCATGGCAGAAGCACCTTGCTTTAAGATCCGTTCCTTTATAAATGCACCAGTTTCCGTTTCTGTTCTGAGCTCTGACGGTAACTGTTTTCGGACGAAGAGTTTTTCCTGCTTTTTTAGGAACGGAAAGACATGCCTCTGCTTCTATCTGTTCACCCTCGCGTTCTATAATCTCAGGATTGATAAGCTCAATAATCTTGTCATCAAAATAAACAAGAACCACTCTTCTCAATATTCCTATCTGATTTGCGGCAAGTCCTATTCCTCCTGATTTAATAAGAGTATCTCTCATATCATCAAGAATGAGAAAGAGCCTATCATCAAAGCTTTCAACCTTTCTGCAAACCTTACGAAGAACCGGATCGTCTTCTGTTCTGATATTTCTTATAGCCATATTTTTACACCTTTTATTAACCGAGATTTTCAGGATTTATATCAGCAATAACCGTAACATTCCTGAATTTTCTATCATCATAAACTGTCAGAAGAACATTGTTGACAAGTTCTCTGAACCGTTTGGAATTTTTGCATTTTATCAATATTCTCATTCGGTAAAATTCATTGACCTTTGACACTTTAGGTGCCATAGGACCGAGAACTATTACCTTCTGATCTGAAAATTTCGTTTCGTTCAGCTTTATGAATTCATTAAAAAAGTTATCTGCACACAAATGCACATCATCATAAGAATTACTTGAAAAAGAAATTTCACATATATCACAGAACGGCGGAAACACCATAGCCTTACGAAGTTTTATTTCAGTATCAAAAAAGCGTTCATAATTCTGTTTCGCGGCAACCTCAAGAATATTGTTGTCGGGCACAAGAGTCTGTATAACGGCTCTTCCCTTTCTCTTGCCTCTGCCTGCTCTGCCAACAACCTGAGTTATCAGATCAAATGTCCGCTCTGTGCTTCTGAAATCATTATTATAGAGCTCCTTATCGGCAGATGTGATGCCTACAAGCGTAACATCAGGAAAATCAAGTCCCTTTGCAACCATCTGTGTTCCAATTAATATATCATATTCTCCCTTTGAAAATGCACCAAGCACCTTTTCATGAGAATTTTTAGCAACAGTAGTATCGGCATCCATACGGATAACTCTTGCCTGCGGAAATCGGATGTTAAGCTCTTGCTCAACTCTTTGTGTTCCGTAGCCTGAATATCGGATATTTTCAGCACCGCAAGACGGACAATTCGCCATAAAAGGAACGGAATATCCGCAATAATGACACATCAATCTGTTATTCGCCGAATGGTATGTCATTGAAATACTGCACTTGGGACAGGTTACAACAGTTTTACAATCCGAACAAACAACAAAGGTATTATAACCTCTTCGGTTTACCAGAAGAATTGTCTGCTCTTTATTTTGCAGATTTTTTTCAATTTCATCGGCAAGAGGATTGCTGATGGAAAAAAATCCTGAAGTTAATGATTTGTTGCTCATATCTACTGTGTAAACATCAGGAAGAATGGCTTTACCGAATCTTTCCTTAAGCTCACAAAGAAGCATCTGACCGCCTTTGGCCTTTGCAAAGGTTTCAACAGAGGGAGTTGCCGAAGCAAGCAACAAAAATGAATTATTGTATGCACATCTGAAGCGTGCAACCTCTTTTGCATTATATCTCGGATTCATTTCCGATTTATAAGTGTGCTCCTGCTCTTCATCTATAATAATAAGACCGAGATTTTCGAGCGGAGCAAAA
Organism: Acutalibacteraceae bacterium; assembly: GCA_045590915.1. Classification (GTDB taxonomy): domain Bacteria; phylum Bacillota; class Clostridia; order Oscillospirales; family Acutalibacteraceae; genus RUG806. Next base: position 3,588 of record JAZNRX010000127.1, on the reverse strand, counting down.
ACCGCACTTCTAGTACCGATAACAACCTTTACTTTTCCCTGCGAAATCCGCTTCCATTCATCATATCGTTCTCCCATAGAAAGACCGCTGTGAAGCACTGCAACATTTTCACCGTATCTGTTCGAAAAAATAGAAAAGGTCTGCGGGGTGAGAGATATTTCTGGAACCAGTACAATGACCGAACGACCTTCAAGAAGAACGGCATCAATCAATTCGAGATAAACACTTGTTTTTCCGCTTCCCGTAACTCCATAAAGTAAAGCGGAAATATACTCCCTGCTCTTGTAATTTTTATAAAGACAATCAAAAGCTTTTTTCTGTGTCTCCGACAAAACAGGCTTACGGTATTTGCCGGCAGAATGTGAAGGTTTGACCTCTCGCATTACAGGCATATCAAAGGTTTCAAGAACACCTTTATTGATAAGAGTTTTTACAACTGCCTCACTGACACCTGTGAAATAGGAAATTTCTTTGCTTGTAGCAGCACCGATATCATTAAGCAAATCAACAACACTTCTTTGCTTATCGGTAAGTTTACAGTCATTTACACTGTTATCTTCATTTTCTCTTATACAAACCATCTGCAACGACAAATCGTTTACGCGTCGGAATGCATCAGAGGATTCAATCAAACACCCTTTTTTAACAAGCTTTTTTATAACGGTTGACTCTTTACTAAGCCCCGCATTTTTAAGAATCAGCGACTCTCTGACAAAATCTTTCTTTTTTCTGAGATATGTCAATATCAGCTTTTCTGTTTCATCAAGCAGCTCATATTTTTCGGGAGGAAAATCTGAGGAGCACGAATATATTTTTTCGGTTCTCAGGCACATACCGCCCGGCAACAATGCTTTTGCTGCAACAAAATATGTACAAAAGCATCGTTCTCTGATCCAGAGTGCCAGCTTCAGCATTTCATCGGAAAGCATAGCTTGAGCATCAATAACCGAAGCAACAGCTTTGAGAGATACCTCGTCATAATCATTGTCAGAAGCGGTAACGATATTGAAGACAAAGCCCTGACGCAAAACAGAGCCTCTGCCGAAGGGCACCAGAACCCTCATCCCCGGAGTCAAAATATCGGAGAACTCCTCAGGAATCTGATACGAAAACAGCTTATCAAAGCTGTATGAGCAATTCTCAACAGCAACAAGAGCAACAGAAATTGTCTCTTCTCTCATATTTCCTCTGCTTCGGCATCACTGATTTCAACAGCAACATCCTGAGCATCTGCATTCTTATCAATTCTCTTATTGGGATCAAGAATATCATATTTTTTTGCAAGATATTCATTAACTGCAAGAGTTACGGACTTTTCTGTACCGTAATCTGACTTATCATAGTCATTGCCTTTTACGGCTCTGTCCTTCTGTACTTCTTCTGTTATCTGAGCGGCTCTCTTGGCAACACCGATAACAAGTGCATATCTGCTTATTCCGCTTTCAAGAAGAGAATTCATGTTAATGTTAATCATAATAGTAAACTCCTTATGTCAATTTTCAATTATTTTATATACTTCGTCAACGCAGGTTTCAAGCTCGTCGTTAAAAACGCAATAATCATAATTATCCTTCATGGTCAATTCCGAGAGAGCAATATCAATTCTCGTCTGTATCTCACTTTCAGAATTTTCTCCACGTTTTCTTATTCTGCGGATGAGCTCATCAACAGATGAAGGCATAAGAAAAATGGATTTTGAATCAGGGAATGCATTTTTTATGTTTGCAGCACCTCTGACCTCAATAACGAGAACAACAATATTTCCTTCATCTGACAGACGTTTAACCTCGCTTTTCAGCGTGCCGTAATAGTTTTCTCCGTACTGAACATACTCAATAAACTCGTCGGCTTCAATAAGCTCATTGAATTTGTCCTTAGTTACAAAGTAATAATCCACACCGTCCGATTCTGTTGAACGGGGAGCTCTGGTTGTAACGGAAACCGTTTGAGCAATACGGCTGTCTTTTTTTACAAGTTCATCATACACGGTGTTTTTACCGGCTCCGGACGGACCTGAAATTATAACAATAGAACCTTTTTTTTCACTCATAATCATTCCTCCGATAAGCCTTCTTCTGCACTGAATTTATCAGAAATCTTTTCAGGCTTAAGATAAGAAAGAATTACATGCTCGCTGTCGGTAAAAACAACAGACAATGTTTTTCTTCCCTGTGTTACATCAATAAGCCTGCCGGCATCTTTTGCATTCTGAATTATTCGTTTTACAGGTGCAGAATCGGGAGAAACAACAGCAATAACACGCTCGGCATTTACAAGATTGCCGAAACCGATGTTAATCAGCTTCATATCATACCTCTTTTATTCAATATTCTGTATCTGTTCGCGTATCTTTTCAATATCCGACTTGATACTGATAACTTTTCGGGCTATCTCAATATCCGACGCCTTTGAACCTATTGTATTTGCTTCTCTGTTAAACTCCTGAATAAGAAAATCCATGTCCTTACCAATGGGCTTTTCACTTCTGAAGAATGCTCGTAATTGGTCAATATGGCTTCTGAGTCTCACAGTTTCCTCTGCAACAGCAACCTTATCAGCAAAAATTGCGGCTTCGGTCAGAAGTCTCTGCTCATCGACATTTGCATCATTAAGAAGCTCTGCTATACGCTTTTTAAGTTTCTCATTTCTTTCCATTACGGTTTGGGGTGAACGCTCTTCAATAAAAGCAACGCTTTCAAGGATAGAATCCGCTCTGGACAGAACATCATTCATAAGCTTTTCGCCTTCAACAGCTCTCATGGCAACAAAGGCTTCCAATGCAGATTTTACAACCTTACTTACAGCATCCCATATAGCATCCTCATCCGCAGGTGCCTTATGAATTGAGAAGATATCGGACTTGCTCATAAGAAGCTCAAAGGTATCATCAGGCTCAAGATTGTGTCTTTCTGATATTTCCTTAAAGGCATTGAGATAGCCTTCAACAAGAGAATGATTAACTTGAACCACACATTCTTCCGATTCCTCATTTTCTATCTGCACAAAGCAATCAACCTTACCTCTTGATACATACTGCTGAACAAGAGCCTTTAATTTTTCCTCAATAAAGGAATACTGCCTGTAAACCTTTGAATTAAATTCAAAAAATCTGTGATTTACACTTTTTATTTCAACGGTAATAGTCATTGAACCGATGGTTTCAACAGCTCTGCCGTATCCTGTCATACTTTTAACCATAATTATCCACCCTTATCAATAACAACCTGATTGTCTCTTGAGAAGACTGACTTCCTCATGTGTCAGGTGGCGGTATTCACCGACCTTGAGACCGCCGAGAGTAAGCTGTCCCATTGCAAGTCTTTTAAGTCTCGCTGTTTCAAGACCTGCTTCTTCACATAAGCGACGTATCTGTCTGTTTTTTCCTTCATAAAGAATAATCTCAAGTGTTGTTTTTTCTGCTTCTTTATTGATAACACGCACATCGGCAGGAAGAGTCTTCTTGCCGTTTATCATCATAGATGAAGTGAGAATTGTTAGCTGTTCTTCCGTAATTGCAGGCTTAACTGAAACGCGGTATGTTTTTGCTATATGTCTCGAAGGATGAAGTCGGAGGCCAAGCGGTCTTAG
>JAZNRX010000126.1:0-5627 GCA_045590915.1 Acutalibacteraceae bacterium | reverse complement strand
GCCGGTTTTAAAAAGGTAAAAGACGGTTATGTAACATATTCGTCGACAAACAAAACCATGTAACTGCATTGAACATCACTTTTTTAACGAATGCCAAGAAATTGAATTTAATATGACATAAGAAACGAAAGGAGAAATCAGCCATGATTGAAACTAAGCTTTTCTACACAGCAGACGATATTGCACAAATACTTAATGTTTCTCGCCCTACAGCGTATCGCATTATCAGAGGCCTCAATGATGAGCTTGCAAGCAAGGGCTATATCATCATCAACGGCAGAGTACCCAAAAAGTACTTTGAAGAGAAGTTCTACTGCTAATACCAAAATCGAAGGAAAAGATCTGCATATAGCAGATCTTTTTGTCTTTCATAAGCGTACTAAAAATTGTAATTTATCTTTACTTTTAATAATTATACCCATAACTTCTTTGGGTAAAATTATCATAACTTTACAAACAATTATGCAATAATAAACCAGTTCTTTCTGCAAGCCTGTTTAAGCATTTTCATTTGTTTTAATTATCTTTTCTTTATCTGCCGCAAACACGAAGCCGATAATGAGCCCGATATTTATGCATCCGCAGGTACATAATGCAATAAAAGGTAAATGCGAATCCATAGTACTGATAATTCCGAAATTGATAAACAGTGCCGCTATCGTTCTGACAACAAGCATTATTGCCGCAGCACCGCACACGGATTTCATTTTATCCTGCTTTTTACAGCAGCCGATTAAAATACTTGCCGCAAATGCCACAACCATTATAACCATTGCGACTCCCGCATAATATCCGTAATATCCGAATATTTTGGCGAGGTTATAAACATATCTCTCGTCGGCAAATTCGCTGAAATATTCCGATACACCGAATTCCTTGGATGTTATCATCATTTTTTCCAAAAGGGGTATTGTGTCACTTTCGGTATATCCGATTTCCAGATGACCGTTTCTGTCGTGTCTGTATTCCATATGACTGATCATATGCATAACAGACTTCAAAATCAAAAACACCGATGAAACGCCTGCAAAAATCCAATTTACCGCTTTAACCGATTTCTGACTGATTGATTTTTGGTTAGCGATAAACAGAAAAATATTCACTGCTACAATCACGAAAAATTCTATTTCAAAAAACAGCATTCCCCACAGTGCTGTTGTCACGGCAATATAAATCAGGGTGTGTTTAATTGAATCCGTGCAATAATTCACATAGTAAAAAGCCAGAGACAGCATTACTGCAACAAAACAGATTGAATAGTAATTAAAAAGCAAATTCAGATCGTTGTCACGGTATATAACCGCTAAAAGCATTAATGCCGACAAAATCAGCGGAGAATATTTTTTCTTTAAAATACCGGCACAAAAATATGTAATCAAAAAACCTGCAAACAGCAAAAACACTCTTAAAACTGCTATGCTTACATAAGAATCAAACGGATTCAGGGTAAAATACTGCTGATCATACACCATAACTCCTACCAGCACTTCTGAGCTGACAAAGAGCAAAAGCGTAGAGGCAATAATATACCAATTCTTTTTGCAGATTTGTCTGAATATATTCATTATTTATTTTCCTCTGTAAAATATTTTTTCATTCCCACACTGTACGCACGAAACGGACCTGTAAATTTACCGTTCATATCAAGATATGTATACAGCACAATTTCTTCATCATCTTCCATTCCGAAACCGCCCTCATCACCCCAGTATCTTCCGTCAGGCTGAATTTCCCAGAGCACCAACCACTTGTCACCATTATAATCAAAGCTCGTTCGGTACCTTACCACGGAGTTCAGATTTTTCGGAGTTTCTACACTTTTCAACCAGAAATCTTCCTTTATAAATCCGGGGAATTTGTGAATCCTTCCGTATTCGTCAACTATCGTTTTTCGTATGCCTCTGTTTTTATCAACAAAAATTATTTCATCTCTTCCGAATATAACATCTTCTGTCAGATAAATTGTTTCTCCCCGATGCTTCTCTTCTTCCGTTTTTCTTGCAACTTCGGCCTGAGTTTTATTTTTCCCAAAAATAATATCGAAAAACTTCATTAAAGAAGTCTCCTTTCTTTCAGCTGTTATTGTTTTTCAGTTCACTGCGTACACACATAAGGATTTTACCCAAATAATTTTCGCCTTTTCCGTTTTTGGAGTCTACGCCCCAGCAGGTATCATTCCAGCGGTTTCCCTCAACGAGCATGGCATTCTCCGTTGCAAGCAGCTTTTCGGCAAGGTCGGGATTCTGCTCAAACTTTGCTCTTGTTATTTCGAGCATTAAATTCACCTTCACAAATTCCCAGTCTCGCCTGAGATTAACCATTCTGCCAAGGCTTTTTGCCTGCCTTGCCGAAGCTTGTGTAAATGGTATTTTCTCTTCATCATCAAGCACTTTCTGTGCCTGAAATGCCGCCTCGCTGTTCTGATATTTCAGCCCTTTATAGGTTATCGGAACGCTGTAAAAATTGCTTAAAAATTCATAGCCTTCCGCATGGAAGTCATTTATTGTACGAAAAGTTTTTTCTGCAAATTCTTCAAATATCTGCTGTGTACCGTTAAAAAGGAACTGTCTTGCAGCTTCGCCCATTCCCTTGCCGTACATCTCACGGATTTTTGACGAGCTGATTTCGCTTATTACAGGCGGAGTTTCAAATAAGTAAAATGAATCTTTATATTTGTCGAGAAAATCAAATTTATTTATCAGATTTTCTATATCATCGCTGTTTCTTTCAGCGACAAGTATGTTGAACTGCTCCAGAAATTCTTTTGCATTACGCCATTTAGGGATTATTTTCAGCTTGTCGCTACCTGCTATAAAATATATTTGGGAGTCGGGATTTTTGTTTTGTATGTAAGTCAGACATTCAAAAGTGCTGACGGTCATCTTGCTGTTAAGCTCGAATTCTTCGATTTGAAGTCCGGACGTTTTCTCGCACATAACCGAAAGCATAGCTACTCTGAGTTCATCGGGCATAGTCTGATTTTCGCAATCACTTAAAGCCATTTTTCTTCTTACATATTGCTGTGAAGCCGGAAGAAAAATTCCTTTATCGGCATTCACGCTTTTTATTGCGGACTTCATAAGCAGATAATGCCCTATAGTGGGCGGATTAAAGCTACCGCCCAAAACTACTATTTTCTCCAACCTCATTACTTCCTTTTTAAGTTATTTCCCATCTTACCTTTTCACTTTCAAAAGGCTGTGGAATTTCAAGCTTTGAGAGCATATCTTCTATCTTTGCCAAGGGGACAACATCTTTGCGGTTTGCATTTCTGTGCGTTTGTTCTTCCCATTCCGTTTCCAGGAAAACTATCTCAACTCCGGCACCGTACTGTTCAAAAAGCGATATCCATTTCATTCTTAATGATTCCGTAATATTTGTTGCATTCCACACAAATGGCTGCTTGTTTCTCAGAAGCTCTTTTACTCTTCCCTGAGCAGTTGAAATCACTTTGCCTTGATTGTCGGTGGGTAGAACATTCAATTGTTTGCGGATATTGTCGAGTGACACCATAGGCAAATCGGGATGATTTTTTGAAATCCATGTATCCTTGCCGGTGCCGGGCAGACCGCATACCATAATAACCTTACCCCATGTATCGTTGAACATTTCCTGATCACGCCAGGTCATCCTGTTTAAGAAATATGCTCTCTGAGAAAAGTTATCTTTAAAAATGTATGCCTTGTCCAGGCATTCTAAATCTTCGGCAAGAGTTTTGCAGTAGTCATTTCTTTCAAGATATTCCTGTTTATCGTAGCATTCTCTGCCGAGCACATCTGCATCACTAAGAATGCAAACCTTCTTAAGATTAAAACCTTTTGCAAGTTTGCCCACAGATGCAATTCTCAGCATTTTCTGTTCAGCTTTTTGATCTTTTATGACATGAGGCGGAAAGGAGTGATACTTTATTAAAGCACATATGCTTTCTCTGAGTTGTTGCTTTTTTTCGCTTCCGCAGAGTCCGAACTCCTTCCAAAGAAGTTCTCTTGCCATAAGAGTGCCTTTTGCCGCATGACCGGGAGCAACAATTCTACCGTCTTCAGTTTTTGTGCATATTATTTTTCCTGTATCGTGAAGTAAAGCCGATAAAAACAAAATGATTTTATCTTCATAAGAGCTGTTACGGTATTCCGAAAGCTTTATCAGTTCCTCACAAACACATTTTGTATGGCAATAAACATCACCCTCTGCATGATGTACAGGATTCTGAGGAGTTTGCTTCATTATGTCAAAAAGCAATCTGAGTTTTGTTTTTTCGATAGCTTCCCAATTTATATCCTGTCCGTTGGATATCGGAATACAGTTTAATATTTCATTGAAGCTCTCACTGTAAGACATAATTATCAGCCTTCTTTTTTTATCTGATTTGGAATAATAGGTCTTGACTGCCAGTGTGTTTTTGATTCATTTACACACTGATAAAAAGAACTCCTGACATATTTCATTCTTTCTTTTACAACGCCGTCTTCCTCAACCTTTATGTATAATCCCTCCATTGTCATTGAAGGGTCGGTTTCTCTTACATTTCTTTCAACATCAAGGTTATATTTTTCAGCAAGGGATTTCAGAATCTCAATATGGTTTTCCGTAATGAAGTTTGAATTGCCGAGATATTTTAAAATAACTTCTTTTGATTTGAAAACGCCCTGAGCTAACACCGGAACAGATGAAATAATGCCCATTTTATCCGTCAACTTTCTTCTTTCAGGCGTAGAAAGAAAAACATTTTTTTCCCTGTCGTAAATGTCAAATTCCATAAAATAATCAGGTAACGCATCATAAAACACAGTATGCTTTGCGTACATCCACTCGCCGTACATAATGTATCGGCTGCCAAGTACGCTGAAAAACAAGTCTCTATATGTGTTTGCCCACTGCTTCATAAGATTATAGTGACGCTCTCGGAATCCGCCGTCGAGGTAATGACCTCTGCTCTGCAAAAGCAGATTACCGTCACCGTCAAAAGAAATTGCGGTGTTGGCGCCGTCAATTTTTTCTTCTATCACAATATTTCTGCCGAAAATATTTTCAAAAGGAATCTGCCGTAAATCTTCATCGCCGGGCTGAAGTCTTGAGCCTTGCAGATGCTGTGTACGGGGATATTTGATTAAGCTGTAATCCATTTTATTCACCTTCAATAGTCGCAATCATCAAAAGGTGTCCGTTCACCCCATCAAAATGAAGCTTGGTGACACCGCATTCGTTAAAATACTCTGCGAGTAAGTTTTTAGTAAGCAAATGTATATGCTCAGGGTTGTTATCCTCTTTTGATGGTACGGAAACAACAATATATTTTTTAGCCATTTTTACAGCAGACTTTATTGCTTTTTTTACATCGGGAATGTGTTCGAGAACTTCAAGTAATGTAATAACATCGAACGAATTATCAGGGAAAGGCTGAGTACAAATATCCGCTTTGACAGCATTCAGTCTGTCAATTCCGCCATTTTTTATATCGGAAAGCATTTCTATACGCTTATCGAGAATATCAACAGAAGTTACCTCAATATACGGGAAACCTTCCAGAAACGGGAAAAGAAAAACTCCTCTCCCGCTTCCTACATCAAGAAGATTCTCAAAATATATGCTTTTAAGGAACCCCAAAACTTTATGAACTCTGGGTAAAG
>JAZNRX010000125.1:0-15982 GCA_045590915.1 Acutalibacteraceae bacterium | reverse complement strand
AACGGTAACATCTGCAAAAAGGATTGAGAAGTCAACCGTTCCGTCAATTTTGCAACCTCCTGCAATAAGTGAATTCTGAACATCGGCAGAACCCGAAATATAGTGGGGAGGAGCAACTAAATTATTAGAATATATCTTCCAATCAGGGTCAGCTAAATCAAGGTCAACCTTGGGATTGAGCAAGTCAAGGTTTGCCTCCCAAAGACTGTCTATAGTTCCGACGTCTTTCCAATAGCCGTCAAACTGATATGCAAACAGTCTCTCCCCTGCCTCATGCATAGCAGGAATAACATTCTTACCGAAGTCATTGGATGAGCCCTCTGTGTTTTCGTCTGCAATAAGATATTCACGAAGCTTTTTCCATGTAAAGATATAAACACCCATTGAAGCCTTATTTGACTTGGGAACCTTGGGCTTTTCCTCAAAGGCGGTAATTTCACCGTCGTCGTTTACGAACATAAGACCGAAACGGGATGCCTCCTCCCACGGAACCTCAAGCATGGCAATTGTGCAGTCTGCATTCTTTTCCTTGTGGAAATCAAGCATCTTTGCATAGTCCATTTTATAAATGTGGTCGCCCGAGAGAATGGCAACATATTCGGGATCGTATCTGTCAATGAAATTTATGTTCTGATAAATAGCGTTTGCAGTTCCCTTATACCACTCTGTGCCCTTTATCTGCTGATAGGGAGAAAGGATGTGAACACCGCCTTCGTTTCTGTCAAGATCCCATGCCTGACCGTTACCGATATAATCGTTAAGCTCAAGCGGCTGATACTGTGTGAGAACACCTACGGTGTAAATACCTGAATTCACACAGTTCGAAAGAGGAAAGTCGATAATTCTGTACTTTCCGCCATAGGGTACGGCGGGCTTTGCGATATTCTTTGTGAGGATACCGAGTCTGCTGCCCTGTCCGCCAGCGAGCAGCATAGCAATACATTCTGTTTTTCTTGCCATCTGTTTTCTTCCTTTCCTGATATTAAGCTTTTTTGTTTTTATATGGTGTATATTTCAATAAAACACAGGAAAATCCCGGAACTGTCAGTTCGAAGGAATTTTCTTTTCCGTGCATAGAAATCTTTTTGGTATATATTCTTTTTTTGGTGTCTGCACTGCATCCGCCGAATTCCTTATCATCCGAATTCAGAAGATATGTGAGAACACCGCGGTCTTCCACGCCGATACGGTAGCATTCTCTTGTAACAGGTGTGAAATTACATACTGCGACAACTCTTTCGCCCTTCGTGTCAATTCTTTCAAAGGCAACAACAGAATTTGCATTATCGTCACTGACAAGCCAGTTGAAGCCCTCCCATGAATAATCTATTTCCCAGAAGGGAGAATTATCACGGTAAATTCTGTTCAGCTCTTTTACATAGCCGTGAAGCTGTCTGTGTGCATCGTAATCAAGAAGGAACCAATCAAGCTGCTTTTTCTCGTCCCATTCAATAAACTGACCGAATTCCTGTCCCATAAACAGAAGCTTCTTGCCGGGATGAGAATACATATAACCTAAAAATGCCTTCATGCCCTTGAATTTTTCCTCATAGGTACCCGGCATCTTGTCGAGAAGCGACTTTTTGCCGTGAACCACCTCATCGTGCGAAATGGGAAGCACGAAATTCTCCGAAAACGCATAAAACATTGAAAATGTTATAAGGTCGTGATTGTACTTTCTTGAAAGTCCGTCAAGGGCAGAATAACGGAGAATATCATTCATCCAGCCCATATTCCACTTGAAATTAAAACCAAGACCGTCAACAGAAACAGGCTTTGTCACAAGGGGCCAGGCTGTGCTTTCCTCGGCAATCATAAGAGCGTGGGGATAGTCTCTGAAAATACTCTCATTGAGGTATCTTAAAAATGCAACCGCTTCAAGATTTTCTCTTCCTCCGTAGGTGTTGGGACGCCACTGTCCGTCCTGTCTTCCGTAGTCAAGATACAGCATTGAAGCCACTGCATCCACGCGAAGTCCGTCAATATGGTATTTATCAAAGAAAAATGCGGCACTTGATGTGAGGAAGCTTATTACCTCATTTTTCCCGAAATCAAATATTCTTGTTCCCCAGTCAGCGTGTTCCCTTTTCAATTCATCGGAATATTCATAACAGCACGAGCCGTCAAATTCATAGAGTCCGTGGGCATCCTTGGGAAAATGGGCAGGCACCCAGTCCAGAATAACACCTATTCCTGCTTTATGCAGAGTATCCACGAAATACATAAAATCGTGAGGCGTTCCGTAACGGGATGTAACAGCAAAATATCCTGTCACCTGATACCCCCAGCTTCCGTCAAAGGGATGTTCGAGCACGGGCATAAGTTCAACGTGTGTATAGGACATCTCTTTGAGATAGGGCACCAGCTCATCTGCAAGCTTTCTGTAGGAATAAGGCTCACCGTCGGGATAGGTTTTCCACGAGCCTGCGTGAAGCTCATAAATATTCACAGGCGACGCGTATATATTCCTCTTATACACCTGCTGCAGATATTTTTCGTCCCCCCAGCAATAGCCGTCAAGCTCATATACCTTTGAAGCATTGGCAGGGCGGGTTTCGGAATGGAAGGCATAGGGATCTGCCTTCATTCTCTCTTTTCCGTCTCTTCCGACAATGAGGTATTTATAGGCATCAAATTCCTTTATGCCCTCAATTTCCTTTTCCCATATTCCGTCGGCAATTCTGTCCATTTTACAGTCTTCACCGTTCCAGCCGTTAAACTCACCGACAACCGAAACGCTTACGGCTTCGGGTGCCCACACTCTGAAAACGGCACCATTTTTTGTCAGATGAGAGCCGAAAAATTCATAGGCACGGCAATTTCTGCCCTGCTTAAAAAGATATACGGGAATATCGGACGTATTTTCTTTTTTTATAGTCAAGGTTATACACCCCCAAATGTAATTTTACCAAACAAATCCTGTAATTTCAAGAAGAATTTTGACTATTTTGTTAGAACGCCTGTTACAATATTTTTTGTAATTTTGTGCAAAATAAACAAAAGGGTGTCTTTTACGCCACTAAAAAATTAAATTTGACTTTTTTGGCAGCGAATGGTATACTCTCTCTGAATAAACTACGGGAGGAAAACGAAAAATGAAAATTAAAAGAGTAATTGCCTACATCCTTGCAGTATTAATGCTTTTCGGCACATTCGCCGTCGGAGCTTCTGCCGACGAGGTAAAAAGAATTTCCTGCGTAATGGTTGAAGACGGTGCTTCATCAAGAGGCTTCAGCTGGTATACATATGAAGACGGAAATTCTGACCTTCAGATAGTAAAAACGACCGAATTTGACGGAAGCTTCTCCAATGCAAAGGAATATTCCGGAACAACCGATAAATTCAGAGAACAGTACATACATAAGGTCTATGTAAATGACCTTGAGGCAGGTGCTTCCTACACATACAGAGTCGGCGACAAGGAAAAAAATCTCTGGGGCGAGATCTGTACATTCATAACGGATGATAAAGACAGCAAGTTTTATTTTATTACTATTGCCGATGTTCAGGCAAGCAGTGACGAAAACTTCAGAGAAGCCTCTCTTTCTCTCAAGGGTGCTGTTGCAGCTGCTCCCGAAGCTGCTTTCATCGCAAGCCTCGGTGACTATGTAAACGACAACACAAACGAGGAATGGGATTGGTATTTTACCAATTTTGCATTTGCAAACAACCATTATACACAGGTGCCCGTTGCAGGTAACCACGACGGTAACATAACTAATAAATTCAATACCAATGTATTCAGAAATATGTTTGCACTTGATGAAAGCGACAATCAGTCCGTTGAGGGTGTATACTATTCTTTTGATTACGGCAACGCTCACATTGCCGTGCTCAACACAAACGATATGTATCCCATGACACAGGCTCAGAGAAACTGGCTCATCAATGATATGAAGTCCTCTGATGCAACATGGAAGTTCATCATGATGCACCGTGCACTTTATTCGGCAGGCAAAAACATCAACAAGCCTGACACTGTTATAATGAGAAATGTTCTCCTTCCCATAATCGACGAGCTTGATATTGACGTTGTTTATGCAGGTCACGACCATATGTACCTCAGAACCACACAGGTTTATAACGATGCCGCAGTTGAAAATGTTGAATATGTAACAGAAACCGTTAACGGTGAAAGCATCACATATGCAGTAAATCCCGAGGGCACGGTTCATATTCTTCCCTCCACAGCCGGAACAAAGAGATATGTGGTAAATGAAGATGCCATGAAGCCCATTCTTGATGTGGCAGAAAAGGCAGTTTCCACAAGAGATTGGGGCGGCTGCTTCTGTGTTACTGAAATTGACGGCGGCAAGCTCACTTATAAAGCATATATTGTCAATGAAACAACAAACGAAACCGAGCTTATTGACACATACGGCATTATAAAGGAGGAAGGCGGCAAGGCAGAGCCTTCAGACCTTGACCAGTCTCTTGCGGCAACAATCATTAACTATCCCGTAAATCTTTTAACTGCAATTGCCGAAATGCTGGGCACATACATCAAAATGCTCTTCGACCTTATTGCAGGCTGATAACAAATAACAAAAAAACAACACCGCAGTGTCTTCACATGGGCACTGCGGTGTTTCATCATATGTATAAAAAATCATTCAAAAAAAATGGGATTTGTAAAGCTGTATATCATATCCGGCACGGGCTCACCCTCATCGTGCATTCCGAACACAGAGCCTGCTAATTTCACATAGCCCTTTTCAACAAGCTTCGGAAAAGCAAATCTGACATCTGCTCTGACATAGCCTTTTTCCTTCACAGATATTTCCTCATCAATATCCTTTACGGTATGCTCTGCCTTAAGCTCGTATATTATCTTTTCATTATTGTAAACACGCAAGGTCTGTCCCTTTTTGAGCTGTGAAAGCTGAACTCTGACAGTTTTGTTTTCGCTGAAATCCACCGTGTCACCGCAGACGGCATCACCGGAGGAAATATAAATCACGGGAGATTTTGAAGAATTGGTAACGGTTATATTGCCCCGTTTTACAGCGGCAAGAATATCCTCAATTTCATTGGACTCACTGCAGACATATGTTGTTGGAACACAAAGAAGTTTTGTGACAACATAATCCTGATGATAGTCACTGCCGCCCACAGCGGGAATAAATTCACCGTTCAGAAGCTTTTTTGTCCACCAATCCATACAGTATACATTATCGGTGTGCATAGGTGAATTCCACAGTTCAACGGAATTCATCTTAAAGGTATCGCGGTCAATTCTCCACGAAAGCTTTCTGTCAAAGGGATGGTTGACGCTTATATGAGCGCCGCATTCTCTTGCCTTATCAACAAGTGAATAATATTCCTCGGGGGTATTCGGTCTTTCTATTCTTTCAAAAGGAAGCCCCTCACCGAAAATATTTACATGACCGAGATTTCCCGAAATTTCCATTCCCGGAAAAATTGCAACTCCGCGGTGATTGAAAGACTTCATTCCCGGAGTGTTTACATTATGGTCGGTAATAAATGCAAAATCCATACCGAGTTCAAAAAGCATATCATAAAGCTCCTCGGGCTTATAATGTCCGTCGGAATTACATGTGTGAAGGTGAAAATCACCCTTAAGCCAATGTCTTTTCTTTGTCATATACAGTACTCACTTTCTGTCATATACTTGTTTTGCACACTGAACAAAGGCCTCCATAGCCCTTGAGGGATAACGCTTTTTCTTGTAGCCCATTGCAAGCTTTCTTCTGGTGTTATCACCCGAAAGCTTATAAAAAACACATTTTGAAACTCCTCTTTCGGCTCTTAAAAGGTTGTCTGTCACAATGGTTACACCAAGTCCAGCTCTTGTCATATTGTAAGCCGTCAGAAGCTGGTCGGGATATATCTTGACCTTGGGAACAAAGCCTGCATTTTCACATAGCTGCATAGTTCTTGTATACATATCGTTACCCTTCTTCAGTACAAGAAAATCCTCATTCGAAAATTCCGAAAGGTCGATCGTGGGACAATCCCTGTCAAGATATTTTTTATTCTTTACATCCTCGTCCGTCAGTTTCTTATCTGAAAATCTTTCATTCACCGCATAGCCTGCCGGCACCGCAAGAAGAAGTGTTTCATCGGCAAGAGGAAAGGAAATGAAAAGCTCGGGATCAAAATCGTGAGCGACAAGAATATCAACCTTCTCTTCGAGAAGCTGATTTTTCAGGTCGTGGGAATGAGACTCAACAAGCTCAACGGTAATGCCGCTGTAGCTGTTCATAAACTCAATTATAATGTCAGGAAGAATAAATGAGGATATAAAATTCTCCGCACTGACGATAACACTGCCGCTTTTCATTTCGGAAAGGTCATTGAGCTGATTGAGCATATTATGCTGTAATGCTCTCATCTGCTCTATGGCTTCAATATAAACCCTTCCTGCCTGAGTGAGAGATATGGGATTGGTGCTTCGGTCGAAAATTGTAATACCCAGCTGTTTTTCAACCTTTTTTACGGATGATGAAAGAGCCGGCTGAGAAACAAAAAGCTTTTTTGCCGCACCCGAAAAGCTTCTTTCAAGATATACCTCGTAGACATAATCCATTCCGTCAAACATAAAAGCTCTCCTTCCCTTTTATATATACAACTATTATACAGGACATTACGAACAAATACAAGCATTTTTGTATCGGCAGTACACTTAATCAAAAAATTATACTTTTCAAAAACCTATAAATTTTATTTATAGGGGTTATACAATTATTTGTATTTGCTACAAGTCTTTTCTTGTGATATGATGTACGGGACTAATATTTTTAGTAAATAAAAGAAAAGAGGTCAAACAAAATGAAGAAATTAATTGCTATTCTTCTCGCACTCACTTTCTGTGTAGTATGCTTTGCTGCTTGCGGCGGTAACGATACAACAGAAACAACTCTCAACGGTGAAGAGACAACAGCCGCTGCAGACGTAGTTTACGGCGACACAACATTCTCAACAATCAAAGTTGGTACAGGCGGAACAACAGGCACATACTATGCTTTCGCAGGTGCTTCAACACAGCTTCTCAGAACTGATGCATACGCTTTTGAAGTAGTATCAACAGGCGGTTCTCAGGCTAACATTGAAGGCATTGATGACGGTGACTACCATATGGCTACAGTTCAGAACGACGTTATGAACTATGCTTATAACGGAACTAACGGCTTCGCTTCTCCCATCAAGACCTTCTCAGCTATCGCTTGCATCTATCCCGAGGTTTGCCAGCTTATTGCTACTGAAGCTTCAGGCATCAAGACAGTTGCTGACCTTAGGGGCAAGAACGTTGCTATCGGTGACGCAGGCTCAGGCGTTTTCTACAACGCTACTCAGATTCTTGCAGCAGCAGGACTTGACTATGAGACAGACATCAAGGCTACATTCGCTTCCTTCAGTGACAGTGCTACTCAGCTTAAGGACGGCACAATTGATGCTGCTTTCATCACAGCAGGTACTCCCACAACTGCTATCACAGAGCTTGCAACATCCACAAACGTTGTTGTTGTTGACCTTGGCGAAGATGTTATCGCTAAGCTTATGAACGACTACCCCTTCTATACCAAGTATGAAATGACAAGCGCTGACTATTCTTTCGTAGCTGAAACAGTAAACACAGTTGCTATTATGGCTACTTACGTTGTAACAAACGAAATGAGCGAAGCACAGGCTTACGAAATCACAAAGAACCTCTGGGAAAATGCTGACATGGCAACCTGCCATGCAAAGGCTGCTCAGATGGACATCAACACAACCGTTAACGGTATTGGTGATGTTCCCCTTCATCCCGGTGCACTCAAGTACTATGTTGAAAAAGGCATAGTTGAGGTTGCCACTGAAGAAACAACCGCTGAAGAAACAACTCTTGCAGTTGAAGATACAACCGCAGAGGAAACAACAGTTGCTGCTGAAGAAACAACTGTTGCTTAATCAGTTTTAACAAATCGGTAATATCTGTGCCGCAGTTTTCATAAATTGCGGCACATTCTTTTAATCAAATTCAGAGAAAATAAAAAAGAAAGGGGAAAAATCAGTGAACGAGAATACTGCTAATTTAATCAATGATGATGAAGTTGTTGACTCTGATAAAATAATGCAGGAATTTGACCGTGAAAGTAATACAAGAATTTTCACAGGCTGGAGAAAAGGTGTTATAACAGGTCTTCTCTGCTCCTTCAGTGTCTATATGATTTCAATGGCTCTGCTTTTCCCGAATGCCACAAAATATACAAAGCTTACAACCTTTATGGCATTTATTATGTTTGTAGGTTATCTAATTTTCCCCGCTTACAAGGCACAGACAAAAAAAATAAACTATGTTCCCGTATACGACATATTCTTAGGCCTTGCAGGTGCATCGTGCTTCCTCTATTATACAATCATGCAGGAAGAAATCGTAATGATGTCACGAAGAATAGGTACCCTTCAGATAGTTATTGCCTTTCTTGCAATAATTTTACTTATTGAGCTGGTACGGCGTGCAGTCGGACTTCCCATTATTTTTGTTGCAGGTGCATTTATAGTATATGCCGCAATAAAATGCTTTACGGAAAATCCCGACAAGGCTCTGAGAAACCTTGCATACGGACTTTTCTATGATGTTGCAAACGGACTTTTCTCAACTCCCGTTTATGTATGTACCACATTCATCGTGCTGTTCATAATTCTCGGTGCACTCCTTGAAAAAACAGGCATCGGCACATTCTTCGTTGACCTTGCAAACTCCGTTGCAGGCAGTGCCGTAGGCGGTCCCGCAAAGGTTGCCGTTATTTCAAGTGCTCTTGAGGGTATGTATTCAGGCTCATCCGTTGCAAACACAGTCGGAAGCGGTTCAATTACCATTCCGCTTATGAAAAAGACAGGCTATCAGCCTCATTTTGCGGCAGCGGTTGAAGCGGCGGCATCAACGGGCGGACAGATAATGCCTCCCATTATGGGTGCGGCGGCATTCCTTATGGCTGAAATCACGGGTGTTCCTTATGCCACCATTGCTGTAACGGCAATTCTCCCTGCAACTCTTTATTTCACAGGCATTTTCCTTATGATTCACTTTGAAGCAAAGAAATTAGGCCTTAAGGGACTTCCCAAGGATGCTATTCCCAATTTCTTCAAGCTTATTGTGAGCAACGGATATCTTCTTTTACCTATAGTGGTTCTCGTTATCTGTATGAATTACTACAGTGCAGGTGTTTCCGCTTGCTTTGCAATTTTAGCAGCTCTTATTGTCAGCCTTATCCCCGTAAGCACAATCAAAAATCTTTTCAACAGAACTGCCGGAGCAAAGGATGCAAAAAATCTTTTACTTCCCGTTATTCCCGTTGCAGTAACATTGGGCTTATGGCTTCCCTTCGGAAATCAGATGATGACAAAGGCTGTTTTTGCAGGTATGGTTTCCTGTGTAGCTCTTTCCTTCCTCGCAAAGAAAAATGCTACACTCACTCCTGCCGTTATTGTTGATTCACTTCACAGCGGTGCAAAGAACACCATCGGTGTTGCAGTTGCATGCGGTATGGCAGGCCTCATTTCAGGTGTTGTTACAATGACCGCCCTCGGTCAGCTTCTTCTTAACACACTTGTTCCCATCGCACAGAACAGTATGTTCCTTGCTCTTTTCCTTACAATGCTTTGCTGTATTGTTCTGGGAATGGGTGTTCCCACCACTGCAAACTATGTTATTATGGCAACAATCACTGCTCCCATTCTTATCAAGATGGGAATTCCCGCACTTGCCGCCCATATGTTTGTTTTCTACTTCGGAATTGTGGCAGACATCACACCTCCTGTTGCTCTTGCGGCATATGCAGGCTCGGCTATTGCAAAATCAAATCCGCTGAAGACAGGTGTTACGGCAACGCGACTTGCTATTGCGGCTTTCATTATTCCCTATATGTTCGCATATAACCCGAAAATGCTCTTTATTGACGCAGGAGTGTTTGATGTTATTTCAATCATCATAACATCACTCATCGGCATTTATGCGGTTGCGGCAGGCATGGAAGGATATATGTTCAAGAAGCTTCCCTTGTGGCAGAGACTTCTCTCTCTTGCAGGCGGTCTGATGCTTATTGTTCCCGAAACGATAACAGACATTGCAGGTATTGCTATAGTAGCACTTATTATAGTGATTCAGAAAATCTCAGAGAAGAAATCAAAAAGCTCACCGCCTGAAGCAAAATTAACCGAACAGGCATCATAACAAAAACCGACCGCTGAAAAGCGACTGGGTTGTTAAAAGCAGAAAAAATTATTGGGAGACACTTTGCAATGAAGTTCTCCCAATTTTCTTATACAAAAGGTTACACTTTCAGTTTGAAAGTGTCATAGTAGCTTATATCATTTAAAAATAATAATACAAAAGTGAAAATATTTTCTTCGGTGTGTATAGGTGATATTGCAAATTAAAATTTGCAGTGATATTTTTGTGATATTGAAGCCTTACGGCTTCAGTGGTATTTTATTCGCATAAAACTGTCCGAAGAACAATAGCACTGTGCAACGCGCAATAAAACTGCGAAGCAATATCACTCGCCGTATGGCGAATAAAACTGCCGAGTGTTCTTAAGGACACTCGGCTAACGGTCGTTTTCTTTCTTTATCAGTTCTTTTATTACATATTCTGCAATCCGAAGTCCTGCCTGTGAGGGAATGAAGCTGATACTTGAGGGGGGTAGGCGTTTTTCGTCCTCATTATCGGGAATATATTGCGGTTTCACGGGAAGCTCGGGAGAATAAAGCACCGTTACTTTTTTAAGTCCTGCATCCCGATATTTTTTTCTCATAACCCGACAAAGAGGACAGTATTCCGTCTGATTTATGTCAGCTATCTTAAAAAACTCACCGGAAAGCTTTGCACCCGTCCCCATAGAAGCAATAAGAGGAATTCCGAGCTCTTCGCATTTTAAGGCTATTGCAGTTTTCGCATTGGTGTCATCAATGGCATCAACACAAAAATCGTATTTTTTATCAAAAAAGCTGTCTATATTTTCTTTTGTTACAAAGTCGGTTATAACACTGACGGAACAATCGGGATTGATGTCAAGGACTCTGTCTTTTGCCGCATCGGTTTTATTTTTTCCCACTGTGGAATGAAGTGCATAAATCTGTCGGTTTATATTGGAAAGAGAAACCCTATCTCCGTCAACAAGCGTCAGCTCTCCCACTCCCCCGCGAGCAAGTGCTTCAACAGTATACCCGCCGACACCGCCCAAACCGAAAACTATAACCCCTGAATTATTGATTTTGCCAACTGCCTCTTCTCCGAGAAGCATTGCTGTTCTTGAATATTCTTCTCTCATAATATCCTCTTACAAAAAAAGCGAAACTTACCGTCTGAAATGTGAAAAAATTTATTACGGCAATAAAATATTTTATCTGAAACCATTTTACAACTTTTTTATATTCTGCACAAGTATTACTTGCAATTTAGTGTGAAAAATAGTAAAATTAATTGACTATGTATATAAAGGGGAATATTATGAAATCCATTAAACTTAAAAGTACATTGGCTCGTGAAATAAAAATTTACGGTAAATATGACAGTGCGGTTCCGAAGGCACTTTTGTCTGTAAAAAGCGGGGCACCTGACCTTTCAGATGTTTTATATCCGCTTCCCTCAAGAAAAAAAGACTATACCTGTTTTGCAAAATCCGAAAAGGCTTTGTGGATGGGTGCCGCAAACGGTCTCACAAGATATGACGAAAATGCACAGTATGATGTTGACAAGGTTCAGTTTTTCTCTGCAACAAGAGATCTGCCCGATAATGATGTTAAAGCGATTTTTGTTGAAGACGGAGAAAAAGAGAGCGTGTGGGTTCTCACCGCAAGCGGTGTCACAAACATCGTGCTGAACGAAATATCCGCAGAAGAAAAAGCATTAAGACTTACCGAAGAAACCGAAAAATATGTTTCAAGACGCGGCATGTGTACACAGAGAAGTCTCACTGTCCCCAGAGAGCTTTCCTCTGTTGTTCCCTACGGTCATTCCGATAACTCCGGTACATTCACATGCGGTTTTGCTATCGGTGAGCTTTGCAAATATGCTGTATACAAAAAGAAGTACGGTGCGGATGACGAAAGAACAATCAAAGCAAAAAACAGTGCGATACGGGCATCCGAGGCCTGTCAGCTTCTTATGTATATAACCGGCAGAGGTGACGGTTTCGTTGCAAGAACATATATGGTACCAACAGAGCCCGTACCCGACGACGGTTTATTTTATAAAAAGATGGGAGATAAGGCAGTTGTTCTCCCTACAACCGGTGCTAAACAAAGAGGTATTGCCGGCAAAGAAATTTATGCAGGTGCTCATGTACCGGAAAGGCTTTCCCACCTCTATAAAGACCTCGGATATTCCGATGACGGCATTGTATATAAAGGAGATACAAGCTCCGACGAAATCACACTTCACTATCTTTTCATGTATTTCTTCCACGAAATTATGGGAGAAGAAGACAAGGAGCTTGACGAGATTGTAAAAGCCGCCGCTAAAAATACAATGAAGCACATAATTGACCACGGCTTTGAATTCCACGAAACATCAACAGGAAAGCCGACTACCTGGGCAAAATGGAGTAAAGCCTATTTTCAGACACTCCTGGGCTGGTCTGACGGTTGCCTTAATGCTACCGAGCTTCTTATGTATCTCAGGGTTACAATGCACATCACAGGCGAAAAAGGACTTTGGGAAGAAACCTACAACAAGCTCGTAAACGAAGAAGGCTATGCAAGACTAACGGCACTTCACAAGGAACGCTTCCACATTTCCGCACTTCTTGAGGGCGGAGAGGATGTTGAAGGTCTTATGTACGGTGACAATATGCTTGCAACAAGTGCATATTGGCTTCTCATCACCCTTGAGGACAACAAAGAACTGAAAGAGCTTTATAAAAAGGGCTACAGAGGCTGGAACGGCACCTTCAGAAGAGAGCATAATCCCGCATATGATATTCCGTTTATGCTTTCCTGTCCCGAGGATGAAATAGACACCGATGCCCTCGCTGACTGGTTCAGACGCGTAGGCATTACAAGACTTGTCACATCAGTAGGGCTTTCCTCCCGTTTTGACGTTCCCTGCAGAACAAGACTGGGCGGTGAAAAGGAAGCATCATGGAGACTTTCTCCCGATGAATTCCCCATTTCAAAATATGACAGAAATCCCTATGCATACAGAGACAATGAGGGCGGCAGAGACTGCTATCAGGTTGAAAGTGCATACATCTATACATTCGCATACTGGCTCGGAAAATACTACGGACTTATTGAGGAGGACTAAACAATGGCTGATACATCAAGAGTTCATCTTATCGGTAATGCACACCTTGATCCCATATGGCTGTGGCGTTGGCAGGAGGGCTGCGGAGAAGTTCTCCAGACCTTCAGAAGTGCCCTCGACAGACTTAATGAATATAACGATTTTGTATTCACCTGTTCATCTGCCGCATATTATAAGTGGGTTGAAGAAATTGATCCCGATATGTTTGGTGAAATAGTTGAAAGAGTAAAGCAGGGCAGATGGGTACCCGTAAACGGCTGGTGGGTACAGCCCGACTGCAATATGCCTTCGGGTGAGTCCTTTGCCCGTCAGGCACTTTATTCACAGCTTTACTATTATGAAAAATTCGGAAAAATCTGTACAACAGGATATAATGTTGACTCATTCGGTCACAACGCCATGCTCCCCCAGCTTCTTTTCAAGGGCGGTATGACAAACTATGTATTCCAGAGACCTACCCCCAATGAAAATCCCAACATCCCCGTAACATTCCTTTGGGAAAGCATGGACGGCTCAAAGGTTCTCACCTTCCGTCTTCCTCACGGCTATGCAGATAACGGAAAAAACAGTCTTGATCATGCTATGGAATACACAGAAAATCTTATCAAAGAGCACGGTCACGGAATGATGATGTTCTACGGTGTGGGAAACCACGGCGGCGGCCCGACAAAAGCAGATATTGAATATCTCAAGGAAAATATGTCCCGTGAGGGCTGGCACAAAATGAAGTTCTCCTCCCCCGACGAATATTTCAAAACACTCACACTGCAGTTCCCCGACCTTCCCTTATGGCAGGATGAATTACAGCACCATGCAAGCGGCTGTTACAGTGCAACAAGTATGGTAAAAAAGCTCAACCGTGAAGCTGAAAACGCTCTCTTTGCATCAGAGGCATTCTCTACCGTTGCAAACAAGGAATATAAAATGGAGGCAAAAACAGAGGAATTCAAGGCTATCTGGCGTGAGGTTTGCTTCAATCAGTTCCACGACATTCTCTGCGGTTGCTCAATAATGGAAGCATATGACGATGTCAGGGATTCCATGGGACACGCAAAGAACGTATCCGCAAAAATTTACAATGAAGCAGTACTTCGTATTGCAAGAAAAATTGACACATGGATTGACGGTGTTTCAGATCCCGTATGCACAGAGGTCAGAAATCAAGACTGCGGAAAATTCCCCCGTCCCCTCGTTGTGTTCAACCCCCATTCCTTTGACATAAAAACAACTGTCCGTGCTTACAATGCATCAAGCAAGGTAACAGACTGCAACGGAAACGATGTTCCCTTCCAGAATGTCCGTTCTTCCCGTTCCAACGATTCTCATATGGACACCTGCTTTGTAGCAGAGGTTCCGGCTCTCGGTTACAGCACATACTGGCTTACCTGGTGGAGAGAAAACGATGAAGCTGATTCAGTTTCATCAGATGTAACTGCAAACGGACTTACCATTGAAAATAAATACATCAAGGCAAGCTTTGACAATAAGACAGGTACGATTATAAGTCTTATAAATAAGGAAACAGGCTTTGATTATGCAAGCACAGAAAAGGCTGTTGCGGTTCCCACTGTTATTGACGACCACGAAACAGACACATGGGCACACAATGTATTTACGTTCCACAAAATAAAAGGCATTATGGAATGTGAAAGCATCGAGCTTGTTGAATGCGGTCCTGCCCGTGCGGTTATCCGCGTTAAGCACAAATTCGGTGAATCACATCTTTCACAGGATTTTATCTTGGGTTCCGACTCAAAAATTCTTCGCGTTAAATGTAAAACTATCTGGCAGGAGAAGTTCACACTTCTTAAAATGAGCTTCCCTGTTGACGGTGAAAATGCAGAAAACACATATGAAATCCCTGCAGGCTTCATAAATCGTCCCACAAACGGCGAGGAAGAGCCTACACTCCGTTGGGGTGCAATTTCCTTTGATAACGGTACAAGAAGAACTCTCGGCATTCTCAATGACAGCAAATATTCATATGACTGTCCCGGAAATGATCTGAGAATTACACTTATCAGAAATGTAATTTTTGCAGACCACTATTCACACCGTCCCGCCGCTGATTTCAACTTTACTGATGAAGGCAAGCAGACCTTTGAATACGGCATTTTCCTTTGCGACGGAGCTCCCGAAAAGAACGGTATCACCAAAGAAGCCGCTTTGTTCAATGTCCGTCCCGTTACGGTTCCCGAAAGCTACCACAGAGGAAACCAGCCTCAGACAAAGAGATTTATTTACTGTGACAAGGACAATGTCATAATGACTGCATTCAAGCTTTGCGAAGACAATTCAGGGGACGTAATTATGCGTTTCTATGAAACCTCCGGTAAGGAAACAAGGGCAAATATCGTTTGCGATATGCTTGACTGCGGCTTCAGAGCAGACTTCGGAGCAAATGAAATAAAAACCTTCCGCATAAATGCCGAAGGCAGAGTTGCAGAAGAAAACTTCCTTGAAGGATGCACAAGGTCATAATTTGCACAGCAAATTATAAAGTGATATTTTTTACTTTGAAAAAAGCAATATTGCTTTGCAGTGATATTGATACTTCGCATCAGTGATATATTTTCCTTCGGAAAATGTTTCGGATGACACTTTGTGTCTTATTCCGCTACGCTCTACAATAAGAAAAAATCTTATGATTTATCAACCCCCTACCCCCAATCTCAATGTCATTAAGTTAAGAAAAACCGAGTTTCACAATGTTGTGAGGTTCGGTTTTTT
>JAZNRX010000124.1:0-31057 GCA_045590915.1 Acutalibacteraceae bacterium | reverse complement strand
AGACCGTCAACACAGTAATATTTATCGTTGGGATAGTCTCCGAAGTCACCGCCGTAACGGTATCCGGGGTTTTCTTTTGTGCCGATGTTCACCGCGTGGTCGCAATATTCCCAGATACAGCCGCCTGTATAATTATCGTAATGCTCGAAGTCTCTCCAGTGAAGCGGAATGTCGCCCGTGGATTTGTCGGAAACATATTCGCAGTAATAGAAGGGCTTTGTCTGTTTTTCGTCGTTCAGATATTCCTCAAGATATGTAAGCTCGGCATACATACGGCTTTCAACATCTGAAATATCCTTGAAGTCTCTGCCGTTTACTCTTGTTTCATATTCCAGTCTTGCATTTTCATAGTGAATAATGGCATTTTTGTCGCGGCTTCTTATCCAATTTGCCATTTTTCTGTGGCTTTCACCGCAGCCCGATTCGTTGCCGAGACTCCACATAACGACGCAGCCGCAGTTCTTGTCTCTTTCAAAAAGACGGCGGGCTCTGTCAAGGCAGGCATTTTCCCAATCGGGATTGTCGGCAAGGTGTGCCCAATAGTCCCAATACCAGTCCCCGTAATTATATCCCATACCGTGACTTTCGAAGTCGGCTTCATCCACAAGCATAAAGCCCATCTTTTCGCACAAGTCAACAAATCGGGGATCGTTGGGATAGTGTGAGGTTCTTATCATATTGACATTTGCACCCTTTAAGATGTGAAGGTCTCTTATCATATCCTCCATTGTGACCGTATAGCCTGTTTCGGAGTTAGAGTCGTGACGGTTTATGCCGTAGAATTTAATTTTTTTGCCGTTTACCAAAAAGCACTTGTCCTTTATCTCTGCCTTTATGAGAGCCAGAGGGAAGCGGATTATTTCCTCGCCGTACTCTAAAACGAGGGCATATCTCAAAGGAATTTCACTGCTCCATAAAACAGGCTTTCCGATATTAAAGGAAAAATCTCCCTGTGCTTTTCCCTCAAGCACCTTTTCACCGTCGGGTGAGAAAACAGACCAGTTGAATTCGGTGTCTTCGGAAAACTCGGTTTTTACACAAAGCTTTACTTGTGAAAAATCATCGGCGAAGTCTTTAAGAATGTGAATATCTTTAAGGTGCTTTTTATCTCTTTCAAGAATATATACGTCTCTGAAAATACCTGAAAGGCGGAAAAAGTCCTGATCCTCCATATATGAGCCGTCGCAGTGCTTGATAACAAGAGCCTCAACGGTATTTTCTCCGTTTATAAGCTTATTTGTAACATTGAATTTGCTTTCGGCGTGGCTTACCTGTGAATAGCCTGTAAAAACACCGTTTATCCACAGATAGAAGCATGAGGATACACCCTCAAAGGAGAGATAATATTCCTTGTCGGTGCTTTTATTGAAGGAAAAGCTCTTTCTGTATAAGGCACAGGGAATGACATCCGGCAGATGAGGGGGATCCACGGGATAGGGATAGTCCTGATTGATGTAGTTGGGTGCATCATAGCCCTTATTCATATCAAGCTGCCAGCAGAATGGCACCCGCATTTTATCGGGGCATACCTCATTTTTCGGGAAGCCTTCATTTTCAATGTCAAGCTCCCTGACATTATTATAGAACTTAAAGTCCCATATGCCGTTAAGGAGGGTGAGCTTTTCTGAATTTTCTCTGGGTTCACAAGGACACTGTTCTTTTCCGAAGGGAATGAAGTATGCGGCAGGCTTTTCACAGCCGATGTGTAAATATTCGGGAGAGAGATAATATTTTTCTATCATTTTTTTCTTTCCTTTATGAGCTTTCTGAGATTAAGTGAGAGAATTGCTATTGAATATATGCCTGTGAAGGTATATGCGGCACCTATTGCGATATGGTTGCCCGAGCAGTTGAAAATAACATTATTTATAAGAAGTATAAATGCCTCATAGCATGCAAACCATATTGCAGCCGCTGCCACGGCAAAGATAAGTCTTTTTTTGACGCCTGTGCCATATAAGGCTCCGCCGAATGCGAAAAGAAGCACAATGAGAACAAGGGTGAGTATATATTCATCAATATCTGCCCATGCAATATATGCACGTCTGTGCCATCCGAAGATTTCAAAGAAAAGACCTATGAGTAAGAGGAGAAGAATATAGATATATTTTCTCGGCTTGTTTTTAAGAGCGGCAACGACAAGAATGAGAGCAAGAAGAACACAAATGCCGTATAAGCCGATTGACAGGGGGAATAAAATTTCGTTACCCCACTTCTTCATTTTTGCGGATGCGAAGTTTATGTTGTCGGGACCCTTACTGTCGCCCTCATGTGTCATTGTG
Organism: Acutalibacteraceae bacterium; assembly: GCA_045590915.1. Taxonomy (GTDB): domain Bacteria; phylum Bacillota; class Clostridia; order Oscillospirales; family Acutalibacteraceae; genus RUG806. Next base: position 28,775 of record JAZNRX010000124.1, on the reverse strand, counting down.
ATGCCCAGTGCCTTGATGTCCTCAATAAGCTGTTTGTTGTAGGCGGGATTATAGGAATTATATGCCTTCCATACTCTCCAGCATATTTCACTTCTTATTACATTGTTTTTGTGAGCTTCGGTTGAAGCCAGTGCTTTTGCTTCCTCCCAGAGCTTATCTGCCTTTTCGATGTCTTCATCGGTAAAGTTGAGAGTTTCTGTCATGGAAACATAAATAAAGAGATGCTCCTTATCGGGTACGGGCTTGTCCGAGGTCATATCAATGAATTCACGGATTTTTTCCCAGCCTGCACCGTAATATGCTTCAAGAAATTCGTTCATCGTCTTGTCATAGTCAAGATAGGGGTTCTGCATAAGCTTTGAAAGAAGATAGGAGCGAAGCTCACCGAACTCACCGTCGCATCTATCCATATAATAGTTGCCTTCTTCGTAAAGACCGACAGCATTGTTTTCGTAGAATATCTGAATATTTTTCTGAAGCACCGCGAAATCGGGGAAGATGCCCAGTGTGTTTGCATAGTTGGTTGTATAGTCCCATACATAAATGCGGTTGCAGATTTTGCTCCAGTCGGCAAGGTCACTCATAAGAGATACATTTTCCTCGCAGGAGCTGTCATTAAGGGCGTGACAGAAGCAGCATTCAATGGTGCAAAGACGGACAATAACATTATCGTCGGGTGTGACCTTTGAAGGAGCTTTTCTTGTATACTGATATGCGAAGGTGTCTATGGCAACATTTTCATAGCCTGCCGCCTTGACATCCCTTGCAATACGGTTTACAAAGGTTATCATTGTGCCTGAATGTGAGCCGTTTTCATCGTCGATTTTTTTACATTCACTGCACTGACACATTTTCTGATTGTCGTGCTGTGTCAGGGATATTATCTGTACGGATTCATCGGGATTGTGCTTTTCTTTAAGAAGTGCTAAAACCTCATCGCGTACAATTTCATAGGTTTTTTCATTTGTAAGGCAAAGCTGGTCGGGAACTCTTTGTCCCATATGGAGTGCAAAATATTCGGGATGCTCGTCAAAATAGGTTGATGCGGCACAGAACTGAGTTGCAAGAGTGTGGCAGAAATTGGAAATGTAGGTAACTGTTCCGCCAAGCTCGTCCGGAATGCTTCTGTAGGTACTGCCGTTGAGACCGTTTGCAAGTGAATATTCAAGGTCATGGGGGCTGAGCCAGTCGGTATCCGTATATTCGAAGAAGGGCGTATATTCGGTTTTTTCACCCGCAGGAATTGTGAGAGCCTCATTTTTCGGAATTGAATAGAAGGTTGAGGTATACCAATCACAGTCGCAGTATTTTTCCAAAAAGGCATAAACACCGTGAATTACACCTCTTGTGCCGTTGCCTCTGATTGAAACCTCGTTTTCATTTGTTTCAATAACATATCCGTTGTCAGAAACCTCAGTGTCATAGGAGAGAGTGAATTTTATACCCTCACCGTCGGAAGAAAGGGGAAAAACCTTACCCGTAATTTCCTTCATATAGCGGGAAAGCGTATCTCCCGCCGCAAGAAGACGGGCATCGTCTGTGTCAGAAAGTAAAATAAATCCTCCGTTTTCAGCAGCCGATGAAAAAATCGGGAGCATAGAAGTGAATAACATAACAACAGCAAGAATAACACTTAACCTTTTCATAACACAATCTCCTTTTTTTGTAATCTAATGAATGATATAGGAACTTGTGGTTGGCATTGTAATGTGCTTTGCAAACCCCACCCTGTCCGAATTTCGAACTCTCAATTCCTCCGAATTCCGAATTTGTAAAGCATTACTTCATTTTCCCTACCTTGTTCCAGAGCTTATCAGCCTTTTTGCACCATGCGTCAAATCCATCGGGAGCTTTGGGGAAGCTGAGGTAGTGGTTTTTGAGATTTATTGCGAGGACAATTCCTGTTCCCACTTCCTTGAGAGTTTCTTTTGTGATTACTCCCTTTTTTACGCCCTTGGCAATATTTTTTACCATATCGCCTATGATGTCGGGTGTGAGAGGGATTTCCTCACCTGTTGAAACTGCATTCATGAGAGGCTCGGAGAAAATGATGTCATTTTCAAAGAAATATTCCCATTCCTCTTTTTTAGCACACACAGCCTTTGTGAGAACGGTGCGAAGAAAACAGAAGTCTGCTCCCTGTGCCTTATTGTAGAGGGTGTTGATTTCCCACAGGTCTTCCTTGCGGGTTTTTCCCTTTTTCAGTGCCTTTCCCAGCACCTTTGCGGCAATTTCCATATGCACCATACTGCTTGTGATACCCTCGCCGTTGAGAGGCTTGGTGAGACAGGCGGCATCACCCGTTACGATAAAGTTATCCGCAACAAAGGAATAGGGGCATCGGCAATAGGGGGTTGTGCCTCTCTCGAAATACTGAATTTCGTGGTCGGGCAGAGGAATGTTATTTTCGAAATCCTTATATATACCCTCGGCATAATCGAAGCTGTTGCAGGCTCCGATACCGAGTATTGCACCTGTGCTGTCGTGCTGGGGTGCAATCCATGTTTTATAGAAGGGCCAGCCGCAAGAGCCCTGAAGATAGTCCTTTTCATTAAGAAGCTTAACATAGCGGAGAATTACATAGAACATATCATTTCCGCCCGGAGAGAAGTTTTCCACTCCGTAGCCGTCGGGGAGAGAGGTTCTGACAAAGGCACTCATTCCCGAGCAGTCAACTGTAACACGGGCAAAAATTTCCTTTTCCTCACCGTCTTTTATATATTTAACGCCTGCAATTCTGCCGTTTTCGAAGATAGGAGCGGTGAACTTTGCACCGTAAATAAATTCGGCACCCTTTTCCTTTGCCCAACGGTTCATTTTAAGCACATATTCGTGCATATGCATTCCCACCACGGTGTCGTAGGTGGTTTTTGGGTAATTGTTATAGGGTGAGGCGGTCAGCCCCTCGGAGAATTCAAATGCCCACGTACCGTCCTCTTTTGAAGCCGAGGGCAGCCCAAAGGTTTCAAAATCTCTTTTACACATATGGAAAATGTCATACTTTGAGCCGATTTTTTCTTCAGGTGAGGCATCAAGCACCGCAACACTAAAGCCCTGCTGAGCCATTCGCCGTGCAAAAAACGAGCCCGAAGTAGCACCGCCGACAATGAGTAAATCGTACATAGTAATTCTTCCTTTCTAAATTAATAAACAGAAAATTTAATTCCGACCTTGCAAAGCCTCCGAATTCCGAAATCCGAATTCCGAATTTGCGGAGCATCCGACTTCCGACCTCGCAAAGCCTCCGAATTCCGAATTCCGAATTCCGAATTCCGAATTTGCGAAGCATCCGACTTCCTTTTGGTTATTTATTAAGCTTTTCCCTCAGTGTCTCATATACCTCATCCGGTATCTCGGGGTTGCCCTTGGAGAATGAGGGGATGTACATGTCTCCTGCTTTCTCCTTTACGGTGCAGGTTGTGTCGTTTCTCCATTTGTCTCTTTCGGACTTTTCGCGGAGATTGGGAATGTCGAAGCTCTGATTGTTGTTCATTGCACTTAAATATCCGAAGTGACCGGGGAGGAACATATCCATAGCTTCATATACATCAACTATTTCGGCATTGCGGTTGCCCTTGATTGCCTGAACAAAGTGATACATTGTGTAGAAGTCGGAGCCGCCGTGTCCCGATTCCTCTGCAAGAGTGCTTAATGCATCGTCGGTGTTGATTTCCTTTGCCTCAAAGGTGTTGTCTCCCTCGTTTTTGTCAAGGTTGCCGTAAAGCTTTCCTACACCGCCGTTTTCGGCATCCTCTCTGGCACTTTCAAGTCTGCCCTTTGAACCGTAAACGCTGTACCATACGGAGTTTCTTGAGGGGCCGACACCGTGAACGCTCTTGAGAACGGCACCGTTTTCAAGAGTTACCATTTCAACTGCCATGGCACCCGCGTATGCACCCATACGGTACATTCTGTCGTTGAAGGGGATTTCAAAGCCGGATACCTTTACGGGACGAAGACCTGTTATGTGAAGCAGAGGGCCAAGGGAATGAGTGCAGTAATAGAAGGCACTCATGGTGTTTCTCCAGTGGTTTTTATCGCAGTTTGTATAACCGTGCCAGCCGGGCTCACAGTTGTGGACATATTCGCCCTCACCGTATTCGAATTTACCGAGGTCACCCCGTCTGTACTGTGTTCTCATTTCACGGGGAGCGGGCATATAGCAGTAGTTTTCCGCATATGCATAAATCTTTCCTGTTTCCTCGACTGTTTCAATAAGCTCAACGGCTTCCTTGAGGTGCTGACAGGGAAGAACCTCGCTTAAAACGTGCTTGCCCGCCTTCATAGCCTTAATTGCAAGGGGAGCGTGCTCGTTTGCGAAGTTTGCAAGGACAATACCGTCCATATCGTGCTTTATGAATTCATCGAAGCTGTCATAGTATGTAATGCCGTCTTCACCGTATTTCTCCTTTGCATTTTTGAGAAAATCGGGAGCATTGTCACAAATGGCAACAACCTCACAGTTGAAGCCTGTCTTGCAATAGTCAAGCATTGTCTGTCCGCGGCGGGCACCCACAACACCGATTTTAACCTTTTTTGCAAGACCTGTTCTGTATATTTTCTTATAAAGTGTGCAGTCCTCATAAAGCATATCAACACTGTCAATGCCGTATTCCTCAAGCACCTTTTCCCAACGCTCCTCCATACCCATAGCATACTGCACGGGAACGAAGCCGGATGTCAGATAGCTCTTTACTGCACCCTTTCTCCACTCGTCTGTGGTGAGATAGATGTGGCTGACACCCTCGTTTGCCAGCTTATAGATACACATATTGTTGAGGTATTTTCCCAGTCCCTTGCCTCTGAACTCGGTTTTCATACCAACCATATGCATATCACCCACGCCGCCCTGATTTATGGCGGTTATTGTGCCGATATGCTCACCCTCGAAGTCAAGGAAGAAGCAGTCTGTATAGGGATTGCAATGCTCGTCACCGCAGATGCAGCTGTCGAAAAACTCGGGCTTCGTGTCATCACCCACAAGACCGTTTTTACAGCATTCAACCCAAGCCGCCTTGTCGTCTTCGGTTTTGTATGTGGAAAAAGAATATCCCTCGGGAAGAGGAAGAAGCTCTACCTTTTTATTATTAATCCAAAACATTTTTAACTGTGCCATCAATAATCACTCCAATATTTATAATTATTATATTATTAAGATAACACACCAAAAAACGCCAGTCAATTATTTTTGTGCGGATGTGTATATTTTTTTGAGTTTTTTTCAAAAACTTCTGTAAAGGTTTGACATAAAGATTGTGATATGTTATTGTAAAAAAAGAAAATAATAAAGGAGTAAATTTATGAAAAAACTTATAAGTATTATTCTTTGTCTTGTGATGATGCTTTCCCTTTTTGCATTTTCTCCCGTGGGCTTTGCCGCGGAGGGAAACACCTATTATGTTGACAGCATTGACGGAGATAATTCCAATGCGGGAACATCTGCCGATGAAGCGTGGCGTGACCTTGACGGGTTTGCTAACTGCACCGAGCCCTTGAAGGCGGGAGATACCGTGCTTTTCAGAGCCGGCGGAAAATATGAATGTGCCGTAACCCTTGAGGGAATGAAGTGTACTGCGGATGCCCCCTTCACAATTTCCTCCTACGGTGAGGGTGAAAGACCTCTTCTTTACACCAATGAAAACACAGAGGTTTTCAAAATTATTGACTGCTCATACATCACCGTCAGTAATTTGCAGATAACCGCACAAAACGGCGGCGGTATATGGATTGATACTCTGAATGCCGAAAGTGTGGGCATCACTATTGACAATGTATATTTCTTCGGACTTCCCAACGGTAAGGTGACTTCCCGTGACGACTTTTCAAGGGGTGCCGCCGCTGCCCGTGCCGCAGTTATGGTAAAGGGACTTCCCGCAAGGTCGCGTTATGCGGTTAATGACCTGACAATCCGTAATTGCGAGGTATATGACAGTGCAAACGGCTTTATGATATGGGGCTCATGGAATGATCAGCAGAACCCTTGGGGCGAGGATGCCGAGAAGGATCCCGTTTACAATACAGGCGTGCTTATTGAGGGCTGCTATTTTCACGAAATGGATGCGGAGGCCGTTGTAATCGGTATCTGTGACGGCGCATTGGTAACCAACTGCCGAGCCATAAACACCTGTCAGGGTGAGGGCGTTGATGAAAACGGAGAAATTCTCTATTTCACTGCGGCTATGTGGTTCTGGGGTTCTGAAAACAGCACAATTCAGTATTGCGAAATTGCAGGACAGAAGAATTTCGGCGACGGTATGACCGTTGATTTCGACTCCGACTCCAATAACTGCACCTATCAGTATATCTATTCCCACGACAATATGCGTTTCATTGTAAACAACGCTAAAAAAGAGCCTCAGAAAAACAACACCGTAAGATATTGTCTTTCAGTAAATGACAACAAGGGCAGAAGTGCCTTGGCTTCGGGCAACGGTGAGGATAATTTTAAGTTCTACAATAACACCATAATCAACTGCGGTGAAATGCAGTTCTATCATCTCACCAACTCCCTTATTGCAAACAATATTTTCGTAGCCTCAGACGGAGCTCCCATGAACTGCGATGTGGGAGATGAAATCACTGCAGGCAACACCTATAAGAGCAACTGCTATTACAATACGCTCAGTCTCTGGTGCGATCCTCTTGCGCAGAATACCGATCCCGTTTTTGCTGCAAAGGAGCTGATTGAAGCCTATGAGCTTGCGATAAATTCTCCTCTTATCGACAAGGGTATGAAAATTGATGACGGTCTGACAACCGACTTTTTCGGAAACGAAATTGAAAGCAATAACATCGGCTGCTATATGGGAAAGGGTGAGGAGCCCGAGGGTGCAACCGAGAACATATTTATGAAGCTCGTAAGATTTATGAGAAACCTTTTTGCAAGACTTAAACACGAATGGAATGTAATCACGGAAGACATAGACTTTCTGAATTGACAAAAAAAGCACGGCGTCAGTTTTTCGCAGATGCCGTGTGTTCATTTTAATAATCAAGGAGCCAGTCGATGATGTTTATTTGTTTTATTCCCTCATAATTTGTACCGTTTCCGATTTCGTCAAGTGTCAGAAGTATTTTCGGATAGTGGTCATTTATTTCCCGAAGGGGTGCAAGCTCCCTTTTCAGAGTTTTTTCGTCAAGCACACTTGCACAGACCTGATAGTATTCAAGCCCGTTTATGTCAGATGCGACAAAGTCTACTTCCTTTTCCGCCAGTTTTCCGATGTTGACGCGGTTTTTTCTTCTCAACAGCTCAAGATAAATAATGTTCTCAAGAATATGTCCCAAGTCCTCGGCAGACTGATTTATTATAAGATTTCTCAAGCCGCTGTCCACAAAATAATATTTACCCAGTGTTTTGAGAAACTGTCTGCCCTTGATGTCATATCTTGATGCGTTGTAAATGATATAGCTGTCGGTCAGAGCTCTTAAGTATACTTCAACAGTATTTGGAGAAATTTTTCTTCCTGCCGAGATAAGCGTATCGCTTATTTTTTTTGGTGAAACAGGACTGCCTATGCTTGAAGCGATTGTTTTCAGCACATTCTCAAGAACGGAAATATCATTGATTTTTTCTCTTGTGGCAACATCCTTCAGAAGAATGGTGTTATATATACCTTCAATATATTGATTTGTTATTTTTTCGTCCTCACCGAGATATGAAACATATGGAAAGGAGCCGTATTTTAAGTAACGGGCAAATATTTCATTTCTTGTTTTGCCGTTTTGTTTTACAGCCTCATAGTATTCCTTAAAGGAAAAGGGAAGCATATCAATTTGTATATATCTTCCGGACAAGAGGGTTGCAAGCTCGCCCGATAATAAATAAGCATTTGAGCCCGTGATATAAATATCACAGTTTTTCCTTATAAACAGACTGTCGATTGCTTTTTCAAATTCCTTGCATTTTTGGACTTCATCAATGAATATATAATAATTACAATCCTCGGAAATTTTTGATGTTATGTGGTTGTATAATTCTCTGTAATCAAGAAGTCGTGCATTTTCGAGAGCTTCAAGATTTATGGATATTATCTGCTTGTCAGAAACCCCCTCATTTTTTAACTGCTCTATGAACAATTCAAACAATGTCGATTTTCCGCATCTTCGAACTCCTGTGATCACCTTTATTACCTGTTTGTCCTTCAGTGCGGTTAAGTTTTTTGCATATTCCTTTCTCGGAATCATATTTCCACCTCATTAACAGATTTAATTTGTTGTTTGATACGTCTCCTTTTAAATATTATCCGTTTTGCTTGAAAAAATCAACAAGTTTTTTCTGAAACGAGAAAAAACTTTTGAAAATTGCGTAGTTTTTTCTGAAATGAGAAAAAACTTTTATGGTCTGACGAATTTTTTCTGAAATATGACAAAACTTTCAGAAAAGAAAAAGACTGCTGTTAATTAAATGACTTCGTTTAGGAAAGTAAAGTTCATAAAAAGTCCCGAAAAAAGCACGGCATCTGTTTTTCGCAGATGCCGTGTGTTTCTTGCTTATTATCTTGCTTATTATCTTCCGCTTTCATCAATTTACAGCAAGGGTTATAAGTGCTGTTTTCTGTTTGGTTATAAGCCGAAGCATTCCCGATTTGTGCCGTAGAATATATCGGGCTTTCCCGAAAGCTTTTTGCACATTTCTTCCGCGAAATCCCAGTTGTCACAGAAGTCGAATTCATAGCTGTGTCCCCAGATGTATAAAAGCTGCGGGGTTTCAGGTTCAAGGGCGAGGAATTTATCAATAAGCTCCATGCACCTTTTTGTGTCGTTGTGATGAACGGTGGGGTTGAAAACGAGTAAATCCCTCTGAATATCGAAACCGAAGGTGTGAACGGTGGTTCTTGCATACTTCACACCTGTGTTTTTTTCAATTATATCGGCAACCCTTAAATCGAAATTTACTCCGCCTCCGGGATATGCCATACCCACAACCTCATAGCCGGCAAGGCGGGAGAGGTTTTCTCTGTCCTTTTCAACCTGTCTTATGATTTCCTCATCGGAAAGTGCGGGAAGATGGGGATGAGTGAGGGTGTGAACCGCAATTTCGTGGCCCTTATAAAGCTCTTGCACCTCGTCGGGAGACACCTTGTTGTGTGAAACGCTTTTGCCCCCGTATGTGAGACAGCCGTCCTTTCCCAGAAGTTCGGAGTTGATATTGAATGTGCCCTTTAGACCGTAGCGGTTGAATATTTCAATAAGCCGTCTGTCCTGTGTAACACCGTCATCATAGCTGAAGGTGACGGCTTTCATTTTGGTGTCAAGCATTTTCTCTTGCCTTCTTTTTTTCATATTCGTTGATGATTTCCCTTGTTTCAAGAGGCTTGTCGGTAATAATTCCGTCAACACCGTAGTCTAAAAGCTTCAGTATGGTTTTTCTGTCGTTTACAGTCCACACATTTACCTGAATTCCCAGATTGTGAGCAATTTCAACAAGCTCCTTTGTTACAACGAGAGATGCGGGATGGATTATATCCGCCTTAATCTTTTTCACCATAAAGAAGGGGTAGATAATCATTCTGCATACGGATGGATGGCTTATGGGATATAAAAATGCGGTACGGCAGCGTGCATCCACCTTTTTAACTGTGGAAAGCACCTTGGGGGAGAAGCTTGAAATTATAACCCTGTCAAGACAGCCGTATTTTTTCACGCTTTTCAGAGTTTGTTCAACAAGATGCGTTATGTTGTTGTCCTTCGGGCATTTTAATTCAATGTTTATAATCTCACAGTCACTTTCTGAGGTGACCTCAAGAAATTCATCAAGAGTGGGAAGGGGAGTGCCCTTGAAATCCACGCTGAAATATGAGCCGAAATCAAATTTTTTCAGCTCCTCGAGAGTGTATGAGGTAATTTCCCCTCTGCCGTCAGAGGTGGCATTTATGGTATAGTTGTGGCATATTACGGGTATGCCGTCCTTTGACAGATGAACGTCGGTTTCAAAGCCGTCAGTGCCCTCGTTTATGGCGGTGACAAAGGCGGGAAGAGTATTCTGCGGAGCCTTTTTGTTCGCTCCGCGGTGTGCTATTACCTTGCAGGACATAAAATTTCCCCCTTTTTAGCCCAGCTGTGCAGTGATTTCATTTATATCAAGAATTATATTTCCTGTTTTAAGAGGATTTGTTTTGTCGGAAAGTGCCTTTTCGGAATAGAAGCTGTCCTTATAGCTTGTTACGGTTTCCATTGAGGGAGTGCCGGCAAAGCGGGCAGAGGAATATACCGTCTTGTCAGCAGTGCCGTCATTATATTTAAGGGCAAAAAGATAGTAGGTGGTGCCGTCGCTTATCTGTGCGATACAGCCAATTTCCTTGATTTCAAGAGAGGAAATTCCCATAACCTTTTTAAGTCCGTTTACATATGTGACTGCGGATTTTACAGCCGCCGTCTTTACCTCGTTATATTCGTTTTGCTTTTCTGTTACCTTTTCGGTGATTTTGTCATACTCTGCCTTGATTTCGTTCTTTTCATCGGCACCGCGTTCATAAAGCTCATTTAATGCCGCTTCAATTTCAGTGTATGCCACGCCGTATTCGCTGAGGCTCTTGTCGTATAATGCAATGAGAGCATCTGCCGCATCGGAATAGAGCTTCAGACTGTCATACTGGTTTTTCTTCTCGCTGAGCTTGTCAAAGTTTTTGACATCCTCCTTGTCCTTGCCGGTAAGAAGAGAATATTCCTTGAAAATCTCTTCAATAGCCTCGCCTTTGGAAAGGTCAACGTCGCCTATATTTTTGATTTTTTCATCAACTGCCTTTGCCGCTTCACTTTGTGAGCAGGAGCACAGAAGTAGAGAAAGTGAGAGAATAACAAGTAAAAGAGCTGTAATTTTTTTCATAATTTTTGCCTCCGTAGGATATATATGCTTATTTTACCACACTGCACACAACAATACTGCACAAATATGAGCTTTCATTTTGTGTAAAAATAACTTTTTACTGTAAATTCTGTACATCTAACTATTGACAGTATGTGAAAAATGCTATAGTATAATAAATATTAATAAATTATAAAAAATCAATAAGTTTTGGTAATTGGTGAAAGAGATGGATGTAAGAAACTTAAAAACCTTTCTCAAGGTTGCGGAGCTGAATAATTTTACAAAGGCCGCCGCAATTCTCGGATATTCTCAGTCTGCCGTAACCGTGCAGATGCAGCAGCTTGAAACGGAGCTGGGTGTTCCGCTTTTTGACAGAATAGGTAAAAATATAAAGCTGACACAGTTCGGTGTGAATTTTATAGAATATGCCAACTGTGTTATCGAGGCAATAGAAAAGGCACAGAATTTTGCAACCGAAAGCGAGGATATGAGAGGTACAATCCGCTTCGGTCTTGTTGACTCAATTCTGAAATCCTGCTTCATTCCCATTTTTCCCGAGTTCAACCGCCGCTATCCCCACATAAATCTCAGCATTTTTGTGGGCTCCGCAAGAGAAATTGAAGCAAAGGTCAGAGCAAACGAGCTGGATTTGTGTTATATGCTGGACTATAAGGTTCCGAGAAAGGAATGGGTGCGTGTACGCGAGGAGGTCGAACCCATAATTTTCGTAACAAACCCCGAAAATCCCCTTGCAGAGAAGAGCTTTGTTTCCTTTGAGGAGATAACAAGAGAAAAACTTATTCTTATGCCTCAGGGTGAGGGCTACAGATACCTTTTCGATGACGAGCTGGCAAAAAGAAATATTTTCGTGACACCCTCAATAGAAATTGCCAATACGGACACGATTATGCGACTGACAAAGACCTCAAATTATGTAACAATGCTCCCCGTGTTTGAGGTAAGAAAGAGCATTGAAGAGGGCTCGTTAAAGAAGATAAATGTTCCCGAATGTGACTTCAATCAGTGGTCACAGCTTGCCTATCTCAAGGGCAAGGCAATGACACCTCAGCTTCAGGTGTTCATTGACACCGTGCTTGAGCTTCTTCCCCCCATTCGTTGAGTGTAAAGAGAGGCGTTGCAAATTCGGAATTCGGATTTCGGAATTCGGAGAACTTTAAATTTCAGCTTTTGCTGAAGATTTGTAATTTTCTCAATTAATCAGTTTCCCCGAGCGGTGAATTTTCCGCTCGGGAGTTTTTTATTGTACAGGATATTGCTTGTGATGTGAGGAATTCCCTTATGACAAGAAACAGCTGCAGCCCCCAAGATTGAGGGCTGCAGAGGGTTGATAAATCGTAAGATTCTTTCTTATTTCATTTTTTCTGTGAGGAAGTCTACTGCTTTTTTGATGTCTCTTGCAGGATCGTCGCCTACTTCTCTTTCGATTGTAAGGAAGCCCTTGTAGCCGATGTCTTCGAGTGCGGCAAGGTATTTGTCCCAGGGCACACTGCCTTCGCCGAGAGGTACTTCCTCAAATGAGGGGGCGGTGACAAGTGCATCGTCGTGCTTTATGCCGTAGATGAATTCGGGATCCTTGAAATAGTGCATAACACCGTCCTTTGCATGAGTGTGAACGATGTAGTCCTTGAGATTATAAACTGCACCTGCAGGGTCGTCACCCGTTACCATAACAAGATTTGCGGGATCAAGGTTTACGCCGACACCCGTTGAACCGAGAGTATCAAGGAAACTCTTGAGAACAAGTGAGGTTTCGGGGCCTGTTTCAACGGCAAAATGAGCGTTTATGGAGTCTGCATAGCGTGCGAGCTCACCGCAGGCATCCTGCATAATCTTAAATCGGGGATGCTCCTTGTCTTCGGGAACAACGCCGATGTGAGTTGTAACGATGTCTGTTTCAAGGTCTTTTGCAAGGTCAAGAATTCTCTTTGACTTTTCAATAAGCTCGGGATTCATTTCGGGACGGTAGAAGCCGCAGCCCAAATCTCCACAAAGAGCAGAAATCACAAGACCGTTGTCCTTAACAAGCTTCAGGAACTCACGTCTCTTTTCGGGAGAAAGATTTTCGGGAGCCATTTCGCCTCTTGTGGAGTAAACCTGAATACCCTTTGCACCAAGCTCGGCCGCCTTTTTAACGGCTGTGGGAATGTCTGTTCTGAAGGAATTTATAATAATACCTATGGGAAAATTGTACATGGGAATCACCTTTTATTTTAATTAGTTATACTTGGGTAAATAGCTTCCGTGAGCCTCTATAAGGTCATCGCAAAGGCTTACGATTTCGTCAATTGAAAGCTCGGAGGAGGTGTGAGGATCGAGAAGCGCCGCCTGATAGATAGCGTCCTTCTTAAGAGTAACTGCTGCCTCGATTGTAAGCAGATGAACGTTTATCATAAGTCTGTTCATTGCGGCTAACTGCTCGGGAAGTCTTCCCTGATAGCAGGGCTGGATGCCGTATTTGTTTACAAGACAGGCAACCTCAACACAGGCTTCTCTGGGGAGATTTTCGATAAGACCGTTGTTGATTACGTTACCGCCGATCTTATAGGGCTTGTCGGTTGTGATAGCTTCCATAATGTATGAAGCGTATTCGTGAGTTCTTTCGTGCTTCACATCGTCAGTGAGATAAATCTTTCTTTCATCCTGCCAGCGTGCAATCTGATTGATACAGCGGCGGGGATATTCGTCAAGAGGAATGTTATATCTTTCGATAAGCTCGGGATATTTTTCTTTAATGAAAAGGTTGTTATATTCTGCATTGTGCTCGCTGGATTCTGTGCAATAGTGACCGAAGCGGCGGATATATTCATATCTTACAAGGTCATACTTGTCGGTGTGGTCGCCGTTTAACACATCAATGGCTCTTTTTCTGATTTCGGGATAGAGGTCGTTGCCGTCTGCATCCTCAATTTCAAGAAGCCAGCCCATATGGTTGATACCGGCAATTTTTTCTCTGATGGGCTCCTTATATTCCATTCCCAGACCGTTCAGAAGTCCTCTTGAACAGCCCTGAACACTGTGGCAAAGACCGACTGTCTTGATGGGAGTAAATCTCTGCATATAGCCTGCAAGCTGAGCCATGGGATTTGTATAGTTGAGGAAATATGCATTGGGGCAGACCTCAGCCATATCGTCTGCAAAGTCCTTTAATACGGGAATTGTACGAAGTGCTCTGAAAATACCGCCGATGCCGTTGGAGTCAGCTATTGTCTGACGAAGACCGTATTTCTTGGGAACCTCAAAGTCAATGATTGTGCAGGGATCGTAAAGACCTACCTGAATTGCATTAACAACGAAGTTTGCGCCTCTTAAAGCTTCCTTTCTGTTTTCAACGCCTAAATGCTTTGTAACAACTGCTCTTGACTCGTTTACATTCTTGTTGAGCGCACTTATCATTATATATGATTCTTCAAGACGCTGACCGTCAATGTCGTAAAGAGCAATTTCACATTCGCGAAGTGCGGGGGTGAGTAAAACGTCACCTAAAACATTTTTTGCAAACACGGTGCTTCCTGCACCCATAAAGGTTATTTTCATAGATTTACCTCCCGAGAGAAAAAATTAAAGTCATAGACTCTGAGCCTATGACTTTAGTTTACTTTAAGAAATATTATCCGTCAAGTAATTATTGAAATTCTTCCTCTTTTTTTCTTGATACGGTGAGGAACACAACGGCACCTGCCGCGATTAAAACTCCGAACAGAACAAGAAGGAAGGCTATGGGAGCACCGTTGCCTATGGTTTCGGGTACTGTGTCGGAAATATTATAATCGGGAGTGACGGAGCCTGCAGGCTTATTGGTATCCGAAATTACGGGTACGGTCACGGTTTCGGGGGGGATGTACTGGGGGAATGTGGTGGTCTCCTGTGAGGGAACTGTGGTGGAGGGAGCCGATGAGCCCTGTGGCTTGGTGGTAGCCTCAGGTGTGGTGGTAGCTTCGGGCTTTGTTGTGCTTTCGGAGGGCTTCTTTGTGGTATTTTCCTCCTTGGGCTCGGTTTCCTTCTCAGTGGGATGCTCCATATCGTAGATTATCTGTTTTTTCTCCTCATAGGGATCTACCTTATGTATATTTGCCGCAGTTTTTATCTTTTTGTCAACGCCCACAAAGGATGCGGGAATAAGGTCTGCAAGAGCAATAGCCGCAATATCCGTCAGATGTGCTCCGTCGGGGGTAAACGAGGGACAAAGAGCGTTCATATCTGCGGGATTTGAAAGGGCGGAGCAGTCAATAAAGCCGTCTGCATAAATGTTTTTCTTTATCCAGCGTGTAAGCTCGTCGCACATTTCCTGCATTTCCTCGTTCCAGACGATGTCGCCTTTCTGACCGAGGAATTCTCTTTCATAGCCTTTCCAGGAGGTCTTTGTGAAGAAGTAAATCTTAATGCCCTTGGCGTGAGCCTTCTTTATAAGCTCCTTATAGCCGTTTATGATGTCCTTTGCGGTGGGATGGGGAACATCCGCACCCATTGACTGTGAGAACTGATGAAGAATATCGTTAAGACCGATTTTTACGAAAATATACTTTACACCGGAAATATTCAGTGCATCTCTTTCAAATCGGTCAATAAGTGCATCGCCGTAGAGATTTCCGATAATTCCCGTACCGTCACTCAGAAGCTTGTTGCCGACGACGGCTTCATTTACCACGCTGACATTCTTAACGCCCGACTTTACAAGTCTCTCTGCAAAATAGAGGTATGTGTCATTAACAAGGGTGGAGTCACCGATGAATACCGCAACATCCGTTGAGCCTGCGGGAACAAGAGTGTCAATTTCGCAAAGGAAGGGTGTTGTGTGATAGGTTATTGTGCCCGAGCCGATGTTGACCTCTCTTGCCATATATAAATCGGAGGAATAGCACTGTGAAACCTCTTCCTTGAAAATTGAACGCAGGCCCAAAAATGTTCTTGCATTGGAAAGACCTGCAGAGGTGATGTAGGTGGTGTTTTCAAAGTAAAGGCTGACGCTTAAAGCATCAAGTGCCTCTGTTTTGAATTCAACGGCATCTGACCACACTGTCTGTCCCTTGGGAATTGTAACGGAGGAGCTTCCCTTGCTGAATGTAATTTTTGTTGCGGTGTTACCCTTAATGTTGGCTTTACCCGCACCCACAGTCTTTGCAACGGTGGCTTCGTTTATGGTGATGGCGGCATCGCCGTATTCGTTTGAAAACTTGAAGCGCAGCTTCTCACCGCCTGTGGTGACCTTCAATTCAATTCTTATGGTGCTTTTTGAGGGAATAATGTCCTGAACATTCAGCGCCGCAACCTCTATTGCAGAGTCAACAATGCTTGTTGCCCATGAGCAAACCCAACTGCTTGCCGCCTCGGCTTCAAGCCCGAAAAGACTGCCCGCAGGAGCCAGAAGAAGAATCAACGCCAATAGCAACGCTGAAAATTTATAAGCCTTTTTCATCAAAATCTGTCCTTTTATCTATAATCAAAATCATTATACAATATAAAAAGGGAAATTTCAATATAAATAATTGGTATTTCGCAAGGGCGGATGCTTCGCAAATTCGGAATTCGGATTTCGGAATTCGGAGAAAGCAAAACACAAATGCAATCAAATTTCAGCAATGTGCCGAAGGCACGAGCGTTTAGAGCGGAGCGGAACAAGACACGAAGTGTATTCCGCAATTTTGCATTTTGCACTTTGCATTAAAAAAACTACCGAGGGGGAATTCACCGCTCGGGAAAATTGATTAATTGAGAAAATTACATTTTTTCAACAAAAGTCCGATTTTAGCCGTCTCCGAATTCCGAATTCCGAATTTGCGAAGCATCCGCCCTCCGACCTTGCAAAGCCTCCGAATTCCGAATTCCGAAATCCGAATTCTCCTATCTGTGTTTTGGTGTCAGGTAGACATCGCATCTGCAGGTGTCGGCTTTTCTTTTGTCGGAGAAAAGGGCATATATTCTGACTTTTCTGCCCTCAAGTCCGTCGGGGAGCGGGAAATAGAAGGTGTTGTTTTTGTCGCTGTCGCAGACGCGGTGCTCCCATTGGTTTGCCTTATATTCAGGTGCTCTTTCGGGGAAGCCCATGAATTTACCGTCAATATCAAGGGTGCAGTATACGCCCTCTGTGCCGTGCTCGCCCTCAACGGCAACGGCAAGCCGTGAAAGTCCCGTGTAGTCCGGAAGAGTGAATTCACCCCGGTGAACCGCCCTTGTTTTTTTATAGCGGTAGTGTGCCTGCATATTGTTGGCACGGGGATTTTTAAGCTCTGTTTCTTTTCCGTCCTTTATAAGCCTTACGGCATAAATTCTGTCAACGGGATGAGCTATACGGATATATCTGAGGGCATCATTTATTTCATATGAGGAAATCATTTTTCTTCCCTCAAGTGAATAGGTGGTGTGAACTGTGAAACGGATAATTTCCTCTGTGTATTTTTCCTTTTGTGAAAGCTTCACCGTGTCCGAGGTCTTCCACTCCTTAAGGTCGGCTGAATATTCTGCAATCAGGGGAACGGACTGAATTTCAACCTCTCTTGTGGGGGTGTCAGTCTCAAAAAACTCAATTTCAACCCTGTCGGCAGAAAAAATTTCACCGAAATCCACGCGAAGACAGCCGTTTTCAATACGAAGATTGTTGTCGCAATAGGTTTTGGACTGTGAGTCAAAGAAGGTGTTTTCTTTGCCGTCAAACATATTTTTTGCCTCAAGACCGCGAAGACGGTACAGCTTCTGATTGAAAAAGGCATCCCTTGCGGCTTTAACCTCGGGAATTTTTGTTTCTCCCGAACGCACAAGGCTTCTCTTTTCAAGACAGTCGTTATCTATGGCAAGCATAGCCGTTTCATAAAGGAATTCGCAGTTTTCAGTGCCGTCATTCCTGTTATCAAGAGTGCCCAGCCTTACGGGTGCTTTTTCTTTTATATCCGTTTTTGTGCCCTTCATAAAGAAGGTGTCCTCACCGTTTTTTTGAAGAAGAATATCACTGCCGTCACAGGTGAGAAGCTTTATTTCCTCGGGCGTGCCGTCGGCTTTTTCTTTTATTATTTCATATTCACAGCCCTTAAGCACGGGCTCGGCTTTTTCGGGAACGGCAATTTCTATAAGGGTTGCTCTGAAGGGCATAAGTGTAATTTCAAAGCTATCGCCGAGGGAAAATTCGCCTATATATTTTTCATAAGGGTGGTGAAGGCTCACCTGAAGCTTTTTTGGGGTATCAATTCCGATTTCTTCACCTACGGTAATTTTAATAGTCTTTTCTTCCCAGCTGTTGTTGCCCGTTGAAATAAATCTTTTTTCATTTGTTCCTCTCGAACAGGCACAATTTCCGTATTCCCCGCCTAAAAGTATGCCGTTTACTAAAATATCACTGTTTCTGCGGTGAAGATTATAGACACGGGCGAATTTGGGAAGCTCACTGTCACTCATAAGCCACGGATTGCCGTAGGTTTCGGGAGCGAGAATGAGAGAACGGTTGAATGCCTGATAAATAAGCTCGTCCTCGAAATAGTCAATACAGGAGGATATGCACACACCGTGGTCCTCAGCAAGCCTTTCAAGATTATGGGTGTGTCCTCTGCCGAACATAAAGCCTCTGTGGTGCATACAGGTGTTTTTATTGTGGGAAAGCACATCCACATAAGTTTCGTCACCGTTCCATAAATATGTAGTAATGTGCTTTTCTGCCTCGAAAAGCTGCAGACGGTGATTAAGCACAATAAGGTCGGGTGAATATTTACGGCAGGTTTTCAGCATTTCGGCAAAAAGCCCTGCCTTTTCGGGACGGAGCTGTCCGCACACTCCGTCAAGCTTGAAAAGTGCAAAATTATGGTCACGGCACAGATGAACGAAAAATTCAAATCTTTCCCTTTCGGTTTCTTCGTCTTCACCGAAGCCGTCAGGACTGCCCCAGAGTCCCATTCTTATGCCGATTTCCCGTGCCTTTTCAACAACCTTGTTATATTCGTCGGGATATTGGGAAAGGAATTTTTCTCCTTTGGTGTTGCCATAGCCCTCACTTGCTCCGTCAAAGTTTCCCGCATCCCATGCATAGATTTTTATTTCCATGCCGTAGGTGTCCTTAAGATAGCGGAAGAAGTCAAGATTGACGAGAGTATGCTCCTCGGTGGAGCCCTCATTGGTGTTGTTTATCCATGAGAAATACTGGGGAACAGAGGGGGTGAGATTGTCTGCACCCGCATCCTTTACCGTTTTTATCATATCAAGCTCTCCTTTCGGGCGGATATTAATGTTTTTTAAGGTCTTTTTTAACATTTGGTTACATATTTTAAGTAAATATTACAAATTGGAAATAATTGTTGATTTTTCCTGTTCGTAGGAGTAATATTGCGTCTTGGTTAAGAGAAAAACATTCATATATAAGTGAGGTATAAAAATTGAAGCTTAAAAACCGTTTGTTTTCTGAATTTTCCGAATTAAAAAATGAGCTGCATATTGTTGAATATATTGCATGGTGGGTGCTTCGTGCCGCTATGATAGGAACATACATAATGTTTACAGTCAGGGGTGAGGCTCTCTATCAGCGTAATCTCATACTTATAAACACCCTTGCAACCTTTGCAATACCCTTGTTGAGATTTGTTTCCCCGAAGGTGCTTTTTACATCGAAAATCCCCTTCAGAATACAGACTCTTGCGGATATTTTCGTGCTTCTCGGCTCATTCCTCGGCCACGGCTTCAAGTTTCTCGGCGAGGTTCACGAGTATGACAAGTTTATGCACGTAATGGCAGGCGGTGTGGTTGTGTTTATCGGTGCCGAGCTTCTTAAAGCCTTCAAGGGCTATGAAAAAATCACACCCGGCATAAAAACCTTCTGCGGAACAGGCCTCTCCTTTATGATAATTGTACTGTGGGAGAATATGGAGTTTATTGCAGACTGGACAATTACCAATTCAACCAATCAGGGATATATGGATGCTCTGGATGAACGCTATCTTTTTGTAAAAATATTCGGTATGGGCAAAAACTATCCCCATATGAATGCCGTATACGACACAAATGCGGATATGCTTTATGCCGTTATCGGTGCCTTTATTTGCTCCGCCATTCTTTATTTCGCACTCTCATATAGTGAGAAAAAGAAAGCGGAAGCCGCCGAAAAGCAGTGTGCAGAAGCGGTTAAATAACAGAAATTTCCTTCACCGTAAGAGCAGTGTCTTTTACGGTGAATTTTATTTTATAGCGTGAATATTCGAAGGCGTAAATTCTTTCATCGTCGCTGTGATAGTGAGGTCTCGGATCCTGTGACAGAAGCTTCGTGAGGATTTCTTTTTCTTGCTTTGTCAGAATATCTGCAGTACCGTTTTCGAAGAAAACCGTCAGACAGTCCGAAAAAACCTCATCGGCAAAGCCGCCTTTTGCATCGGGACGGCTGTCCGTAAAGGGAAGATAGGGCTTTATGTCAAATACGGGAGTTCCGTCAAGCATATCGGCACCTGTTACATGGATAACAGGTGCGTTTTCACATTCAAGGTCAATTTTTTCGATTTTTACACAGGAAAGCCCTAAATTGTTGGGACGAAAGGAAGAACGGGTGGCAAAAACCCCCATTCGCTTATTGCCCCCGAGCCGCGGCGGACGGACGGTGAGAGACTTTTCTTTGTCACGGTTTTCGGAAAATTCCCATATAAGCCACAGATGAGAAAAATCCTCAAGTCCTCTTACGGCATCAGGGGAGCGAAACTCTTTTTCAAAAATAATTTTCCCACGCGTTTCCACAAGCCCGCTCTGACGGGGAATGCCGAACTTAACGGGGAAATCAGTGTAAATGTGAGCAACAGGAACCAAGCCGGTAATCATAAAAAACTCCAAGTCATTGTTTTATTTGATAATTCTAAGGGCGGAGAGTGCTTTGCAAAGTCGGAGGCTTTGCAAATTCGGAATTCGGATTTCGGAACAATGCTTCGCAAATTCGGAATTCGGATTTCGGAATTCGCAGAAAGCAAAACACAAATGCAATCAAGCTTTAACGATGTTTTGAATAAACGAGCGTTATATAGAGCGAAGTGTCTTCCTCAACTTTTGTCGGAGACAAAAACATCACTCATTCCGCAGGAATGAACATCACGCCCGAAGGGCAACATCACTTCTGTGAAGCAGAAACATCACTCATCCGCAGGAATGAACATCACTGTCATAAATCGGCATTCGAAGACTGCTAATTTATGATACATCCTTTCGGATTTTTGTTCAATGGGGAATTTGGTTTTTTGTGTTAAAATTGTATTAAATCTTTTAAAAATATTGAAATGATTTGTGAAATATGGCATACCTTCTGTAACTGACCTTGTACGGAAGAAAAAATTGATTTTTCCGACAAGGAAGAAAAATTTGTCTACACAAAAGGAGATGAGACTATGACAAAATTCCTCAAAAAATCATTATCGGTGATACTAACCTTTATGATGATTTTATCCTGCTTCTCGATGTTATCCCCTCTTGAAGCAAGGGCTTTACCCGCAACAGACTCAACCTATGCCACAGGTGACAGATACGGTACGCCTGCATGGTCGGGAACGGGTGACAGATGGTTCCAATGGACATACAGCAGTGATTATGTAAGGGTATACTATCCCTCACATATTTATCTTGATATTACCGAAACTCTCCAGAGTGCCGGCTATCATTTTGATGTTGAATGGCATTTCGGCGACAGTGCACAGTACAGAATTCTTTTGGGTGCTCCCGTGTGGGGCGACAACTCCGCATTCTCCGGACATCCTACAAGATATTATACAATGACAAACATTTTCTCAGATTCCCGAGGTGAAAACAGATGAAATTCCCGCAAGCTGTACAGAAACGGGAAGCTATGTCAGCACAATTTATTGTAGTGAATGCTCCAATCAGATTTCTCAGGAAACCGTGACCGTTCCCAAGAAGGGACACACCGCAGGTGAAAAGGTTAAGGAAAACGAAATAAAGGCAACCTGTAAGGTAGCGGCATACCACGAGGAAGTTGTTTACTGTAGTGTATGCGGAGACGAAATCAGCAGAACTCTTGTAACAGGCGATAAGCTTCCTCATGAGGAAGAAATTATCCCCGCAACAGCTCCCACCTGTACCGAAGCAGGTCTCACCGAGGGCAAGAAGTGTACTGTATGCGGTGACACAACAGCGGCACAGACAGTTATCGGTGCAACAGGTCACAAGATGGGCGAATGGGAAACTGTTGAAGCTCCCACCTGTACCTCGAAGGGACTCGAAAAGAGAGAATGCTCCGTCTGTGATTACTACGAAGACAGAGAGACAGACAAAACCGCTCACAGCTTCAACGAGGACGGCGTTTGTGAGGGTTGCGGAACAGAAAAGAACTGCTCACACATCTGCCACAGACAGCACAACATCTTTGCAAAGATTGTGTGGACAATAATCCGTTATATCTGCTCAATTTTCGGCATAGGCAAAACCTGCTCATGCGGAGATGCTCACTATTAATTCAATACAGTGTCTGAAAAATGACTGTATTAAATAAAATTCAATAATATAAGGCGAAAGAGTGTAAAAGCTCTTTCGCCTTTTCATTTTGTGTTTATAATGCGTTTATGCCTTGATTATATAGCCTTCTTTTCTCGGTTTTGCTTCGGGTGTTTCGTCTGCATAGCCTATTATACAGTTGCCCACACCGATGAAGCCTTCGGGAACGCCCCATTTTTTCATAAGTTTTTTGCCTGCGGGAGTCTCAAAAACCTCTTTTGCACGGTGAATCCAACAGCTTCCCAGACCTACACAGTGGGCTGCATTCATAAGATTTCCCATAACAAGACAGCCGTCCTCAAAGCTTGTGTAAATTTCAGGGTTATAGAAAACAACGATAACAACGGGAGCATCGTAAAAGGGCTTTCTTGTTTCATCGCCCATAACCTTTGCATTTTCTTTTTCAAGAAAATCCCTTGTCTCTTTGTCCCTCACGGCAACCATAATCGGAGACTGCCTGTTCATTCCCGTGGGGGCAAATGTACCCGCTTCAAGAATTTTATCAAGCTTTTCTTCTTCTACAGGCAGATCCTTATATTTTCTTATGCTTCTTCTTTCCAGTAAGAGCTTTGTTTCCATATCAATTCTCCCTTTCATTTTTTTAATCTATTTTACTATGAAATAATCCGAAATTCAATGGCAAATCAAAAAACCACCGGGTGTCCTTGCGAACAACCGGCGGATAAAATGTTGTTGTATTTTCTTATGCCTTGAAGAATTCAACCTGTTCACCGTCGGGGCCCTTTACAAAGGCAACGGTAATGGACATCTTTTCGGGGCTTGAGTCGAGAGCAACGGTTTTCGGGGGGATAAAAGAGGTGAAGCCTGCCTTGAGGGCGGTGTCAAAAGCCAAAGTGACATCATCTGTTGTCATGGCAAAGTGTTGCCATTTGCCCTCCTCGGCATACTGCTCGCCGCCGTTTGCGAAAAGCTCTATTATGCCACCGTTTCCGATGTCAAGCATAACGATGAGATTTTCGTTTTCACCCCAGCGTACTTTTTCGGTCATACCGAGAGCCTTATACATTGTAAGGCTTTTTTCAATGTCCGCACAGCGAAGTGCTATGTGGTGAAAGCCGAGATTTTTCAATATTTCGTTTGCCATATCAGTTCTCCGTATATTTTTTTGTGAATTCACAGAATTTGTCTATGCACAGTGCTCCCTCTTTTGAGTAGGGGAGAAGACAGGCAAAGACGTGGGGGAGATTTCTTCCCTCGAATTTCGGGAAATCTAAAAGTGTGGCATCTATTGAGCGTGAAAGCATATCCTTATAAAGCCTTCTTGTCTGGTCGTGAGCCAGTGTGTCTCCCGAGCTTGTAATGAGAAGCGTGGGAGGGAAATAGGGTGTTTCTCTTAAAAGCTCGTCAATGTTCAGATATTTTTTCATGCTTCTTTTAAGTCCCTTTTCACCCCACATCATACGGCAGTAAAGTCCCATGGGAAGAGAGTCGTTCATATATGCCACGGGAGAGGTAAGAACAACACAGCTGAAATGAAGTGTGTGGTCAACGGTGTCGAAATGCTCGCGAAGAGTCTTCGATTCTGAAAGTGCGGCAGTGAAGGAAGCTAACTGACCGCCTGCAGAGTCACCTGTGAGAATGATTTTATCGGTGTCACAGGGAAGAGATGGGAACATTTCCTGTGCCTTTTTTATGGCACGGGCAATATCCTGAAGCTGCTCGGTTACTGTAACCTCAGGCACAAGTCGATAGCTTATGTTGAACACCACAAAGCCTCTTTTTGCAAGATATTCACTGTATATCTTGTTAAGGTCCTTTGTTCCGTACATCCAGCCGCCGCCGTGGATTTCAATTATCACGGGAAGCTTTTCGGTTGTGTTTTCGGGATAATATACGTCAAATCGGTGATAAACACTATCCGATTCGGTATATTGAATATCGTTTATCTCTGTTATGCCCTCGGGAAGCGAAAGGGTGGCAATTCTTTTATCGTCATCCGCCTTCACAAATTTATTCCAGAACATATCAAAAACATTCATAAGAGCGTTCATATTATTTGTCCTCGTTTTTGCTTTCCATAACCGCACATATGCCTAAAATAAGGGTGCAGATAAATATGAGAAGAATTACGGTGTATGCGAGTCCCAGCTTCATATATTCGAAGGTGGCAACATTTCCCAAAAGAGCACCTAAAAGCTGGTTTGTGTTGCCCAGAATTGAGTTGAGGTTAAATGCACCGTTAAGGAAGGGGCGTGCGAATGCATTAAAGCAGGTGTTCATTATAAGTGAGCCTGCAATTCCGCCCAGTGAGAGCCATATTGTCAAAGAGGGCTTCTTCGTTGCGGCGGAAACGATGAGAAGTGCAAGAGCAACAAGAAGAACAATAACAAGGAAAACAAGTGCGATAACACCCCAGTGAAGACCGGGAAGCATATCAATTATTTCTTCCTTTTTGTCGCTTGCAAAGGCATCCCACAGAGATTTGAAAACACCCATGGAGTCTGCAGAACCGTTTTTATATACGGAGTAAATATCCTTAATGCTTATGAATTCACTGAGCCCGAAGTTATCAAGAAGATTT
The DNA here is from genome assembly GCA_045590915.1 of Acutalibacteraceae bacterium. Taxonomy (GTDB): domain Bacteria; phylum Bacillota; class Clostridia; order Oscillospirales; family Acutalibacteraceae; genus RUG806. Next base: position 3,951 of record JAZNRX010000124.1, on the reverse strand, counting down.
GTCTGTGATGAGGAAAGTCCCGAAGCAATGTAAATTCTGAACAGAGGCAGAAGCAAAGCCACGGGGAAAACACAAAATGCCAGAATGGGAGTAAGAATTCTGTTGATAGTTCTCATTTTTTATACCTCTTATTTCTTATATGAAGAATTGAGCTGAACGGTTCTGTTGAAAATGAGCTTTTCGTCAGTGCTGTCCTTGTCAACTGCAAAATAGCCGTTTCTCACGAACTGGAAGGAGTCTTCAGCCCTTGCATCCTTGAGACAGGGCTCTACAAGACAGTCCTCAAGCACAATAAGGGAGTCCTTGTTTATGGCATCAACAAATTCCTCATCGGGAATTGATGCGGGATCCTCAACATCAAAGAGCTTGTCGTAAAGGCGGACCTGTGCCTTAAGGGAGTCGGCACCTGCCCAGTGGATTGTACCCTTCACCTTTCTGCCGTCGGGGGAGTCACCGCCCTTGGTCGCGGGATCATAGGTGCAGTGTATTGAGGTAACTTCACCGTTTTCGTCGGTTTCATAGGAGGTACAGGTAAGGAAATATGCACCCTTGAAGCGTACCTCGTTGCCGGGGAACATTCTGAAATACTTTTTGGGCGGCTCAATCATAAAGTCGCTTTTTTCAATGTAGATTTCCTTGCCGAAGGTAACCTCGGATTTACCCATTTCGGGGTGGTCGGGGTGGCGGTCAACGAGAATTTTTTCTGTCTGTCCCTCGGGGTAGTTGTCGATTATAACCTTGAGAGGCTCTAAAACTGCCATAACTCTCGGTGCATTGGCATTAAGCTCGTCTCTGACACAGCTTTCAAGAAGACCGTAATCAACCACACTGTATGCCTTGGAAACGCCTACCTTTTCAATGAAGCTTCTTATTGCCTTTGCGGGATAGCCGCGTCTTCTCATACCGCAGATTGTTGCCATTCTGGGATCGTCCCAGCCTGAAACAAGCTTGTCTGTAACAAGTCGGATGTTTCTTCTTTTGCTGGTGATGCAATAGTTTATGTTAAGACGGGCAAATTCAATCTGTCTGGGAGGCTCTTTGAAGCCGATTTCCTTTATGAACCAGTCATAAAGAGGTCTGTGGTTTTCGAATTCAAGGGAGCAAAGAGAATAGGTTACATTTTCCTTTGCATCGGAAAGGGGATGTGCGAAGTCATACATGGGATATACACACCATTTGTCCCCTGTCTGATGATGGGAAACGTGCATAATTCTGTAGATAACGGGATCTCTCATATTGAGATTGGGAGAAGCCATATCAATCTTTGCACGAAGCACCTTTTCACCGTTCTCATATTTGCCCTCGGTCATTTCCTTGAAAAGACGGAGATTTTCTTCAATGCTTCTGTCACGGTAGGGACTGTTTTTGCCGGGCTCGGTGAGAGTACCGCGGTATTCTCTCATTTCGTCGGCTGTCAGGTCATCTACGTATGCCTTTCCTTTCTCAATAAGCTTTATTGCACATTCGTAAATAAAGTCGAAATATTCGGAAGCATAGTAAACATTTTCCCAGTTGAAGCCAAGCCATTTGATGTCTTCCATAATGGACTCAACATATTCAACATCCTCTTTTGAGGGGTTTGTGTCATCAAGACGGAGATTGCATATACCTCCGTATTTTTCAGCCGTTGCAAAGTCAATGCATATAGCCTTTGCGTGACCGATGTGAAGATAGCCGTTAGGCTCGGGAGGGAAGCGTGTCTGAACACGGGTATTAACACCCGCCGCTAAATCCTCGTCAATAAAATCGTGTATAAAATTGCTCGAAAGAGCAGAAGCCTCAATTTCAGCCATAAAAATTTTTTCCTTTCAGTAAACTGTAATTTCAATAATTAATTAAAAGTGAGGAGTGAGAAGAGTGGAATGAGGAATTTCGAATTTGCAAAGCCTCCGAATTCCGAAATCCGAATTTGCAAAGCATTGTTCCGAATTTGCAAAGCATTGTTCCGAATTTGCAAAGCATTGTTCCGAATTTGATTAAAGCTTTGCTTTGAATGCATCAAGTCTGTCAAGCACTCTCTCTTTTCCGAGAGCTGCAAGGATAGCGTGAAGATCCGGAGTGTTTGTTCTGCCCGTCACTGCAACACGGATAACCGTTGAAACGTCGCCCACGTGTCCCTTGAAGGCATCGGGGTTTTTCTTATATTCCTTGACATTGGGAGTGAAGCCCAAGGGCTCGCACAGGTCTTTTATTTTTTGGAACCATGTGTCCTTGTCATCGTTTACATCAAAAACATTCTTATATGCATCAATAACAGCCTTTGCATCCTCGGGATTTATGTTTTCGGGGAGTGCGGTCTCATTTTTGTAGAGACTGTCATAGAAATATTCAACATAACCCTTTACGTCAGACCAGCAGATTATGTCCTTTCTGGGCTTGGGTGTTTCGCGGTCAATGTTGAGAATTGTTTTTGCATAGTCGGGATTTTCGGTGAAAAGCTCATAAAGCTCCTTGTCATAGTCCTTTGCCCAGTTTACAGTGTTTTCGAAAACGGTTTCGGCACTCATAAGAGAAATAACATTCTTGCAGATGTCGTTGAGCTTCAGTATGTCGAAAAGTGCACCTGAGGAGCTCATTTTCTTAAAGGAGAAGGGGAAGGAATATTTGTCCTGAGTGGGATTAGCCTTTCTCCAGTCCTCAAAGTTGGAGTTTGCAAGTGTCATAAGGTATTCAATAACACCGTCTGCGGGGAAGCCCTGCTCAACATAGAAGCTGACGGAGGCTTCGGGATCCTTTCTCTTTGAAAGCTTTCTCTTGTTGCCCTCGTCAAGCTTCATAATGGGGGAGATGTGGGCAAACTTGGGGGGCTTATAGCCTAAAAGCTTGAAAAGCTGAATGTGTAAGGGGAGTGAGGATATCCATTCGTCACCGCGTACAACGTGGGTTGTTCTCATAAGGTGATCGTCAACCGCGTGCGCAAAGTGATAGGTGGGAATGCCGTCAGTTTTCAGAAGCACAAGGTCCTGAATGTTTTCGGGCATTTCGATTTTACCCTTTATCTGATCCTCAACAATAATCTTTCTTTCCTCGTCGCCGTCAGAACGAAGACGGACGGTATAGGGAACGCCTGCCTTGATTTTTTCTTCCTGCTGTTCTATCGTAAGGCTTCTGCAGGCGGCATATTTTCCGTAATAGCCGGGGTTTGCACCTTCTTTTTCCTGATTTTCACGAAGTGCCGTAAGGTCTTCCTCTGTACAGAAGCAGGGATAGGCAAAGCCTTTTATAACAAGCTCCTTTGCAAATGCCTGATAAATGTTCTTTCTCAGACTCTGCTTGTAGGGGCCGTAGTCACCTTTTTCGGTGTCCTTCCCCGAAATGCCCTCTGTGGGAGCAATGCCGAAGGCGGAAAGGCCCTCGATAATCTTATCAATGGCATCGTGAACCTCTCTCTTTTTGTCGGTGTCCTCAATGCGAAGATAGAAAACACTGTCGGGAGTGGCTGCAGCAAGGCGGTCTATAAGACAGGAAAACATATTTCCTATGTGCATATATCCCGTGGGGCTGGGAGCAAAACGGGTAACCTTTGCACCCTCCGAAAGCTTTCTCGCAGGATAAATTGCCTCATAGTCTGCAATAGTTTTGTCAATATGCGGAAAAAGCAATTCCGCCAATCTTTCAAAATCAGTCATCATAATTCTTCCTTTATTTAAATATACAAAGCAATTATATATCAACGGAAAGTAAAAGTAAATACAAAATTTTGAATGAACCTATAAAATGCGGTGCTTCGCAAATTCGGAACAATGCTTCGCAAATTCGGAATTCGGAATTCGGAAGTCGGAGGAAAATCCTACACAAATGCAAACAAATTTCAGCAATGTTTCGAAGAAACGAGCGTTATAGAGCGAAGCGGAAAAGACACAAAGTGTCTTCCGACTTTATTGTTTGTTATCTGTCTTTATTGCTTATTATCTGTCTTTATTGTTTATTATCTGTATTTATTTGTTTTTT
>JAZNRX010000123.1:0-12895 GCA_045590915.1 Acutalibacteraceae bacterium | reverse complement strand
CACAGAACGACATGGCTACGATCCGACTTCGCAGAGTATACACATAATAATTGATGCCTTTTTTCTGCCAAGCCAGTCACCGAAAATACCTACGAAGAACTGCAGAACGGCACTGCCCACGGGGAACAGAAGCAGTGCGGTTGTGACCTCATTGAGACTGACGGTGTTCAGTATTTCATCCGTAATTTCACCGTAGCGTCCCGCATAACCGTAGGAAATGATAACCTGATAATACATAGTTACGATATAGCCTAAATTGGTGAGAGCCGCTGCAATATAAAGCCAGCGAAGCTGCTTGTGGCTCCATACAAATTTAAGGGCATTGGCAATACCGCCCTGTGCATTTTCCTGTGCCTTGCTTTTCTTTTCCTGCTCTCTTTCCTCATCCGTCATCCTGAGATAACGAAGACGGGACTCAATAAAGGCATCGGTTTCTCTTGCAAAAAGAAGGGCTACAAGAGAGGATGCAAGTCCTATTATTGCAGGAACAAGGAAAACAACTCGCCACTGTGACATATCTGTCATAAGCGTTCTTCGCAGAATGGGAACAAGCATAATTCCCATGGTGGCAAAGCTCTTTATTGCAAAATATATCTTTGCTCTGTGTTTTGGGGGAACGGATTCCATAATGTAAACCACCTGCATATCGTGAGGAACGAAAAACTGAATAATACAGGTGCCGATAACATAAAGCGGAATATTGTCTGAAATGAACACGATAAACAGTGCAATTCCCAGCCCCATAGTGTTTGTGACAAGAAATTTCTTTCTTCCGAATTTATCGGAAAGAGGCTTGTAGAAAATTGCGATAATGGAAAAAGGAATTGAAATCAGACTCAACGTATCAAGAATACCTACCGAGCTTTCGCCGTAAGAGGCTAAAAGACCGTTTGCAATCTCTGTTTTCATCAGAGGGCCGATCTGTGAAGCAACCTCGTCTGTGAGATATATGAAGCTTATAATGAAAATCAGATAGGGTATGTAAAATTTCCCCTTGGGACGAGCCTTCTGCTTCTCCCATTTTTTTATTTCTTTTTCTCTGCGGAGTCTTATTTTCTCTGCTTTTTCGGGGGTGATAACCTTTTCCTTCATAGTCTCTTCCTCTTTCAATATTTATTTACAAAAGTCCTTCAAAAACCGTTGAAAGCTTTGCATTTATCACATATTCAGCCTTATGGTCATAAGGCGTGGGGGAAAGATTTATAATTATGAGATGCTTTTTCTGATATTCTGCTACAAAGCTTGCGGCGGGGAATACATTGAGTGATGTTCCGCCCGCTATAAGCACATCGGAATTGTCAATATGCTTCTTTGTCTCAAAAAGAGAAAAGCCGTCAAGATTTTCTTCATAAAGCGTTACATCGGGACGAATAATTCCCCCGCAGGAGCAACGGGGAACTCCTGTCGCATCATTTATACAGGAAGGAGCATAGCTTTTTCGGCAGTCGGTGCAATAGCATCGGGAAGTGGTGCCGTGAAGCTCAATTACATTTTGACTGCCTGCCGCTTGGTGAAGACCGTCGATATTCTGAGTTATAACTGCCTTTATAATTCCCTTTTCTTCAAGCTGTGCCAGTGCCAGATGGGTTTTGTTGGGCTTCGCATCGGGGAAAATCATATTTTTCCGATAAAACTCAAAAAACTTTTCAGGCTCTTTATACAGACAGGAACGGCTGAGAAAATATTCATTTGACTGTTCCTTATAAAGTCCTGCAGCACCTCTGAAATCGGGAATTCCGCTTTCCGTGGAAACGCCTGCTCCGCCGAAAAATACGGCGTGTCTTGAATTATGGAGAATATCTCTGATTTCTTTTATCTGCTGAGAAAGGTTATTATTCATAATCCTGACATTCCTTTAATTCATCGGCAGTCTTCTTTATAACCTCTGCAACCTGCATTGCGGCTATTTCTATTCCTTCTCCGGAAAGATGAATGGTGTCTTCACTGATATATCGGTCAATGTCTGAGGCAATAAGGGAATAAAGGTCGTTGATGATTATTCCTTTTTCTTTAAAAACAGGAGTTATTATGGCATTGAATTTTTCAATGTCTGAATTTTTATTATAAATATTTTTTTCGCTGACGGGTGTTGTTGTGGCAAAAATCACCTTGTCGTATTTTGAAAGAAGAATATCTGCTATGCGGCACATATTCTCAATATATTCTGCTTCGGTTGTAAATGTACCGTCACCGAAGAGATTGCAGATATCCCACAGACCGCAGTTGAAATGAACAATGCGGCTGCCCTCCATCTGATTTGCCCAGTCAAAAATTCCTCTGAGCATATATTTTGAAAATCTGCAGTTATCTTCGGGCTCAAAAACCTCAAATTCGCTTCCTAAAAGCTCTTCGGTTTTCTTTCCGTAGCCGATAAGCCTTATGGAATCTCCAAGCAATGTAATTTTCATTATTTTTCACCGACCTTTAATAATTCTTCCGCCGTGGGCATTGAAAACTGGGCTCCGACACGGCTTACTGCAATGCTTCCTGCTCTGTTTCCCATATCACAGGCTTTCTTTATGTCACTGCTTTTTACATATTCAAGTGCCAGTGCGGCGGTAAAGGAATCACCGGCGGCGGTGGTGTCAAGGACCTTTGTGGGATAGGGGGCGAAAAAGCATATTTCTTTTCCGTCAAAAAGTGAACAGCCTCTTTCTCCTAATTTGAGAACAATATATTTTGCACGGCTTCTGTCAAAAAGCACCCTTGATGCCTCAAGTGCAGTTTCTTCGTCATTGGGGAAAATGCCTGTGAGAGCTTCGGTTTCGTTTTCGTTGGGAGTGAGAATTGTCATTCCCTGCATTTTTTCAAGCGAGAAATTTTTGGCAGGCCCGCAGTCAACCACCGTTACGATATTTCTATTTATTGCGGTATTCACACAGGAGATAACTGCCTGCTCGTTTGTTTCAAACTGAACTAAAAGCACATCAATGCCGTCGGTGTGTGAAGCCGCTTCTTCGGGAATAATTTCGGCATTGGCACTTTCATAAACAATAATTCTGTTTCTGCCGTTGCCGTCAATGAGAATTGCGGCAAGTCCCGTGGATGAGCCCTCTTTTGAGACGCCCGAGGTATCCACACCGTTTTTTTCTAAATTATCAATAAGCTTGTTGCCGTTTGTGTCATCAGCAACTTTACCTATCATTTTTGTTTTTGCACCGAGACGTGAGAGCCCTATTGCCTGATTTGCACCCTTGCCTCCGCAGGCGTAGGAATAGGTGCTTCCCAGAACATTTTCTCCCACCTCGGGTAGTTTTTCTGCAGACAGGATAATATCCATATTGATGCTGCCCATAACGGCGGCTCTTATGTTTTTATACATATTTTCACCTCAGAAAATTGCTCTTAAGGAGTCTGCGGCATCCTTTATGTCACGGTCCTTAAGGAATAATGCACTTGTGCCGAGAACAAAAATATCCGCCCCCTGCTTTGAAAGTTTCATGCCGTTTTCAGCACTTATGTTGCCGTCAACCTCAATGAGAATTTCGGGATGGGAGAGGCTGTCAAGAAATGCCCTTGTGTCTTTGACCTTTCTTTCGGCAAAGGGAACAATCTTTTGTCCCGCAAAGCCGGGATTTACGGTCATAACAAGTGCCATATCAATTAGATCCGCTGTATATCTGAAAGCCTCAACGGGTGTTGCGGGGTTTATTGCAAGTCCTGCTTTGATTCCCCTTTTTTTTATGCTTTCAAGAGTACGTGCTATATGTAATTCGCTTTCATAATGCACGCACAGAATGTCGTTTTCGGAAAGCTTCATCATATCAAGGAATTTTGACGGTTCGTTTACCATCATATGTATATCAAGGGGAATGTCCGTGATTTTCTTCAGTGCATTTATAAGGTCAAAGCCCAGTGTGATATTGGGAACGAAGGCTCCGTCCATAATGTCAACGTGAAGATAATCAATCCCGGCTCTTTCAAGCTCCCTTATTGATTTTTCCATATTAAGAAGCTCTGCACACATTATGGATGCCGATAAATATTTTTTCATTTTGTTACATCTCCGAAATAAATTTTTTAAGCTCTGCCCAGTGGTTTATTACCATATATTCTTTTTTGCAGTCTGCTTTTTTAAAGCAAAGTGGTAACTCTGATTTTTCATCTATAAGCACAGGAAGCATTCCTGCTTTCCCCGAGCCTTCAACATCGGGAAGCCTTCCGTCGCCGCAATACCAGCAGTTTTCCGCGTCAACCTCCGCATAATTTAATGCCGCAAGAAAAATTGAGCTGTCGGGCTTTGAAAAAAGAATATCCGCAGAGGTGAGGCAAAACTCAAATTCCGACGAGGGAAGCCATCTTTTAATTGCCAGAGAGAGACCTTCGCCGCTCATAGCATTATTGCTGATGACGGCGGTGCGTATGCCCTTTTCTTTAAGAAGAGAGAGAAGCTCGGGTATACCGTCCTTGATTTTTCTCTCTGAATTAAAGCGGTCAAAAATTTCCTCCTGAGAGAAAATGTCGATGCTGAATTTAAGTCCCGCCGTCATGGTCACATATTTAATCATTGCCGAAAGGGGAATTTCAAGTGAAACTCCGTCTTCCGTCTGAAAACTCCCTCCGATACTGTTCAGATATTCTTCCCATAAATTGCAAAGGGTATCATCATCTGTGACAAAGGGATTTTGGGCATATTTTCTCAATTCACCGAGTCCGTCACGGGGGATGCATTTTCCGTCGTCAAAAAGTGTTCCGCCCACATCAAACAATATCATTCGGGGCTTTTTTGAATAAAGTGTATTTTCCATAGCCTGTTTATTCCTTGCCGAAGAAGTTTTTATAATAATTTTCCGTCTGTCCCTTCAGAAGAGTAAGCACCCCCCTTGCTTTTTCGCTTCCGAGATATGCCTCCTTCATGTAATGTCCCTCAATAAAGCACAGCTCATCGTGATAAGGGAAATAGTTTTCGAGTAAAAACAGTGTAAATTTCGTTAATCTGTATGTTGCGATAACATGTTCGGGGGCATCCTCATAGCTTTCCACTGCCGCGGTGTAGCCCTTTGTAAAAGCTTCCTTCAGACCTTCAAGAGAATTTTCTTTGACAAATGCCACAGTATAAACCTCATTGAAGCAGCATTCATAGTCCCAGTTGAAATATCTTCTGTGGGCATCGTCAACACCCAGCGGAGAAATATAAATGCCCTCGGCTCTTAAATCATTCCAGAATGCTGCTTGCATATTGGCATCCTGACAGCCCTTTTCCTGTCCGTGCAGAATTTCGGCGGCATCATAGATTTTTTCCTTTGCGAAACAGCGGAAAACATCATCTCTTGTATTGTGAGCCTCCCACTCCCAGAAGGGATGCGCAAGCACTGCAATACCGCCTTTTTTATGTATCATATCGGCAATCCATTTTCTGTAGGCGAAATCCATAGGCAAAACACCGTCGGGAAGTGAGTCCCTGAAGGCTTCTGCAACAGCCCGTATCTCTTTTTCACATTCCTCACGGTTTTCGTGATAATATTTATCCAATCCCTTGCCGTCAAATTCTGCTCCGATATTTACCGCATGGATATATGCATCGGGAATATGTACCTCCTCGCCTGTGAGAAGGCACATATCAACGGAAAGCTTCTTTCCTTCTTTTGTTGCAATAAGGGATCCGTCAATAAGGTGGTGGTCGGTAATTGCAAGATAATCAAAGCCCGCTTTTCTGTAAAGGGACGCGGCAATAAAGGGATCCTCATGGCCGTCAACCGAGGGTGATGTGTGACAGTGTGTGTTGCCTCTTACGGGAATACGCCGGAATAAATCGGCCTTTGCACAGAAAACCCTGAAATTATAAAGTATATTCCATTCTCCGTCATCCTTTTTTTCGGCAAGGCGGAAGGTGTATATTTGTTCTCGGTTAAGGGTGTAGCTGAATTTTAGAATTCCGTCTTTATCGGCTTTTATTGTTACTCCGCCGTACTTATGCCAGTTGCTGTAGGTGAGAAGCTCACTGGAATTGTTTTCCTCCTGAGGTATCACACGAAGGGTATATTCCTTTCCTGCGGTCAGCTCAGTATCAATTCCCAGTCCTTTTATTTCAAAATCACAAGCTCTGTCAATAAGAGCCACCTTGGGAAATATGGAATAGAAGAAATCACTTTTATTGATGTTCGGCAGCTTCAAAATAATCCCCCGCTTATATAAGTCTCGCTTTTTTAGCAACGGTTTTTCCGTCAACATTTATGTAACACATAATTTTTCCGTCATAAACCGCTTCAATTCTGTGTCCGTTTACATTTGCCGAAAGGCAGTGCTCCTTTTCAAAAAGCACCTCATATTCGTCATAGACATTTCCGTTTACAATAAGCTCATTCACTCTTTTTGTTCTGCGAAAGGCGATATGCATAGAGCCGAAATCGGCTTCAACAAAGGTTTTGCCTTTTACCTCGGGATCAGAAATGCGAAGCACAGGGGAGTTTTCAAGGACTATGCCTTCATCTGTCGCTTCTTCGGGGAAGCCGGTTTCCGTTTCCGTCTCCTCAGGAAGCTCCTTTAGCTTTATATGTGCTGAAACTCCCAATATGAGAGCCACCAGAGCCCAGATGTGAAAAATCACATCCGTAAGCATATCGAGGGAGAAGCCTACAACAATAAACATAACCAGCGTATCAATTACAAAAAGGGACAGTGCCAAAACAAGAAAAACTCCTTTGTTTTTTCTTGCAAAAAGCCAGCAGATTAAATAGAAAAGAATGAACAGCACAGCCGCCGCAATAAATACGGCAAAAACAGGTGTTCCGAAAAACTCAATATCGGGGATATCCGAATAATATTCTTCAGGGTATCTGCCCGAAAAGAACATTGCATAATCCCCTAAAAGATAGGGTATATATGAAGAGAAAAGGAAATAACGGTCGGAATTCATAAGAAGAAGTCCCAGATTTATTGAGCTGAAGGCGGCTATAAGCAGAAGGCTTGAAAGTGAGCTTTTATATCTTCTTTCAAGCTTCTGTCGGGGTGTAAGATTTACTGCATTCATTTCGCTGAAAAATTTACTCATACCGGCACCGTCCTTTATTTTTCTTAATTAAATAATATATCAAATAACTCCCCGTGTCAATAAAGGGAAGATCTATAAGCCTTTCGGGAAATGAGCAATAAGAGGCATATATTCCTCATATCTGTGAGGTCTCACGGGACGGATAAAGGGCGGTGTGCTGAAATAAAGCAGTAAGCACTCACCGATATTTTTGTAATCGGAAACAAAGCTGAAGCCCCGAAGCTCCCCGTTTTTTATCCTCTTTTTTATAGTGTTATGATAAGAATACAAACCGACACCTCCAAGAAAGAAGTGTCGGTGCTTAAAATTGATTTATTCTTATAGTCGGATTTTTTTATTGAGACAGAAAAACCTTGTGAGAATTTAATTTGTTGAAATATCCTGAATTGTGCATAATTGTTTCTCCCAACGAATTCTCCCATTTCCCGTAATAGCCCAGTCCCTTTTCTGTCAGAACTATAATTTCGTGTGTCATAGAAAAGTGTGGTGTGTCATAGTGGTATTCTCTTTCTGGGGTAAAAATTATAAGTCTTTCTCCGTCAAAGGCACATGAACAGTTGTAGGGGAAATATTCCCATCCGAAATTGTTTTCTTCGGGAACCGTATATGAAAAAGCTTCCTTATACAAGCTGTCGGTGTTTGTTATAATTTTCAGTTCATAGTTGTTTTTATGGAAAACGAAGAAATCATCACAGGTTATATAATGAATATTGTCTCCCTCTTTATAAGAAAACAGCTCAAGTGAAGCGGTATCTGTCATGGTTTTTACATCAATCACTCTGAAAATGAAGCTTCCGTTTTCGATAAGACATAAATAAAGCAGATTTTTTTCAGTGTCACTGTCAAGATAAACTATACTGCTGTTTTCTTTTACGGTGTATTCGGTTTTCATCTGCTCGTACAGCACATCATTTTCCGTATAAGGCACGGAATAAATTCCGTAGCCTCCGACAATTTGAGAGGTATCCATTCTGATTTCTGTTGGATATATGCGGTTATCAAATGTGAAATAGAGCATATCGGGAAAAAGTGCGTTCTGAAAACTGAAATTAAATGTGTTTACGCTATCTGTTGAATATGAATATCCGTTTTCTATTTTTTCGACGGTTTCTTTTCTTATATCTTCTTCATACGGCGGAATTTTTATATACTCCTGCAGTTTATTTATAAAGCCCAGAGCTCTTTCGGATGAAATACCCTCAAAGGAATAGCCCGCCTTGTCATCAATGCCGGCATAGTAATATGCAATATTAAAATCCGGAAAATATAAATTGGGCTTCAAGGGATAGTAATCGAAATAGTCCGTCATTTTTATGCTGAGAGTCTCTTTGTCTCCCGTATTCTGAAGCTTGCTTTTAAGACTATCCTTTGCCTGTTTTATGTCGTCGTTTACATAAGAGAGGTCAAGACTGCTGAAAAACCAAGCATCAATACCGTAATTGCTGTAGTCGTAAACAGGCTTTCCTGTTTTCTGAAAACTCAGTGCTGATGAGACTTCGCCAAGCGGAGCAAAACGAATATTCCAATTAAGAATACCGTTATGGGAAACAGACATATCAACATTTATATTTTCGAGATAGCTTTTGTGACCGACCTCTTGTATAAGGCGCATTTCAACTGTTTTTCCCTGCTCATATATTTCTTTTGCCGTAAAAGCAGTAAGAGAAACGGCAAATGTCAGAAAAACCGTAAAAAAGGCAAGAGTTTTTTTCATTTTTTACTCCTCCTCTCCCGTGATTGCATTAAGTGCCTTGCTCACTCTGTCTCCTTCATATTTATAAGTTTCCTTTATAAAGGACATAAGGGTTTTGTTTTCTTCAATAAGACTGTCAACATATCTGTCGCCGATTATTTTTCCGCCGCTGATTAAAACAGCTCTGCCCACAAAATCCGAGACCTCTTCAATAAGGTGAGTTGATAAAAGCACGGTTTCGTTATCCTCAAGAATACCTGAAAGCACCTTATAAAAATCCTCACGGTTAAAAACATCGTTGCCTGCAAAGGGCTCATCCATAAGAATGTAATCTGCTCCCTGTGAAAGAGCTAAAATGACCTCAAACTGATTTTTTTGTCCTGTTGAAAAGGTCTTCAGCGGTTTGTTTTTCGGAAGAGAAAAGAATTCCATCAGTCCCGAAAATCTTTTTTCGTTAAAGGTGGGAAAATGCTCTTTGTAAAACTCACGGTGTCCCATTGGTGTGAGTGTGGGGAAAAATGAATGCTCGCTTGTGGCAAAAGAGATTTTTCCGATGTTTTTGCGGCTTATTTTTTCACCGTCAAGAGTGATATTACCGTCAAAACGGATAAAATTCAGAATACATTTCATAAGAGTTGTTTTTCCGGCTCCGTTTTCACCGAAAAGACCTATAATTTCTCCTCTCGGAAGCTCCAGAGAAACTGTTTCAAGAGCTTTTTTTCCACCGTATCTTTTGGTAACATTTTCTATTTTTATCATTTGCTGCACCTCCGTTTTATAAATGGATTTCAGGAAGAAAAAGAATGTATATTGCAGTACAGATTAAATATATAACCGCCATGGAAATAAGCGATAAAAGAACGGTAAGAGCAGGAATAAGCAAACATCTTTTTGCAAGCTCTTTTCTTCCCACCCGAAGCATTGTATATATGCTTTTTGCCCCCTGAAAGTGATATCTGTAATTTTCGACAGCCATTATCAGAAGAATGACAAAAAATAAAGGAAAGAAAGCAAAGCAGTTTTCAATAATGCTTTCAAAATCGAGAAGTGCGTAATAGCCTTTTTCGCTTATGAATTTTTTTCCCGCTTCGTCATAGTAATAAAGGTTGGCAAGAGCACAGGCGAATTTAGAAATAAATATCAGGAATGAGGAAAGGGAACAAAAAATATAGCCGATGATAATAATTATCCGGAGGTTTTCCGTGTTCTTTCCTGCGGGAGAGTTTTTTTGCAGAAAAGAATATATTTTATTATTCATATTTCTTCTCCTTTGTATGCACACCTATGACGGTTGCAAAAATCAAAACAGCGGATATTGTGATTTCAAGAATATCAACGGTAATATTGCTCATATCTGCACCTTTTGCAAAAAGATTGCCTGCATTCAGCACGGAAAAATATGAAATTGCCCATATGCTGTTTCTGGATCTGAAAAATCTGTCAGCCGAAAGGTTTGCCGCTATGGAAAATATAACAAGAATGTTTCTTATAATTCTTAATATGTCTCTGCCCGCAAACAGATTGTGGAAAAAATTGTAATTATAGAGGGACATATAAACTGCCTGTGAGGAAAAATAATTTTCGGGAAGCTGTTTTATTACAGCACAGCTCACGAAGAAATAAAACACTAAAGAAAGAATAAAAAATGTAAAAAGAACAAGGGCATTGTATGCTGTCCGTATGTAAAAGACGGATTTTTCCCTGACAAGAAGTCTTCTCAAGGTATACGCAGTTTTGGATTCTGTCTGTTTTTTTGAGACAGTCAGAAAGCCTGCCGTAACGGCAAGAGTCAGGCAGAATATCAAAGGAATGTAAACATTATCAAATAAGTCTTCTATTGTTATAACGGGTGTGACTGTCAGGTCGGCTGAGACTGCCGAAAAGAGACACAAGGCTCCTTGTATGATAAACGAGATAAGCCACAGAATGAGAATTTTTCGGAAGCTTTGTTTTACGGCTAAGTAAAATACCGATAAATATTTATTCATTTTTCCACCTCATTCCCAGTTGTTTTTTATAAGTTTTGCTGCTGTTTCGGCATCAAGTCCCATTTGCTTGAGAGATGCTACAATGTTTTGTATGTCAGAAAAAAGCAGATCGTTTTTAATTTTTTCTATAGTGGGAAAATCAACGCTTATAACACTTTTTGCACCTGCCCGTGAAGTTATAAGACCTTCCTCCTCAAGAATTGCAAAGGCTTTTTGCACAGTATTGGGATTAAGTCCTAAAAGTGCCGACAAATATCTTCGGGACGGCAGCTCTTCACCGTTTTTTACGGTGCCTGCCACAAGCCCCCTCTTTATGAAAAGGATTATCTGCATATATACGGGCAGCGCCGAGTCTGCCGCAAAAGACTCAAAGGAAATCAACCGTAACACCTCCGAACTGTATTAGTCATATAATACACTTTCAACTGTATTATATGACTAATACACTTTAAAGTCAAGAACAAAATTAAAATATACCGATACCTCAAAAGAAGCATCGGTATATTATGTTGTATGATTATTTTACGACAGAACATCAAGGAAATCGGTTAACAGCATAAAAGCAGCAAGAAGTACAGGTAAAATGATTGTTAATGCGATGGTTTTTTTTTGTTTTGATTTTCTTTTCTTTGAGCTTTATGCGGGTGAATATTATGAATATCAGAGATATAAGCCACAGGACAGGAACCGCCCATATGCCGAACAGCAATACCATTGCTAAAAATTCACATATCCACTCGCCTAAAGGCAGAAGGCTGAGCAGGCTGAATACAGGTGTGTTAAAGAGAACAGCAATATACAGGACTGCCATAGCACAAGACCACAGTAATGTTATATTTATAAAAATGCTTTTGATTTTTGCTGTCAGACGGTTATTCATAATATATCCCTTCTTGTCTTTATCAGCTTTTATTTTACATCCGTTTTTGTTATAACGGTTTCTTTGTCTATATATTCATCGTCATACATAGCCCCCTGTGACAGAATACCGTTTGTGAAGGTCAGCTCTATTTTACGGCTGTCATTTTGGTCATAGTCGGGAGCATCGGGATTTTCAAGTCCGTAAACATAAACTCTGTAATATGTTATTTCGTTACCGTTTTGTGTGTATTTTCTCTTTGCATAAACCTCACCGATAAAGCTTCCGAGAACATACATAATATCTTCTTCCTTGTCGCCGATTTGCAATAGGTCGAAATATTCCTCAGCTTCGTCTATATCCGTCCACTGCTGCCATGTATATGAATTGGAATAGCCGAAGGTTTTGTTTTTCTGGTCATACATATATTTTCCGAGATTTCCCACGGCAACTCCCGTAACAATACCGTTTTCCTCTTTTATTCCCACGAAGCCCTCGCCCTTTATATGCTTTTCGGGATGGAAAAAAACGGTATAGCCGTCAAGGAAGGTGAATTGCTCCACGTCGGCATCAAACTGCTTTCGTGTCAGTCTGTCAAGGTGGCTTCGGTAGGCATTAATTGAAATAAAGCCTTCATTTTCTAACAGAAGCACAGTGCTTTCCTTGCTGTCGCCTATATTGATTTTGTTATAAAGCCCATCTGTTTCCTCGGCAACGGTGAGATTATAGGGATTGAACCAAACGGGATAATCCTCATAATAGCTCCAGCCTGTTCTCTGCAAAAGGCAGGTGATAAGACAAACGGCAACACATATACAGCCTGTTATAATGCACTTTTTTCTCGGATTTTTAACCGTTCCGATTTTTCCTGTTTTCAGAAGAATTGAAGCAACAATGGGGTATACCGCAAGAGCTATCGGAATTGAAATAAAGGCTATGACATATATAATTCCATCTGCAATACCGGAGTCTCCCAAAAGCAAGGGTGTGAAGTTGTCAACAAGATAGATTATGTTATATACCATTGAATAGGATGCCATTTGGGGATAGAAGCACCACAAAAATATTCCCACAACAAAAATGTTGGATATGCCGATACAAAAAAGCATTTTTCTGTATTTTTTAATACGGGCAAAAATTATAAGTCCGAGAACCGCGAAAATCATACAGAAGCTGACAAAGGTTCCTGCAGGATCGGGATCCCGATTGTAATCTGCGGAGGTTACCCATATATCAAGAGGGAAGCACATCCAGTTCATTGCCCATATAAAAAGTCCTGCAATTATACCCCAAACGGTTTTTTCCTGATAAAGCTCCTCAAATTCGCCGAGAATATAATTTTTTATATCGGTGTCCGTTCCGAA
>JAZNRX010000122.1:0-44526 GCA_045590915.1 Acutalibacteraceae bacterium | reverse complement strand
GAGACGGTTGTTCTTTTGTCCCAACGCAGACCGGATACACATAACGACATAAAGCTTGACCTTTCAGAGCTTGATGTAACCGCAGCTGAAACCAAAGCAACATATCAGGAAATCAAGAATTATGTGCTTTATAAACACGGTCTTAAAGTGTCAAGTCTTTACATATCACAGGTTAAGGCAAAGTGTGGTATTATTGAGCGTGAGAATTATAACAAGGGCAAAGAAGGTCACCGAGTGCCGAAATGTCCGAAGGAAAAAGAAGAAGCCATAATGGATGCATTAAAACATTTTAATATGATATAAAATTACATATCCACACATTCGACTAACCTCCTGTTATAAGGTAGAATAAAGCTACTAAATAACAGGAGGTCATTTTTTATGGGTAGAAAGACAAAAATTAATTTTACGGATTTTGAGTGCAACTTACTTATCAACGGTATGAATGAGTTTCGCAATATGCTCTTGGCGGAGAATTTGCCCACCGAGGATGTTGACGAGCTGTTATTGAAAATCATTGATAAAAGTGAAAAATAAGGAGGCTGTCATTATGTCAAAGAAAATTCAATATCGCCGTGTTGGTGATTATCTCATACCTAACCTTATATTACCGCCCGAAGAAGCAAAAGTCACACTTGGTAAGTGGGGTATTGTGCATAAAACATATCTTGAAAAGCATAAGTATTTATTCTTTAACACACTGCTTATGCAAGGTAAGCTTTATCAGCACTGTGCTGAAGTTGAGAGGTAGGCTCGTGATATGTTTGATACTCTCATTGAACAAATGAAAGCGGCTGAGGGTGTTGCTGAGCAGTTGAAAGAAGAAAATCAACTTGAATGGGTACAGAGAATGAATAACATTCAGCAATGTGCAAATGAAATTGTCTGCAAAGAACTAATATTCACTTAGTCGGGAATGTATTTACAATTGAAAAATTTCCGTTTTCTTTAAACCGTAATTGATCTTCCGCTTGTCTTTAATGCTTCAAAGTCAAGCTCCTCACCGTCAAGAACGGGTGTGCCGTTAATCCATACCTTGCGAATACCGAAGGATTTTTTCTGATCGGGCGTGGCTTTTTTGAGCTCATCCTCACTGAATGCAGTAAGGTCAGCAAAATAACCCGGACGGATATATCCTCTTTCTTTAAGGGCAAAGCGTTCCGCTGTGGCACCGGTCATACGGTTAATGGTGTTTTCCATAGTGTCGCCTGTACCGAGCAGAGAATCCCTGAGAAATTTGGGGAAGCAGTCATAAATAGCAGGGTTCTGAATACCGTAATCCTCAACCCATGCATCTGTCATATAAAGGCAGAGAGGATTTTTTTCAAAATCGCTTATGATTTCGGGTGTGGTATAGGGTCCCATATTTACACGGCCTTTGAAATCGCTCTTTTCACAAAGCATAAGATAAGCATCAAGGTCACTCATGCCTTCTTCCTTTGCAATCTGATGAACGCTCTTGCCCTCATATTTTTCATAGCCTTCACCGATGTATGCTATTTCAATATCCTTAAAGCCAAAACCGAGAAGCAGACTTGAAGCATAAACAAGTACGCTCAGTTTTGCACGCACCAAGGGCTTCTTTCTTTCCTCAAGGCTCATTGCCTGATACCATGCGGGAAGAATAACCGTAATAACAGATACACCAAGGGTTTCGTTGTAGATGTCAAACATCATATCAACACCATCGGAACGAAGACCGTAAACTGTTCTGAGAAATTCATCCTTGTCCTTAAAGGAGCGTCTGCCTACGAAAATAGCGTGAGAATAGTGGAGCTTTGTTTTTGTACCGCTTACGACTTCTTTGAGCTCATCAACTGCACGAAGCAGATGAGAGCGTCCGAGAAGCTCAGGGTAAGACATTGATACGGCTGAGTTTGCTCTTGGGTGAACGGTCAGAGGACGGTCATATTTTTCGCAGAGCTTTGCAACCTTTTTAAGTTCATCAGTGTCTGCGTACAGACCGGGGTCATACATAAGACCGAGAGATATACCGGCTGCCCCTTGCTGAAGTGCCAACTCAAGAGACTCGAGCATTTCCTTTTCTTCTTCGGGAGAGAGCTTATTGCTTGTGCTGCCGGAAGCACTTGCACGGGCTGTACAATGACCTGCCAGTACTGCAAGGTTACAGGGCATATTTTTGTCGGCGGCTTCAAGAAAATCTTTGACCTGACCTTTAGGAGCACCGTCCTTGAAGAAAAACAGACCGCCGCCGATTATATCCTTGTGAGGTGTATCGTCAGAAAAGCCCGTTGCTGAAAGTCCGCAGTTACCTGCAACAAAGGTGGTGATGCCTTGTCTGATGAAGGGAACGAAAAATTTATCCGAATCCTTTCTTAATGCGAACCAGTCATTGTGAGAATGTGCATCAATAAAGCCGGGAGCGGAGAAAGCCCCTGAAGGTCTGTTACCTCACATTCATCGCAAGCGGCTATTGAGGGAGCAACCTCTGAAATGCGGTCGCCTTCAATAAGTACATCTCCCACAAAAGCGGCATCTGTGGTGCCGTTATAAATTTTAGCGTTTTTAAGTAATGTTTTCTTATTCATATTTACTCATCCTTTTTTTTCAGTTTAGCATAGCAAATCACAAAAAGTAAATAGATATCACTTCTAAAATTCATCATTTTGTTGTATTATAGGTAAAAAAATCAGGCTAGGAAGGAGTTTGTAAGAACTTTGTAAGATGTTTTGTGATATTATTATACTGCGGTAAAATTGCAGACTTTCAGTATGTGTGTGGTTACCATTTATTTGTAAGAACCTTAAATGTAATCATAAAAATCAGGGTTATAAAAGGAGAAAAAAGATGTCTGAAAAGATGAAGATGAAAAAAGATAAGCAGAATTTTATTTTCATATCAGTGATACTGTTTTTAGTGCTTTCATGCTCTTTGCTTATCAACGCTGTTGTGAACAATTCTCAGGCAGATTGGGCAATTGTACCTGACATTAAACTTGTCGGTGAATACAAAATCGGAGACGGTGAATGGAAGGATATTGTTGAGGGTGAGCATATTCCTGCTACAAAAGGCGACGTTATGCTCAAAGGTGTGCTTAAAATCTGCGATCCTGAAACCAATGATTTTTACGGAATACTTCCCGAAGGCTCACTGATGTATATTACCTTTAATCACATAAATCTTGCTCTGACTAAAAATAATGAGATAACCGTAGTGTATGATATGGAAAATCCGCTTATCGGTGAGGATTCCTGCGGATATAACAGTATGGTAATAGAATATGGTGGTGAAGACGGTAATTTTGAAGGCATAATCCGCAACTATCACAGCTTCGGAAATGAAGGGGCTGTTGATGAGTTTCTTTCTTCAATGAAGCTTTATGCAAGTGATTATTCTGAAAAAACAGCTCTGCGTTCAGGTAAAGACGAAAGAGTAGTTGCAATAATGATTATTATTTCAGCATTTCTTGTTTTAGGACTTGCAATCTTTTCTTATATTTTTGATAGAAGCACCTTCAAAAATTATTTATTCGGCGGACTTCTGATACTTTCAGCAGGACTTTTCTTTCTTTTTACCTCGGAAGCTATATATTTATGGTCTGATTTGCTGATTGTAAACACGATGCTTAAAGGAATTTCTGCAATGGCATATCTTTTGTTTGCTTTCGTGCTTGTTAAGGATTTGTTTTCCGAAAAAATGCAAAAGGTAGTGGGCATTGCCACACAGTTATATGGTGTGTTTTTAAGCTCCCTCATAGCTGTTTCTCTTTTCAGTAATATTTATTTTTACGATATAGTCGGAGTATGGACTGTAGGTGCTGTTGCGTTTGCTGTAATCTTAATAGTTTTAGCTCTGCTTTCAGTAAAACAGGCATCAGTTAATCAGAGGATTTCATTGATTTTCGTCATTATCGGATTGTTTGTATTTTTGGCTGATATAGCCGCTGTATATTTCGGATTATGGCGAACAGGTCTCGCATCAAAAATCTTTTTTCTCATAGTTTTTTTGATTTCTGTCTTTGTTTTCCTGCGTATTGTGCCTAAGAATTTTAAGGCAGAAAAAAAGGCTGAGCAGCTTGAAAAAGAGAAAATTACCCTTGATGCTGAGCTTGCCCGAAGCCGTATTTCTACTTTGATGAGTCAGATTCACCCGCATTTTATTTATAACACTCTCGGAAGTATTGAGCAGCTTTGTGAACTTGACCCACCCAAGGCGGCAAAGCTTGTACACGATTTTTCAAAATATCTTAGGGGTAATTTCGGAGAGATAAACAACACCAGACTCATCCGTGTTTCAAAGGATCTTGAACATACGGAATATTATATCGGCATTGAGAAGGTGCGTTTTCCCGATATTGAATTTATTACGGAAATGTCCTGCTGCGATTTCAGCGTACCCGCACTTACTATTCAGCCCATAGTTGAAAATGCTGTCAAGCACGGTATTCTGGGGAGAGAAGCAGGCGGCACGGTAAGGGTAAGAATTTATGAAACGGACAGCAGTTATTTTATCACCGTAAAGGATAACGGAGTCGGCTTCGATGTGACAGAGATTGAAAACGATAATCATATCGGATTAAGAAACATAAGAAGCAGACTTGAAGCAATGTGCGGCGGTATTCTTCACATTGAAAGTATATTAGGAGTAGGCACTAAAATTACTGTTGAAATTCCGAAGGAGGCAGATTGATGATTGCAATAGCAATAGATGATGAACAGCTGATGCTTCATGCACTTGTAAAGGCTGTAAAGGCATCAGATGATATAGACGGGGTTGAGGGCTTTTCTAACTGTGACGAAGCACTTGACTGGCTTGAAATCAATACACCCGATGTGGCATTTCTCGATATAAATATGCGCGGTATAAACGGAATCGGTCTTGCAGAAAAGATTACTGCTCTTCATCCCGAGTGCAGGA
This sequence comes from Acutalibacteraceae bacterium, assembly GCA_045590915.1. Lineage (GTDB taxonomy): Bacteria > Bacillota > Clostridia > Oscillospirales > Acutalibacteraceae > RUG806. The sequence continues at coordinate 39,648 of JAZNRX010000122.1, read as the reverse complement.
TAGTTTTCTGCACCGGCTATGAGGAGTATGCAGTTTCAGCCTTTAAAATCCACGCTTCAGGTTATTTGCTCAAGCCGATTTCAGCTGAGGCTGTTCAGAAAGAAATTGACGTTATCAAGGGTAGGAAAAACGAAAAAGGTATCCTTAAGGCTAAGTGCTTCGGTAACTTTGATGTTACCTGCGACGGTGAAAAGCTTACCTTCAGAAGAACTAAGAGTAAGGAAATGCTCGCCTTTCTTATTGACCGTAACGGTGCAGATGTTTCTTCAAAGGAAATTGCCGCAGTGCTTTGGGAAGACGGTACGAAGGAAAACAACAGAAACTATTTTCATCAGCTTTTGTTTGATGTCCGTCAGGCTCTTGAAAAGGTCGGAGCAGGGGATGTATTAAAAAAGAACGGATATCTTTATTCTGTTGATACAAGCAAGATTTCCTGCGATTACTATTCTTATCTTAAAACCGGTCAGCCGGAGTTTCAGGGTGAATATATGACGCAGTACAGCTGGGCAGACGAAACCTGCGGACTGCTTTGGAGCAAAAATAACAAATGAATATAAAAAAGGCCGAAAAAATTCGGTCTTTTTTTATTTTTTACCTGATTTTGTAAGCGGTTTGTAATAATTGCTATGATAGAATACCTCGTAATTTAAATTAGGAGGTACTAACCTATGAAAAAAGTATTAAGCATTTTATTAACAGTAATTATGTTTTTTACTATGTTTCCTGCAAGTGATTTTACAGCAGAAGCAGCCTCAGTAAAGCTTGTAAGCTTTATGCGCGGAGATGTAAGTGATCTTCGTTCAAGTGAGCTTTTAGAGGTTCAGGTAGAGGGCTACGAAGGAAATCCGAGAGAGCTTACCTACAAATGGACCAGCTCACTCGGTACATACCTGTACATTTACAACTCTCACAATATGTACGGTATCAACAACACATACGGTGAATATGAAATTTACAACACCGATAAAAATGTTAACCGCAGCAGTAATGTTGAAGAAGACAGATCGGGTAATAAGACATTGACTAAGGAAGGCTTTATGTGGGCTTCTGTTTGCGGTGCATATGAATATTCAAAGATTAGTGCTTCTACTGCACTTAAGGGTACTGTAACGGTTGAGGTTTTTGATAAGAACGGCAAGAGCCTCGGCTCGGATTCCTTCTCAAGCTTCAAGGCACACAATCTTGATTCAGACCTTGATAACGTTGTTATCGGTCTTTTCGAGGGTGACAGAAAAAATGTTCTTGACCTTCTCGGTGAAAGCGGCATTGTTCATATTACATGTACTTCAAGTAGTGTTTCGAGTGCTGATATTCTTAATGGTGATGAGCATATTGACATTGAAACTGAGAAAAAGGGCTCGAACACTTATAACTACTTTATTAAAGGCGTGAAAGCCGGAGATAACAGCACCAACGGTGATGCTCAGCTTAAGATTAATATAACAAAGACCACCTGTAAGTTCCATTATAAAACAAGCGGTGACGCTGAGCCTATAGTTTATGTTTTCAAAAAGCCTACCACCACAACAACCACAACAACGCTTATAATAAACAAAGATAGTGTTGATGAGCGTTGTGAATATTTCATCGACGGTAACAAGGGTGAAAAGCAGCCCGACGGCACGGTTGTCTTTACCGGCCTTACTCCCAACACTGATTACACAGTAGAAGTTCGTGCCGAATACCAAGACGGCGATGAAACAAAGTATGTTTACAGCTATGTAGATGACACTACAAAGCCTGTATATTCAGCTAAGATTTATATTTATCTTGATTCAGTTCTTACAGACTTTGAAAATATTTACAATGGTGCAGAGCTTCTTATCCGTGAAAATAATACCTATTCCGATTATATTTCACTCAGCAACACCTCCGAAGGTGTTTACGAAGCACCGCTTTATAACGGTACATTCAATCCTTGGTTAAAGCTTGACGGTGAATATAATAAAATAGGTAACTATCAGCTTTTAATTGATCGTGCCAATGCAGAGCTTCATCTTCACAACTACAGTGTGAAATATGACACAAATGGCGGCACATTCAAAGAGGGCGAAGAGGCAGGTACAACAGTTTACGCATCAGGCGATGCTGTAAACGCAACCTCAAATGTTCCCGTACGTGATGGATACATCTTTACAGGCTGGGAATATGACGGCAAGGTTATCGGTTCAGGCAAGCAGATTACCTCATCAATTACAGCTCCCATTACACTTAAGGCAAAATGGGAAAAGGCAGTTAATGTAACAATCAACGTTATTATTGACCATAACAGTAACGACGGCGGCTTTGATCAGGTTGATACAAGAGCTGACCTTGATGTTTACTTCCTCGAAATGACAGCGAACTCACCTGCATTTGTTGAAACAGGCGATAAGCTCTATTTCAGAGAAGAGAAAACTACCGATGAAAAGGGTAATGAAAAGGCTTATATATACTCAATCGAAAACAATGTTTCAACCTATACAGCAACTACTTATACTTACACAGGTCTTCTTGAAACTTCAACCTTCGGTGTTGCTTTAAGTAAATCAGACTATGATGTAGGAACTGTTGAAAAGATTCAGGATGAAAACGGCAACTGGATTATCAACATCCCTCTTAAGCATATTCCGACAAACTTCGATATTGAATTCAGTCTTGAAATGGCTGATGATGTTCCCACGGAGCTTTATCCTGATGCTGCAATTATAAAAGTAGCCTTCTGGAATGGAAGTGAATGGGAAATTATCACTCAGCAGGCTTCAGTAGGCTCTGTTGTGAAGCCCGGTGTAAGAGTTGATATTGACCCCATTACAGGTAAAGGCTCCGGCTCATATCCTGTATGGAAATACGCAGATTCAAATGATCCCTACGGCTACCGTGAAGTTGTTACCGGCTTCGTTTACGGTGATTCAACAATTACTGTTCCCACAGAGAGCATCAACGGCATTATTGCAACATACACTGACGGTAATTATACTGCAACAATGGGTGATGTTGCTGACGGTAAAAAATACACAGCACTTAACGGTGCATATTATGATGCTTCTATTGATGATCAGGCAGGTACACTTGACGGTGTGATTACTGTTGAAAAGTACGATGTAACCTTCTATGCAAACGGCGGTACTATCAAGGGCGGTAACACCTTCACAGAAACAGACGAATATTATGTTCCCGATGTTGACAATTATGTTCCCTCCTTCGACGGTCACGAATTCGGCGGCTGGTATAAGGACCCCGAATTCAAAGAACCTGCAGTTACAGGCGAAATCCTCAAGGAAAATATAACTGTATACGCGAAATGGGATCCGATTCTCACAGGTTATGTAAGAGTTGCAGGCTCATATATGCAGGACGGTAATATTGTTGATGTATGGGCTGTTGACCGTGCAAACAGTGCAGTTATTGCTCTTATGGAAATCACAGCAGACGGTTCATATATCGTTGACAGTCAGACTGTAAACATCGTATGGCCTATGTCTGAAATGATTTATGGTGTTTCTGATGAATATAAGTTCACAGGTCTTGACCCTGCTAAAGAGTACAGAACAGAGATTCTTGTTCTCAACTACGGCACAACCTATCAGAACTCAACAACAGTATTTGTCAATGACGATAATTATGCTGATGACTACAACACAAATGACTTTAAAGCAGTTTATCCCGAAAGCAGTAAATGGGAAACATTTGTTAACGCTTACCTTTCATTCGAGCCGACTTCATATTTCCAGCCTGTTGAGGTTGATGCAACTCTCATCGGTGAGAACTTAAGACCTGATGATACACTTGTTGAAATCTGGTACAAGGCAACAGGTACAGATAATGCTTATCAGGTAATCAGTCAGCATACAGTTGTTCCCTACGGTATTGAGATCGGTATGGGCACTGACGGTATGGATGACAGTGATTACGGCTACACAGTATGGAACAGTATTTATGACGGTAATCTTTACGACTATCAGGCTTATCTTTCAAAGATTGAAAATGACAAAGCATCAGAATGGCCTGTATCAGTAGTTTACGGTGCTCCCTCACGTTACAGTCCTCTTCACAATGCCCCTACAGGTGTTCTTATGGTTAAGATTATTCCTAACACCTACAGCATTATTTTCAATGAAATTTATGAAAGCGAAGATGTAAGCGTAGTTTCTTACGGAGCCCACACATGGAGCTATGAAACAGCTATTGATTATGTACCCGTTCGTGACGGATATGCATTTGAGGGCTGGTACAGTAACCCTGAATGTACAGGCGAAAAGGTTACAGCAATTGCTGAAACAGTTGCTGAAGACACAGAGCTTTATGCAAAATGGAAAAGACTTACAACACCCGTTGAGCCTCTTGACAGTGTAAGCTATATTGTTGAGCACTATAAAGAAAATGCAGACGGCACATATAGCATCGCAGAAGAAGATACAGAAATTCTTTCAGGCAAAATCGGTGCTACCGTTACTGCATCAGCAAACACATATGAAGGCTATTGCTTCAACGAAGTTAAGTCAGAAGCAACTGCAAGCGGTGTTCTCAAGGCAATCAGCAACGCAGACGATATTCTCACACTTAAGCTTTATTATGATATTGACAATGCAGGCGGCGGAGACACACCTGATACACCCGACAACCCTGACAATCCCGATAACCCTGTAAATCCCGATACACCCGATGTTCCCGGTGGTGAAGGTGAAGGCGAAGGAAACGGCTCACTTAACGGCGGTTCACATCACATCGTCTTTGGTAAAACAGACGGTATCGGTTGGTACAATGTTTCAAAGGACGGCGGACAGACTTGGAATATCGTATTTGGCAACTCAACATATGAGGTTGAGCACGGCACAGAGATTATCGTAAAGGTCGGCGACATTATGGGTGATACCTTTACATTCTATGTAAACGGTAAAAAGTATTATCCCGATGAAAACGGTCAGCTTGTTATAACTGTTAACGGTTATATGTTAATCGGTGCTCTCAGCGTTGTTCCTGAAATTGATTTTGAAGTACCCGATGTTGAGGAATCACTCAACTGGTTTCAGAAGATTATCAAGGCGATTAAAGATTTCTTTGAAATGCTTTTCGGCTGGATGAAATAATATAATTAACGCCGTGGCGAAATCCACGGCGTTTTTGTATGAATGTGTATTGAAGCAAGTGTTAAATTTTATGCTCTGCAGTTGTTTCTTCGGGCATCGTTCCGCGAGGTACTTCGTTGTTATCGAAATATGCGCAAGCAATTATATACCAATGTTGTCCGATTTTATGAATTTCAGGAGCCCATATATCTTTTACCGTACCCTTCATATCGGCATAAAATACAGTTTTACTTTCAATAACTTCGGCGTCAAGATAATTGTTAATTTTGTGTATTATAATACCTCGCCAGTGGTATATGTATAGTAAGTTCCTGTTTGTGTTTCAACAATAAACGGATCTCCACCGTTAAAATCATCTATTGGCTCAAATTCTGTCATATCAACAGTTATGCCAAGCAATGCTGAAACCATTATAAGAACTGACAAAAGTTTTGATATAATAACTTCCATTTTACTTATCTCCATAAAACACTTTACTATACAATAACATTATCAAATAATCATTACAAGAAATATTAGCATATTTCCGAAATAATTTCTGATTATATGTATAAAATAAGTCCGATTTTCATAAAGATTATTCAGAAAGAAAATTTCGGAGGAATGAATATGTTAAGCTCAAGCATTTATAAGGATATTGCACAACGAACAGGCGGAGATATATATATCTGTGTAGTCGGACCTGTCAGAACAGGAAAATCGACATTTATAAAAAGGTTTTGCGAACTTATGGTAATACCTAATTTACCTGCAGATTTTTACCGTGAAAGAATTATAGATGAATTACCTCAATCTTCAGCAGGAAGAACAATTATGACAACTGAACCAAAATTTATACCTGAACGCGGTGTTGAAATCAATCTTGACAACAGCACAAAAATTAATGTCAGGTTAGTTGATTGCGTCGGATATATTGTTCCGTCTGCATTAGGGTATATAGAAAATGATGAGCCTCGTATGGTTATGACGCCTTGGTTTGAGGATGCGGTCCCATTTAATATGGCTGCCGAGATTGGCACAAGTAAGGTTATTAATGAGCATGCAACAATGGGAATAGTAATAACCACTGATGCAAGCATCAGCGATATTACACGCGAGGAATATGAAGAAGCAGAAGAACGTGTTATTAATGAGCTAAAGGAAATCAATAAGCCATTCATTGTTTTATTGAACTGTGTATATCCGTCAAGTACCTCGGCTAAAATACTTTCAGAAAATCTTTCCGAAAAATATGGTGTGCCTGTAATTCCCGTAAATTGCATGAACCTCAACGATGAGGATATTAAAACAATTATAAGTAAAGTTTTGTATGAATTTCCATTACAAAAATTAGTCGTAAAATTACCATCATGGATAAAAGGAACAGATACCGATTGCGGTATAAAGAAATCATTATTGGAATCAATACGTGAATCTGTCACTAAACTTAATAAGCTATCAGGTATTAACGACTTCATCGAACAAATCAAAAATTCAGATTATGTTACCGGCACATACTCTGAAAGCATAAATCCCGGTAACGGCACTGTAATATTAAGGACTGAAATATCTAATGAAATCTTTTTCGGAATTCTGTCAGAAATTTCAGATGAAAATATAAAAGAGGATGCTGATTTGCTTGAATTATTAAGAAGATATTGTGAAATTAAGAATAAGTATAAAAAGATTGAATCTGCAATCGAACAAGTTACCTCTACCGGTTACGGTATTGTTATGCCATCGGTTGACGAATTAAGTCTTGAAGAGCCCGAAATTATGAAACAGGGAAGCCGATACGGTGTAAGACTTAAAGCAAGTGCACCTTCAATACATATGATGAGAGCTGACATTAAAACAGAGGTTGCACCGATAGTTGGCAGTGAAAAGCAAAGCGAAGATCTTATTAAATATCTTCTTGACGGATTTGAAGATGACCCGTCGAAAATCTGGGAGTCTAATATATTCGGCAAATCATTAAACGATCTTGTAAACGAGGGATTAAAAACAAAATTAATGCATATGCCTAATGATGCAAGAATAAAACTGCAACAAACACTTGAACGTGTCATCAACGAGGGATGTAACGGGTTAATATGTATAATCATATAAAATTATGCCGTCATATAATATGGCGGCAATAATTATATTAATTTTTTATATTCATTCACTGCAATTTCGTCGCACATTTCATTATATGGATGTCCAGCGTGACCTTTAATCCAGCAGAATATAACGTTATGGATTTTAAGAAGTCCGTAAAGCTCCTGCCATAATTGAGGATTTAACACAGGCTTACCGTCACTTTTTTTCCAATTCTTCCTAACCCAATTTTCAAGCCAGCCCTGATTAATGGCATCACATACATATTTAGAATCTGATATAACAGTAACTTCACAAGGTCGGTTCAAAGCTTTCAATCCGTAAATTACAGCAGACAATTCCATCTGATTGTTTGTGGTTTCCTTGCTTGAACCCGAAATAATTTTTTCGTGTTCCCCGAATTTAAGTATTGCACAATAACCGCCCGGCCCCGGATTTCCCGAACACGCACCGTCAGTATACAAAATTACCTTATCCATATATTCAACTCCGTTTCAAATTCATTTTACCATTATTTATCTGCGTTTGCAATTACTAATGACTAATTTTCCCGCTGCTGTTAATAATATCAGTATATATAGAAAGGGTGAATTATATGAAGGCTGTAATAATGTGCGGAGGACAAGGTACAAGATTGAAACCATTAACTGATTTGTTACCTAAACCTCTCGTGAAAATAGTTAACCGTCCTGTATTGGATATCATCATTGAAAAACTTATATCAAGTAATATAACAGATATATACATTTCATTAGGATATAAAGCACAGGATATTATAGATTTTTGTGAAAGTAAATCATATCAAGCAAATATTCGTTTCTTTATTGAAAACAAACCTCTGGGAACAGCTGGCAGTGTAAAAAATTCATTAAATAATTCTGATGAAGATTTTTTTGTTTTAAGCGGAGATAATATTTTTGATATAGATCTGAATGAATTGTATAATTTTCATGTAACAAATTATTGCGATGCAACTCTTTGTGCCATAAAAACAGTTGATCCGAGAGAATACGGAATGATTATTTCAGATGAAAATGATGTTATCACTGAATATATAGAGAAACCAAATTGGGAATATGCAATCAGTGATTATGTTAATTCCGGAATATATGTATTGAACGGAAAAATTCTCGATATGATACCTGAAAATATAAATTATGATTTTTCAAAAGACTTGTTCCCAAATCTGATCAAAAATAATTTTACATTCAAATGCTATAAAACAGATAAATATTGGGGCGATATGGGAGAAATATCATCATTGCTGACAATAACAAAGGAGCTATTGTCACATAAAGACAGCAGGATTAAGTTTGATGGAGTATATTACGGCAAAGATACATTTTTATTAAATGGAGCCGAAATTAAAGCTCCGTCATTAATAGGAAAAAATACCGAAATAATGTGTAATTCAACTATAGGACCTTTTACGGTCATCGGAAATAACTGCAAAATCCAAAATAATTGCTTAATTAAAGGTGCTGTTATCGGAAGCAGCTGCAATATTGGTGCTGATTGCGAAATCTCAGAAACTGTTATAGATGATAATGTTATAATTTCTGACAACTGCCTTGCTGAAAAACATTCTGTTATCGGAAACGGTTGTGAAATTGACAGATTTTCAAAAATTAACAGTGGGATAAGAATATTTCCGGGAATTAAAATTGAAGCTTATTCTGATATAAATAAAGATGTATTAAATCAATTCAATTCAAGAAGAACATTTGATATATACGGAATTTACGAAAAGATTGCGGAATTTACAATTATAAATGCAGTTGAATTGGGCGCTGCAATTGCCTCAGTAGATTCTGTTAAGAAAATTGGTATCGGATGTAACAGCAATCAATTATCTGACAACTACAAAAAGGCAATAATATCCGGATTACGCTCAATCGGCAAGACAGTGTATGACTTTGGTGAGATTTTCAAGAGTCAGGCACATTTTTTTTCATCATATTGCAAATTGGATTTTTTTATATTTTTAAATACAGACGGCGAAAATATAAAAATCAGTTTTTACGGCAGGCTCTCTATGCCGGTTTCGTCAGATATAGCAAGACAGATAAATAACAACCTGAAAACAAATTCATTTAAATTTATCAGAAACTGTGATTGTTTGCAAAATTACAATATGTCACTCTTCTATATAGTATATAAATCATATTTTAAATCTCTCGCAGGAGAATTCTTTAACAAATATAATCTCATCGCGGAAAGTGAGAACAATATCTTAAACAGGTTACTTGAAGAGTTAGTTGAGGAGAATCATTCTCAACGCAAAAATAAAACAATAACTGTATTTTTTAATGGCGACGGCAAGGAAATGTATATAACGGAAAATGACATATATTTTTCCTCGGATAATATTATGCTATTTTTATGTCATTATGAAATGGCGCAGGGAAATGATGTTATAATTCCTGAGTATGCTACCGATCTCATTGATGAATATTCGGATATGTTTTCAGGAAAAGCAATCAGAATGTATGAAAATGACAATAATATAATTGAAATTGACAATAATATTATCCATCAAAACATTTGGGTTTTTGATTCTGTTCTTATGTTAGCAAAATTACTCGGAATTCTCTCTCAGTCGCAATATTCTCTCGCTGAATTGTTTGAAAATCAACCGAATTTTGCTTTAAGCAAATCTGAAATCAGTATTTCGAATTCAAATACAAATATCAGCAAAATTATTTATAACAGTGGTCTTTTCGAAAAAAACAAAAAATATTTTGTTTTTGATAACAGAAAGGGTAGAATTAAATTAAGACAATTGGGTGACTCAAAAAAAATCAGAATTATTTCACAATCTTATGACATTGAAAGCGCAAAAGAGCTTTCTGATTTATTTGTAGAAAAATTAAAAACCACTATTATTGACAAAGATGAGTAAAAGTTGTATGATAAAGTGATATTATTTACAAAATTAATGCCTATCATCCGTTTATCGGATGTTTACATATTTACAAAGGAGAAACTATGCAGAATAACAATGTAAATGCTGATAAAAAAAACAGCAAGAAAATGTCTTCTGCGAACAAAAATCATAAAACAGAAGATAAAAAAACAATAAAAAAGAAAACCGGCAAACAAAAGATTGATAAAAAAGTTAATACTGATCAAAGTCAGACAACGCAATCTCCCAAAAAGAATACGAAGAAAACTTCAAAATCCAACAGTTCAATATCAAAGAAAGTCAATTCCCTTGGACGTTATGAGTCATTTAAACCGAACAAAAACAAAAAATTAAAATCTGTAAAGGTTATGTTTCTCGGAGGCATAAACGAAATAGGCAAAAATCTTACCGTTTTCGAATATAATGACGAAATGATTGTTGTTGATTGCGGTATGTCTTTTCCTGATGCTGATATGCCGGGTATTGATTATGTTCTTCCTGATATTACCTATTTGGAGAGAAACAAAGATAAAGTTAAAGCCGTATTTATCACTCACGCCCATGAAGACCATATCGGCGGTTTACCGTACCTTCTGAAATCCATAAATGTCCCTGTATATTGCACTTGTCTTACCGCCGGTCTTATTACAGGTAAGCTCAAGGAACACAGAATATTTAATAAGTGCCACATAGAAGTAATAAAGCCCGGTTCAATAATTGAAGCAGGCAACTTCAGCGTTGAAGCCATACATGTAAATCATTCTATTCCTGATGCAATAGCATTTGCAATCAAATGTGATGCCGGCACAATTATTCATACAGGAGATTTTAAGATTGATAATACCCCCATAGACGGAGGAGTTATTGATCTTGCAAGATTTGCACAATTGGGAAATGAAGGCGTACTCTGCCTTCTTTCTGATTCTACCAATTCAGAGAGACCGGGATATACTCCAAGCGAAAAGAATGTTGGGGAAACACTTGAAGCGTTATTCCGTAAGGCTGAAGGTAAGCGGATTATTGTAGCTTCTTTTTCTTCAAATATTCATAGAATACAACAAATTATTGATGCATCTGAAAAATGCGGCAGAAAGATTTTTCTTTCAGGCAGAAGCCTTGAAAATGCAACAGCAATCAGTATTGAACTCGGCTATATGCATGTTTCGGAAAACCTCATACTGCCAATTGATAAATTAAGAAATTACAGAGATGAAGATGTTGTAATCATAACAACAGGAAGTCAGGGCGAGCCTATGTCTGCACTTTCAAGAATGTCTCTTGGTGATCATAAAAAGGTTCATATTGACAATAATGACTTTGTTATTATTTCTGCAACTCCGATTCCGGGAAATGAAAAAACTGTTGCTAATACAATTAATGAATTAATGAAACTCGGTGCAGAGGTAATTTATGAAAAAAGCCTTGGTATACATGTATCAGGGCATGCTGCACAAGAGGATCAGAAGCTTATATTAAACCTTGTGAAACCTAAATATTTTATACCTGTTCACGGCGAACAAAAGCATCTCAGAAAACATGAGTTAACTGCACAGAGTGTAGGTATTCTTCCTGAAAATATTATTATTCCCGAGTTGGGCTCTGTTATAGAGATGAATGAAAGCTTTATTAATGCAGCTTCAAGCATTCCGGTAGGTCGTGTTTTTGTTGACTGCACGGGAGTATGTGATGTAGGAAAATCTGTTCTCAAGGACAGAAAGAATCTTTCGACCGACGGAATTGTGATTGTTTCTGCTGCTGTTGATGCTTATACGGGTGAACTTATAAGTGAAATAGATATTCAGTCAAAAGGCTTTGTTTTTGAGAATTCTGATAATGAATTGTCAGGAATTATTAATAAAAATATTGAAAAAGTTTTTGACGAATATATGAAGAGTACAAATATGGATATATATTCTTTAAAGAACAAAGTTAAAGAAGCGGTTAACAGAACTATTTTTGATAAGACAAGAAGAAGCCCGATAATTCTGGTGACTATCCTTACTGTTTCCTAATTCAAATGCGGAGGTATTATTGTGAATTATAAAGATATATTAAAAAATAATCCATTTACGGTAGCAATGATACTTCTTGCCACCTTATTAAGTTCCATTACCTTTATATTTTCCCCGATAGTTGCTATATTTGAATTGATTGTAATTATTACAGTTTCAGTTTTTGCATTAAAATGGTTATCAAAGGTGTCTTTAAGAAAAAAAATGCTTCTCAATAATTTTGAAGAACACCTCAAAGCAAACGGAGAAATAGGGGAGACGGTAACGGCGTTTCCTCTGCCCTTTGCAATCGTTATTAATAACGGTACTATTGAATGGTTCAATCAAGCCTTCCGTTCCGTTATAAACGATGATATAGGATGTACGGATATTTATGAACTCATAAATGATGCAGACAGATTTCTCAAAAATAATGATTTTTCTGAATTTGAGCTTCAGATTAGTGCAAAAAACTATACTGTATTTCCATCAAAGATGAATGAAGAAACATTCATTCTCGTATTTGTTGATGATTCTGAGCTTAAAGACATAAGAAATGAATATAATCTTACTCGTCCTGTTGTACTGATTATTAACATTGACTCTCTCGAACAAACGGAAGAAAGTCTCGATAATGCCGCATATTATACCGTAGTTTCTGCAGTTGAAAGCGAAATTACAAGCTGGCTCTCAAAGAATAAGTGCTTGTTCAGAAGAACTGCCGAAGGTAAGTTTTTCGCCTTGACTGAATCATCCAATCTTGATTCCTTAATTAAGGATAAATTCAGTATTCTAGATAAAATCAGAGAATATACATACAATGATAATGAAATGGACATTACCTTATCAATCGGTGTCGGTAAAGAAAAATACCTTCCCGATTGTGAAATCAGTGCAAAATATGCACTTGACCTCGCACGCGGCAGAGGCGGTGATCAGGCAGCTGTAAAAACCGGTGATTCTTATGAATTTTTCGGTGGTCTTACCGGAAGAAAAGAAAAACGCGGAAAAATTAAGTCCCGAAACGTTTCATCATCATTATTTGATTATATTGAAAATTCAAGCGATGTTTTCATTTGCGGTCACAGTTATTCCGATTATGATGCAATCGGTGCTGCTGTCGGTATTGCCGCAATTGTTCATTCATGTACAAAAAAAGCATATATTGTTGTTGATAAAAAAACAACATTAGCTAATCCGATGATTGAAATGATCGAAAAAGCTAACTCAGAATTATCTTTCATTTCTCCCGAATCCGCCAAAAAGATTTTTTGCGAAAATTCTCTTCTTGTTATTACCGACACAATGAGAAGTCAGCTTGTTGAAGCTACTGAATTACTAAAAATTTCACACAAAACCGTACTTATTGACCATCACAGAAAAACTCCGGATTATATCAATGATAACATTCTTGAGTTTCATGAGCCCTATGCATCTTCTGCATGTGAAATGGTAACTGAGCTTATACAGTATTCACCCTCAAAAACAAAACTTTCCCCCTGTGAAGCAGAAGCCCTACTGGCTGGTATTATTTTAGATACGAAGAATTTTACTTTGAGGGTAGGGTCAAGAACATTTGAAGCCGCAGCCTATCTCAAGGATTGTAAGGCTGACACCGTTAAAGTAAAAAAATTATTCACTTCATCGGCACAAGATAATATACTCATCGCAAAATTAATATCAAACACATCATTTTACGATAATTATGCAATAGCGATTTCAGATAATGATGAAAATATTTCTCGTCTTGTTACATCAAAAACTGCTGATGAGTTACTTAATATTTCCGGTGTAGATGCTTCGTTTGTAATAAGCATTGTTAATGATAATTTTTATATATCAGCGCGTTCTCTCGGAAAAATAAATGTTCAGCTGATAATGGAAAAATTTGGCGGCGGCGGACATCAGAGCATGGCTGCATGTCAGATAAAAGATAGTAACATAGATTATATTCTGAATGAAATACAGAATTATATGAAAGATATTAATAACTCAAAGTAATTTTCAAGGAGGTTAAAATATTATGAAAGTTATTCTTAATCAGGATGTTAAGGATCTCGGAAAGAAAGGTGAACTCGTTAATGTTTCTGACGGTTATGCCAAAAATTTTCTTATACCGAGAAAAATAGCTGTTATTGCAGATGCAACAGCATTGAATGAGCTAAAAAACAGAGCAATGTCCAAAGCACACCATCTTGCAGTTGAAAAGGCTAATGCAGAAGAAGCAGCAAGAACTCTTGAAGGCAAAAGCCTTAAAATAAGTGCAAAAGCAGGTGCTAACGGCAGACTTTTCGGTTCTGTCACCTCTAAAGAAATATCAGAGAATATTAAGAAATCATTCAATATTGATATTGATAAAAAGAAAATTATTGTCGATGACATAAGAAGCTTCGGAACATTTGAATGCACTGTTAAGGTTTACACAGGTATATCAGCAAAAATGTTTATAATTGTCGGAGAATAATTCGATAAAGGGGTAAAAATGAAAGATAAGGAAACAGTAAGTGTTGACACTTCTTCAAGAAAGGTGTTTTCACTTGAGGCAGAGCAGGCAATATTAGGTAGTATACTCATTGATCCAGCTTGTTTTCCTACGGTATCAATGTTGGTGCGTCCTGAATATTTTTATTTGCCGCAGCATAAAGCAATTTATACAACAATGCTTTCCATTGATGCTTCAGGCTCCGGTATAATAGATCCTCTGTTAATTCTTGAAACACTGAAAAATGAAAAAGTATTTTCAAATGATGAGGACGGAAAAGTATATCTGTTTCAGTTAGCAGATATTGTTCCGTCAACTTCAAATGTTGAATCATATTGCAAAATCCTCAAGGACAAGTTTTACATAAGAACTCTCATTGGTGTTGCAAATGATATTATTGATCTCGCAGAAAATTCAGGACATGAAGCAGATAAAATCTTAGACAATGCAGAGCAAAGAATTTATGAAATCAGACAGGGAAAAACTGTTTCCGGTCCCTCGCGACTGAGTGATGTAATAGCTGATGTCTACGATACTTTATACAAGCTTAATTCTGAAGAAAAGGAACAATTTAAGGGCTTACCATCAGGCTTCCCTGATTTCGACAAAATGAGCAACGGTCTCAACAGATCGGACCTTGTAATTGTTGGTGCACGTCCCGCAATGGGTAAAACCAGCTTCACATTAAGAATGGCCCGAAATGTAGCTGTTCTTTCCCGAAAAAAAGTCTTATTCTTTTCATTGGAAATGTCAAAAGAACAGCTAGCTCAACGAATAATATCAACCGAGGCATTAATTCCAACTCATAAAATGAGAAACGGCGATTTAACACCAAAGGAGTGGGAGAGACTCAGTTCCGCATGTGTTTTTCTTGCAGATGTTCCGTTATACTTTGATGATACATCTAACATAACAGTACCTGAAATGAAAGCAAGATGCAGAAGACTCAAAAACGTTGATGCGGTGTTTATTGACTATCTTCAGCTGATGCAGTCAGCGAAAAAGTCTGAAAACAGAGTTCAGGAAGTTACTGAAATAACAAGAAGTCTGAAGCTTATGGCTAAGGATCTTATGATACCAGTTGTTGTCTGTGCACAGCTTTCCCGAGGCACCGAAGCGAGAGGTACTTCCCATAAGCCACAGCTTGCTGACCTTCGAGAATCAGGTTCAATAGAACAGGATGCTGATATTGTTGTTATGCTTTACAGAAAAGACTATTACAAAGGCGAAAAAGAGGATGATAACAAAAAAGAGGGAGAACAGGAAAAAACTGCCCCTGATGAAGTTGAAGTAAATATCGCAGAGCTCCTTGTTCAGAAAAACAGACACGGACCGACAGGTACAGTGAAAATGGTATGGAATCCTCAGTTTACACTGTATACTTGTTATGAAGAAAACAAGAAAGATGATAACTAAAGTTAAAAATACAATTTACAAATATAATATGCTTTCAGCCGGTGACCATGTTACAGTCGGTCTTTCAGGCGGTGCTGATTCTATGTGTCTGCTTTATATCCTGAATGAATTAAGCGAAGAGCTTAAGATAACTGTAAGTGCGGCACATATGAATCATCAGATTCGCGGTGACGAAGCATTACGTGATGAAAATTTTGTTATTAATTATTGCAAAGACAAAAACATTACTATTTACACATCAAATGCTGACATACCTGCACTCTCATTACAAACAGGAGAAAGTATTGAACTGACTGCAAGAAAGAAGCGATATGAATTTTTACAGGGACTAAACTGTGACAAAATTGCAACCGCACATACTGGAAGCGATCGCGTTGAAACTCTTCTGATGAACCTTTCAAGAGGAAGCGGTCTGAACGGTCTATGCTCAATTCCTCCTGTCAGAGATAAAATTATCAGACCTCTGATTGATATTACCCGTCGGGAAATTGAAGAGTTTTGCGAAGTTAATTCTGTACCTTACATCAATGACAGCAGTAACTTTTCTGACGAATACACCAGAAATTATTACAGAATTAATATAATTCCTTTGTTTAAATCAATTAATCCTTGCTTTGAAGAAAATGCACTTCGTTGCATCAATTCACTAAACGTCGAAAATTCATTTATTTTTGCAGCTGCTCAGAACGAGCTAAATATACGATTGATTAACAACAATACTCTTAGTATTAAAGATTTTTGCAATTTACAACAGGGACTAAAAAACAGAGTTTTAATGTTATTTTTTGATATTAACAATTGTTGTGATTATGAAACAAAACACATTAATTTTATTTGTGACAATATCTGTAATTGCTTTTCCTTGACATTACCGCACAATAAAATTATTTCCTGTGATGCTAATGTATTATGCATTCATAAAGAAACTCAACACAAAACTCGTGATTCAGTTGTTGTAAAGAAAAATGATATTTATGACAATGAAATTACTTTTCAAGGAATAACCTTATGCATCAGACAACAAATAAATAGCACTGATAATTGTTGTTATATTGCTGATGCAGATAAAATTGACACTGAATTTTCAATACGACACCGAATAACCGGAGATAAATTCAGTTTTGCAAAAAGACATTGCACAAAATCCTTAAAAAAGCTTTTCAATGAGTTAAAAGTTCCTGTTGAAATGCGTGACAATATTGCAATTATAGCGGATATAAACGGAATGATATTTCTTGAACAGGTTGGTGTTGACGCTTCAAGATGTATTTCCGAAAAAACAAAGAATTTTTTGATTATTAAATCGGAGTGTGACAAAAATGAATAATGATATTTCAAAAGTTTTGTATTCTGAAGAACAAATAGCAAGCATCGTATCTGAACTGGGTGCAAAAATTTCAGAGGACTATAAAGATAAGAATCTTCTTATGGTAAGTGTACTCAAAGGTTCCGTTGTATTTATGAGTGATCTTATGCGAGCAGTTACCATTCCTTGTGAAATTGATTTTATGTCTATTTCAAGCTACGGAAATAAGACTAAATCAAGCGGTACTGTCAGAATTCTCAAGGATCTTGACAGAGATATTGCTAACTACGATGTTCTTCTCGTAGAAGATATTCTTGACAGCGGAAAAACATTAAATTATCTTATTGAGCTTCTCTATGCAAGAAATCCTGCAAGTATACGTATATGCACATTGTTCGATAAGCCTGACAGGAGAGAAGTTGATATCTACGCTGATTATAAAGGTCTTCTTGTACCCGATGAATTTATTGTCGGATACGGACTTGACTATGCAGAAAAATACCGTAATCTTCCTTATATCGGTGTGCTTAAGGATGAAAAACACTAATTATACCGGAGGGTAAATAAATTGTCTGATAAAACCACTACAATAAACAAGTTAAAACAGTTTGCTCCTTTCATTTTGCTTCCAGTTCTGATGATTCTAATGATTTCTGTTTTTGTCAATAATAACAGTGAAACAAAGAAGCTTAAATATTATGATATTGTTCATATGTTTGAGAATAATGAAATCGAAGAATACACATTAAATCTCGGTAGCGGAGTTCTTGAATACAAAAAAAGAAATGATACAGCCGATTACAAATACACTGTTCCCAATATTAATCTTTTCAATCAGGATGTTCACTCTTTTGTTGTAGAATATAACAAAACACATGAAGATGATATTGTATATAACTATAAGGCCGGTAATGCAAATTCTTGGATAACAAGTCTTATTCCTACTGCTGTTCTTTTCGGTGCACTCGGTGTTGTTTTCTTTGTTATGATGAAGAAAATGAATCAAAGCTTTGTCAGCGAAAACAATCGCTCACTTTCTTTCGGTAAAGCACGTATTAAAATGCCAAAGGACGGAGCAAAAAGAACAACATTCAATGATGTAGCCGGTGCTGATGAAGAAAAGGCGGAATTAGCAGAAATTGTAGATTTTCTTAAAAATCCTCAAAAATATACTGAGCTCGGAGCCCGCATTCCTAAGGGTGTTTTACTTGTAGGCCCTCCCGGCACAGGTAAAACTCTTCTTGCCCGTGCGGTAGCAGGTGAGGCAAATGCTCCTTTCCTTTCCATTTCAGGTTCAGATTTTCTTGAAATGTATGTCGGTGTTGGTGCATCAAGAGTGAGAGATCTTTTTGAACAGGCAAAGAAAAATGCTCCCTCAATAATTTTTATTGATGAAATTGATGCTGTCGGCAGACACAGAGGTGCAGGCATGGGCGGCGGACACGATGAACGTGAGCAGACACTAAATCAGATGCTGGTTGAAATGGACGGTTTCGTTGGTACGGAAAGTGTTATTGTTCTTGCAGCAACTAACAGACTTGATATTCTTGATCCTGCTCTTCTTCGTCCCGGACGTTTTGACAGACAAATTACAATGACTTATCCCGATATTAAGGGCAGACTCGATATTCTCAATATCCATGCAAGAAACAAATCGCTTGCTCCTGACGTTAATCTTGAAAATATTGCTAAATCAACCGTTGGTTTTACGGGTGCTGACCTTGAAAATCTCCTTAATGAAGCAGCACTTCTTACCGCAAGAAAGAATAATAAAGCGATAACATCAGTTGAAATGGATGAAGCAATGATAAAGGTTGTTGTCGGCACAGAAAAGAAATCTCATAAGGTTACACAGCAAGACAAAAAACTTACTGCATATCATGAAGCCGGACATGCAGTTTCTGCTCATTTTCTTGGCGGACAGGATCCTGTTCAGCAGGTTTCAATCATTCCTACAGGCATGGCAGGCGGTTTTACTATGCATATGCCTCTTGAAGATAAAATGTACCGTTCAAAAATTAATATGGAAGAGGAAATTGTCACTCTTCTTGGTGGCCGTGTTGCTGAAAATCTTATACTTGGCGATATTTCAACCGGAGCTTCCAATGATATCATGAGAGCTACCGAAATTGCAAGAGGTATGGTTACAAAATATGGTATGAGTGAAAAGCTCGGTCCCATAACCTTCGGTTCCGGCGAACAAGAGGTATTTCTTGGCAAGGATTACGGAACTGTCCGTAATTACAGCGAAGAAATTGCGAAAGAAATCGACGAGGAAATTAAGAATATCGTCACAAATGGATATAATCGCTGTGAAGAAATTCTTAAAGCTAATATCGATAAGCTCCACAAGCTTGCAGAATACCTTATCGAAAACGAAAAAATTGACGGCGACGGCTTCCTTCGATTAATGAGTGATGAAGTTGTAGTAAACAATGAAACTATAAATGATGAAAACTGATTCTCAGAGGTAATTTTATGAAAAAAATATTTTCCTTAATTCTGACAATATTATTAATTGTTACCGTTTTCGCATCATGTAAGGATAATTCTGATAATAAAACCACTGTTATAGAAACCGACTATGAGCTCACAAACCCCGAAAATCCTGTAGCTACAATAGAAATGAAGGACGGAGGGATAATGAAAATCGAATTATTTTACGATAAAGCTCCCAATACCGTAAAGAACTTTATTTCACTTGCAAACAAAGGCTACTACGACGGTCTTATATTTCACCGTGTAATTGAGGGCTTTATGATACAGGGCGGTGATCCGAACGGAGACGGTTCTGGTGGCCCCGGTTATAATATTGTCGGTGAATTCGCAAATAACGGCATTGACACAGGCCTTCTTCATAAAAGAGGTTATGTTTCTATGGCAAGAAGAGGAAATCCCTACAATCCGGCATCATGCTATAATACAGCAGGCTCACAGTTCTTCATAATGGTTGAAGATTATGAAAGTCTTGACGGTGATTATGCAGTATTCGGCTATTGTTATTATGGAATGGATGTAGTTGACAAAATTGTTTCACAACCTACAGATTCAAATGATAAGCCGTTAAATGATATGACCATCAAGCAAATTCGCGTGGATATCGGCACAAAAACATACGAAGAGCCTGAAACAATTTTATAAGATTTCAGCAGAAATTTTAAAATTTAAATTTTTCTTTATTTGCTATTGAAATTTCAGAATATTTGTGTTATATTCTAAATGAAAATAATAACATGGAGGATATTATAATGAAGTGGATTTTTAAGAAGCTTATCGTTGTTCTCATTGAAGCTCTCATTGTTGCAGGTCTTCTTGATGCTTTAGGAGTAGATCTTGAAGGCATCTTAGACGGTCTTCTTGGTGATGAATCAGCCGACTCTAATGAACCCTCATCCGATACAGTTGATGCATAATTGATTATAATCAATAAAAAAATAGATGTTCTTTCTGAACATCTATTTTTTTTGATTTAATAACAGGAGAATTATATGAACGAAAAAATATTAAAAGGATATGAAATTCTTGAAAAAAATACTCCTCTGTCAACAGATTGCGGATTAATTTGCAACAACAAATGTTGCAAAGGAAATGATGATGACGGAATGCTATTATTTCCCGGTGAAAAAGAAATATTTGAAAATAATAAAGACTTTACGGTATACTTTGATAAAAGATATGATTGCTATGCAGTTAGATGTAACGGAAGCTGCAACAGAAATGAAAGACCGTTATCCTGCAGAATATTTCCGTATATGATTTATAAAAAAGCATCCGAACAACCAACTGTTGCTCCTGATATACGTGCATTGAATTTCTGTCCGATATTAAACCATAAATACTCCATCAACAAGAGATTTTTAAGAGCTTTACGAATTACATCAAAATATTTATCAGATGATGCTGAAATTTCTCTTTTTTTAGAAAAATTAACAGATATTATTACAGATTTTAATAGCTTATGATATTTACTGTATTGATTTATCAAAGTTAAAGATATATAATAATAAGGTATGAATATAACTCTATAAGGAGATGTCTCTATGTGCTATGATGTAGCAGTAATCGGTGCAGGTGTTATCGGTGCACTTACTGCCCGCGAATTGTCAAAATATAACATTAAAACTGTTTTACTTGAAGCAACCAACGATGTTGCAATGGGTGCAAGTAAAGCAAACAGCGGTATTGTTCATGCAGGTTTTGATGCAAAGCCCGGAACTCTTAAAGCCGAGCTCAATGTTAAAGGCTGTCTTATGATGCAGGAGCTTTGCAAAAAACTTTCTGTTCCTTATAAGAAGAACGGCTCACT
Source organism: Acutalibacteraceae bacterium (assembly GCA_045590915.1). Taxonomy (GTDB): domain Bacteria; phylum Bacillota; class Clostridia; order Oscillospirales; family Acutalibacteraceae; genus RUG806. Next base: position 18,094 of record JAZNRX010000122.1, on the reverse strand, counting down.
TGTTGTAGCTTTTTCTGAAGAAGAAATGATTACTCTGAAGGAATTATATGAAAGAGGTATAGCAAACGGCGTTCCGGAGCTTCGTCTTATTGACAAAAAAGAACTCAAAGAAATGGAACCCATGCTTTCCGATGAAGTATTTGGTGCTCTTGATGCAGAAAGTGCAGGTATTGTTTGCCCTTATGAGCTTACAATTGCGGCAACTGAAAATGCAGTTGTAAATGGTGTTGAATTCAAGAGAAATTTTAAGGTTTCCGATATAACCTTTGAAAACGGTATATTCAATGTAAAGAGCGAAAACGATGAAATTAAAACCAAATTTATTGTTGATGCGGCAGGTGCATATTCAGACGAAATTGCCCGTATGATTGGTGATGAAAGTGTAAATCTTATTATGCGCCGCGGCGAGTATTTTATCCTTGACAAATCTGTAGGTAATACAGTTTCTCATACTATATTCCAGTGCCCCACAAAAATGGGAAAGGGAATACTTGTTTCACCTACTGTTGACGGAAATCTTCTTATCGGTCCCACAGCGGAAGATATAGATGATAAAGAAAATAAATCTACAACATTAAATGGCTTCAGAAATATTAAAGAATATTCAGTTAAAAGCTGTCCCTCAGTTTCAACAAGAAATGCTATTACTTCTTTCACGGGACTCAGAGCTCATCCTGTTAATGATGATTTTATTCTCGGCCCCAGTAAGATAAACAATCAGTTCATTCATGCATCCGGAATAGAATCTCCCGGACTTACATCAGCACCCGCAATCGCTGAATATCTCACAAATATCATTATCAATGCAATCGGTAACGTTAGCAATAATTCCGCTTTTAACGGTTGCCGTGAAGATGTTTTCCGATTCAGACATGCTACTGATGAAGAAAAGAAGGCGGCTATTGCAAAGAACCCCGCATACGGAAGAATTGTCTGCAGATGCGAAACAATTACCGAAGGTGAAATTATTGATGCAATAAATGCTCCTGCAGGTGCGAGAGATGTTGACGGAGTAAAAAGAAGAACAAGAGCCGGTATGGGACGTTGTCAGGGCGGTTTTTGCGGTTCAAAGGTTGTTGAAATTCTTGCTCGTGAGCTTGGAACTGAAATTAATGAAATTACAAAATTCGGCAACGGCTCAAATATATTGTTTGACAAGACAAAATAAGGAGGTAGTCGACTATGTTATATTATGATCTTGTAGTTGTTGGCGGCGGTCCTGCAGGCATGGCGGCTGCTCTTAAAGCTAAAGAGTGCGGTGTTTCAAAAATTATAATTCTTGAAAGAGCCGAAACTCTTGGCGGTATCCTTGAACAGTGTATCCACACAGGCTTCGGACTTCACTATTTCGGCGAAGAGCTTTCCGGTCCTGAATACGCTGCAAAATTTATCGAGCAGGTTGCTGAAACCGATATTGAAGTTAAAACCGATACAATGGTTCTTGACATTAATGAGTCAAATACAGTTACTGCTGTTAATAAAGAAGACGGTCTTCTTAAAATTCAGGCAAAAGCTATTGTCCTTGCAATGGGATGCCGTGAGAGACCGAGGGGAGCACTTGAAATTTCAGGCTCAAGAGCTTCCGGCATTATGACAGCAGGAACTGCACAGAAATATGTTAATCTTGACGGTTATATGCCTGGAAAAAAAGTTGTTATTCTCGGCTCCGGTGATATCGGACTTATTATGGCAAGACGAATGACCCTTGAAGGTGCTGAGGTTAAGGTTGTTTGTGAGTTAATGCCTTATTCCGGCGGACTCACAAGAAATATTGTACAGTGCCTTGATGACTTTGGTATTCCGTTAAAGCTTTCAACAACCGTTATCGAGACACACGGAAAAGAAAGACTTGAAGGTGTAACTATTGCAAAGGTAGACGACAAGCTTCAGCCTATTGAATCAACAAAAGAATATATTGAATGTGACACATTGATGCTTTCTGTCGGACTTATTCCCGAAAATGAACTCACCAAAAATGTCGGCATCGGCATTGACAGAATTACTAACGGTGCAGTTGTTGATGAAATGCGACAGACAGATCATAAAGGCATTTTTGCCTGCGGAAATGTTCTTCATGTTCATGATCTTGTTGACTATGTTACCCTTGAAGCACAGCTTGCAGGTAAGGGAGCTGCTGACTACATTCTCGGAAATTCTGACAATACCCCTGTTTATGTTAACCCCACAACAGGAAACGGTGTAAGATACCTTGTTCCTCAGCGAGTAAACATCAACAATAAAGAAGATGTTAAGCTTTATTTCCGTGTCGGTCAAATTTACAAAAATTCTAAGGTTGTTCTTGAATGTGACGGCAGAATAATATCTTCAAAAAAGAAGGTTAAGCTTGCTCCCGGTGAAATGGAAGATGTTGTTATTTCTGCCGAAGTTCTTGCAGGAATGACACAAAACAGCTCTATTACCGTAAGAGTGGAGGAATAAGAATATGAAAAGAGAATTAACTTGTGTTGCTTGTCCTTTAGGATGCTCACTTTCTGTTGAATTTGAAGGTAATGAAATAATTTCCGTAACAGGAAACACCTGTAAACGAGGTGATGCTTATGCAAGAACAGAAATTATTAACCCCACTCGTTCACTTACATCATCCGTAAAGGTTAATGGCGGCATTCTTCCGGTTGTTCCTGTAAAATCAAGTATTCCTGTTCCCAAATCAATGTTATTCGATTGTATGAAGGTTATTAATTCCGTTCAGGTGGATGCACCTGTTAAAATTGGTCAGGTTATTATAGAAAACATTCTCGGAACCGGTGCTGATATTGTTGCAACAAATATTGACTGAAAGGTTTTTGCTTGATGGATAAAGGTTATTTGAATACCGTTGATGTCAGACCTTCTGAAAGACAGATTGAATGGCAGAGAACTGAATTCTACGGTCTTATAAACTACGGTATGCCTGTCTTTACAGGTAAACAATACGGAGATGGCTTTACTCCTGCTTCAATGTTCTGGCCTGAAGATATGAATACGGATAATTGGTGCCAGCTCGCAAAAGCTTCAGGTATGCAAGGTCTTTTACTTACCTGTAAGCATTATGACGGTTTTTGCTTATGGCCCACAAAGTTTACTGATTACAGTGTAAAAAATTCTAATTGGATGGACGGCAACGGTGATCTTGTTAAAATGCTTGCCGATTCATGCAAAAAATTTGACTTAAAATTCGGTATTTATATCGCTCCTTGGGACAGACACGAAAAATCGTACGGCACCGGTAAGGAATTTGATGACTTTTTCTGTGGTCTTTTAACCGAATTACTTTCTGATTACGGAGATATATTCTGTGTTTGGCTTGATGCCGTAGTAGGAGAAAACGAAAACCGTATACAAAAATATGATTGGGGAAGATATTACAGTCTGATAAGGAAGCTTCAACCGAATGCCGTAATTTCATTCAGGGGACCAGATGTGCGATGGTGCGGTAATGAACGCGGCGTAACCCGTCAGAATGAATGGAGCGTTGTTCCTGCTCATCTTGGTGTGAATGATGACGGTAGTGAACATAAATCAGCTAATAAAAAGCATGCTAAAATATTTGATCTTGATATCGGCAGTAGTAAAGCAATAAAAAAAGAAACAGAGTTTATTTGGTATCCTTGTGAGGTTTCCGTGCCTATGAGAGACCATTGGTTTTTCGTTGAGGATGATAAATATTCAATAAAAACTAAAGATAAGCTAATCAAGCTTTACTACAATTCCGTAGGCAATAATTCTTGTTTCATGCTTGGTCTGTCTCCAAATAAGCGCGGTGAATTTGATGATATTGATTCACAGATTCTCACGGCTCTTGGCTGTGACCTTAAGCTTTATTTCGGTTATAATCTATTAAAGGATGATATGCTTGACTCTGTATCAAGTACCTTTTCAACAAATACATCCGGTAAAAATGTAACAACAGAGAAATTGGAAGAATTCTGGCGTCCGGCTGTTGATGACAAAAATCCTGCAATCATTTTCAATATTCCCGAAAATGAGTATTTTGATAAAATTACCATAGGTGAAAATATCATTAACGGACAGCACATTGAAGAGTTTTATGTTGCTTGCTATGATGCAAATAAAAACAAATGGAAAAAAGTTTTTAAAGGGCAAACTGTAGGCTATAAGAAAATTATTTCTATAAAGCCCGGCAACTATTCAAAAATTAAATTTGTCTTCACAAAATACAGAAGCTTTTTCGAGATTTCAAAGCTTGCAGTCAACTGAACAAAAGCGAAGTCAAACTGACTTCGCTTTTTAGCATAATTTGTTTAATTACACTTTACATAAAATAATATATGAATTATAATATAATTAAATAATTTAGGTGATATTATGTTATCTATTAGTTCATTTATGCCCGTTAAGATACTCTCTGGTACAGATTGCTTATCACAACATTTCGACATCATAAAAAAACTCGGAAGCAGATGTTTTATTATCACTGGCCGCAATTCAGCAAGAATAAGCGGCGCACTTGATGACCTGATTATTTTGCTCAATAAGAATAATGTTTCATATAATATATTTGACGAAATTGAACCAAATCCTCTCACTGAAACCTGTTATAAAGCAGGGAAGTGTGCAAGAGAATTTAAGGCAGATTATATAGTCGGCATCGGGGGAGGTTCAGTTCTTGATGCAGCAAAGGCTGTTGCTATATACAGATGTAACGAGTCTATGCTTGCATCAGACATTTACAACAGACAAATTCCTTCGTCGCATGTCCCCGTAGTTCTTATCGGAACAGCCTCAGGAACAGGAAGTGAAGTAACCGGAGTAAGTGTACTCACTAATTCGGATAATATGCAAAAAAAGAGTATTTCCGGTATTGATTGTTATGCCGATTATTCCTTTTGTGATTACAAATACACAAAAACAGCCAATACTTTTACAAGAAAATCAACCTGTTATGATGCATTGGCTCACGCGCTTGAATCTTATGTTGCAAGTACATCCAATGATTTATCGCAGCTCTATGCAACTAAAGCAATCGGAATTTTATCGGAATATATCTTATCTGACAATTTTGCTGACTTATCTGATAATGATTTTGAAAAGCTATATATTGCCTCATTATATGCAGGACTTGCAATCAATATAACCGGCACATGCTTTCGTCATACAGTAGGCTATTTTTTAACTGAAAAAGTTGGAGTACCTCACGGTATCGCGTGTGCATTGCTGATGCCTGATCTGCTCGAAAGGATAAAAAATTATTGCCCTGAAAAACTCAGAGCAATAGAAAAATTATTTGATTGTAACTATGAAGATTTGATTTCAACCATAAAACAGAACACTAAGACAAGCATCAGCATAACTGTTGAAGATATTATGATTGAAAGCAAAAGATGGGACTGTAACATCAAAAATTTTGCCAGAACTCCCGGAGGGTTTAATAGACAGGAAGCAGAAAGCTGCTTGATTAAACTTATTTCTTAAATTCAACTTCATTTCTAAGCATAATCTGCGGTGATACAATATTGGTAAAAATTCCGGTATACTTGTCTGTTATAAACTTATCAATATGCATACTTCCGAAATACCATTTTTCAAAGGAAGTCTGTTGAGATAACTCATCCAAATATGCACCGAGAGCCGTTGTTCTTAAACTCTTATTATCAGAAAGAGTCAGAAAATCTCTGATTTTAATAGGTGGCTCATGCGTCAGAATGTAATCAACTTTATAACCGTATTTCTCCAAATTTTTAACCCCGAGCAGCATTTCCTGTGTATTGGGTGTTGATTTGCATGAAGCATCTGTGTCATCTTCATATAAATCATAATCAGGCTCTTCACCCCCACCCATTGTAAAAATAATTTTGTCCTCAATCGAATATATCTGACCTCTCATAAGATGAAAAATATTCGATCGTATTTTATGAACTCTTCCGGAATTCCACATAACAACAGGATATTCATTCAAAGCATCAAAGTTTTCGTGAATTCCGTCAATAAAACAGATGTTATATTTTCTTTTCTCAAGTCTGTTGAGAAATTGGTTTTCTTTAATATCATTATTCCAAATAAAACCGAAATCACCGCAAACTATTAATGTATCCCTTGGCGAGAGCATACTAAGTTCAGTTTTACTTAATCTTTCAGTGTGACCGTGAGTGTCACCTGTAATGTATATCATAATATTACTCCTTCAATATTTCTGATATTAATAATACAACAAGAAAACGGTATTGTCTATGAAAAAATTAATTATTTTATTAATTACAACTTTTTTAATATTTAATTCATTTGCGTTTAGCTCATATGCAGATTTCAGCAAGTCACTAAATGTTGATGCAAACATTGTATATATGACAAGTCTTGATGAAAACGGCGGAATTATTTACGACAAAAATTCTGATGTAAAATGCAATCCGGGTGAGCTCGTAAAGCTGGTAACAGGAATTCTTGTTCTTGAGAACTGCGATGATCTTTCACAGCAGGTTACTGCATCAGCTACTGCAATCAGAAGCATTGAAACTTTAAAAATTACAACAGCCGGTATTCTCGTCGGAGAAACTATGACCGTAGAAGAATTACTGTATTGCATGCTTGTATACAATGCAAATGATGCCGCTGTTGTTCTGGCTGAATATGTAGCAGGCAGTCACGAAGAATTTGTTAAAATGATGAATAGCTTCGCAACTCGATTAAATCTGAAAAATACATTATTCTCCAATGCAGGCGGATTTATTGTCGGAGAACAATATTCAACCGCAAAAGATATCAGTGTTATTTTCAAGTATTGCATTGATAATTTAACATTACAAGATATTCTTTCTACCTTTTTATATGAAATGCCTGCTACAAACAAATATAAAGAGACACGTTATTTAAAAAATACAAATTATCTTATTAATTATACTATACCTGACTACTATTTACAAACAGTTAAATTCGGTAAATCGGGTTATACTGAAACACTCAACTGCAATTGTGTTTCAACTGCATCAAAAGACGGATATAATTATATCTGTGTTGTGATGGATGCTCCAATGACAGATTTTGATAATGACGACGTTAAGGAGAATATGTCCTTCGTTGTTTCAAAACAACTTTATAATTGGGCATTTGAGAATATCAGACTTCGTGTTGTGGCAAACACCTCAACTTATGTAGGAGAAGTTAAGGTCAGATTATCAAAAGACTTTGATTATGTAAGTCTTGTTCCTGCTGACACTGTCAGTGCACTTGTTCCTGCCGGTGTTAATGCAGAAAGTGTCTTAATTGAACCTATAAGCGAAATAACGCTTGAGGTTGTTGATGCACCTGTAAATAAAGGAGATGTATTAGGACGTGCGGCAGTAAAATACGCAGGTGTAACCGTAACAGAAGTCGATCTTGTCGCTGCATTTGATGTAAAATTAAGCTCGGTAAAATATATTGGTAATTCAATCCTTAATTTTATTAAGCATCCGATTTTTATTATTATTACTATAGTCTTAGTTTTTTTAGTGCTGCCTCTGTCTGTAATTTCCTACAGAAACAAGAAAAAAAGAATAATGCGTGAGCGTATTAACAGAAATAACAAGGAGAGACAATCAAATGGATAATAGAATTAAATATTCTGCTTTAATCGGATTAGGTGCTGCCCTTGCATCTATACCTGTAAAAGCTTATTTTTACAAGCCCCAGATTAATTCATCCGAAAAGCTACCGGATGAAAAAGTTAATCTTGAACGCTTCAGAAAAAATCTGTCAGATGCTATAAAAATACCTACTATAGCAAGCAAAGAGCCTGAAGAAATGGATTGGGTGCCTTTTGAAAAATTCAGCAGTTTTCTTCAGGAGAGATATCCTCTCATTCATAAAAAGCTTGAACTAATAGATGTAGGAAAAGGTCCCTTACTTTACAGATGGAAGGGAAAGAACCCAAAGCTTGATGCCGTTGCCTTGTTGTCTCATCAGGATGTAGTTCCGATATCAGAAGGAACTTATGATGATTGGACGCATCAACCGTTTGAAGGATATGATGACGGTGAATTCATCTGGGGACGCGGTGCCCTTGATATGAAAAATCACCTTATTGCAGTGATGGAAAGTGTAGAAGATCTTCTCACTGAAGGCTTTGTACCTGAAAGAGATGTTTATATATGCCTTGGCCACAATGAAGAGGTTATGTCATCTGACCATTCCGGAGCTATAATTATGTGCAAATACTTCAAAGACAACGACATAAGACTTGACTGCGTTCTTGATGAAGGCGGTGCTATACTTCCTGTTAATGTTAAAGGTGTACTTAATAAAAATCTGGCGGGAATAGGCGTTGCAGAAAAAGGATATGCAGATTTTGAGGTTTCTGTCAGTGCAAAAGGAGGTCATTCCTCCCAGGCACCCAATCACACAGCTCTCGGTCATCTTGCAGATGTGATTAAGGACATAGAAAATAATCAGTTTAAGGCCGCGCTTTCTCCTATGATGATGGAGTTATTTGACAAAATAGGCAGAAATTGCTCATATCCCGTTAGACTTATTACTTGTAACATTAAATTATTAAAGCCTTTATTAACGAAAATTATGACCTATATACCACCTGCAGCAAGTCTTATAAGAACTACACAGGGAGTTACAATGGCATCAGGAAGTCCAGCACCGAATGTTTTACCACAAAAAGCAAGCATTAATGTAAATGTAAGACTATATCCCGGAGAAACAGTTGATGATGCCACTAAACATCTCAGGAAGGTTATTAAAAATAAAAAAGCTACAATAACAGTAAAGCCGGGTTGGAAAAATCCTTCAAAAATTTCTCCTACTGACTCAAGATGCTTCAAGATTATTGAAGATATATGTCACAGTACAAACATCGACAACATCGTTGCTCCATATCTCGTTATGGGCGGAACTGATGCTTGTCACTATGAAGATGTATGTGACAATATCTACAGATATTCTCCTTTCCTTGTAGACACATCATTACTTTTGACAACCCACGGAACCAATGAGCGAATTCCTATAAGTTCTATGTCAGACGGTATCAGCTTCTTTAAAAGATATATCAGAAAAGTTTCTGAAAAATAATATTATGCGGCTGTCAACTATGTTGGTGACAGCCGCATATTCTGTTAAAGCAAACCCCGCTTTGCCGTAATACAGTAATAATAACCTGCTCTAAGCAGGTGGGTGGCCTCCTGTCAGCCTCACGCTCCCTTCGTCCGCATTAAAGCGGGAGGTCTGCAATCTTCAGACAGAGTAATCAGGCATCCCTTTAAATGTTTGTTGGGTTAATATAACTGTATTTTTATCGCACAAAGCAGGGAAATATTTATTATTCAGCTATATCAAAAAATTCAGCAAGACGCTCTTCGAAAATAGAGGCAACCTCATTGAACTCAGTTTCATCCTCAATAGCCTCAAGAACATTTTCATCAGCAGTTTCAATAACTCTCAAAATAATCAATTCTGCTTCTTCATCAGAATCCGAAACAGGAATCATTGCAACATATTTTGTGTTATCATCAGTCTCAATTCTATCAAGAATTTCAAACTCCTGTTCATTTCCATCGTCATCCTTAACAATAACGATATCTTCAATATAGTCCTGCATAAATCCTTCTCCTAAAATCAGTATATTTACATTTTACTAAAATTATTACAATAAGTCAACATTTCAAAGCGAGAATTCAGCTTCCCATGCAAAAGAAAAAATTTCATTTGCAGGTAATTCTATAATAGCATCCTTAGCAGATATATCGTTTTTAACATCGGTTGAATCATTAACTCCAAACCAAGGCTCAATACAAACATAAGGTGCACCGGGCTTTGCCCATATGCCGAGATACGGGGCATTACCAAGATTAAATCTGATATTATACTTATTATCCTGATGAACCAATGAAATGTTCTCAGACTTGATTCCATGTAAAATTAAGGCGTCCTCATTAAAAATGTCTTTAGTTATTACTATTTCTTTTTCATTATTTAACACAGGATAAGTATCGGGCAATCTTAATGATTTAACCAAGTCAATTTTTTCGGTTTCCAATGTTTCGTTCAAATCAAAAACGAGCTTATCACCGATTTTACAATTAAATCCGGGATGTGCACCTAATGAAAAATACATATTGGTTTCATTTGCGTTTACAACAGCATGATTAACTCGGAGAGAGTTTTCAATAAGAGTATAAGTAACAATCAAATTGAATTCAAAAGGAAATATTGCAATCGTTTCGGGAGTTTCAGACAAAATAAAAGACATCGACTCTCCGTCATTCTCAATCAAAGTCCATTCCATTTTTCTTGCAAAACCGTGCTTTTGCATTGTATATTCAATATTATTATACCTATATTTATCATTAATCAATCTTCCGACAATGGGAAAAAGTATAGGAGACTGACCATACCAGATTGACTCGTCGCCCTGCCACAAAAATTCATATCCGTCTATTTTAGAAACAATGCTTGTAAGCTCACAGCCCATTTCCTTTACTCCAACCTTAAGGAAATCATTTTCAATATAATGTACCATATTATCATCCTCCTGTACTTGCTATTATATTATAATTATTATGATAATTCAACACATAATTGAAAAACGCTATCCGAAAAGGATAGCGTTCTCAAATTATTCAATTATATTATTCTTTTTCTTTTGAAAGAATTATATTAACAATGATACCAAGTAGAAGAGCACAGGCAATGGTTGTAATTGTTACCTTACCGAATGTAAGAGAAAGTCCGCCGATGCCGGCAATAAGTATCGCAGAAACAACAAAGAGATTTCGGTTCTTTTCAAGATCAACCTTTTGTACCATTTTAAGTCCGCTGACGGAAATAAAACCGTAAAGAGCCATGCAAATACCGCCCATAACACAGGAGGGAATAGAATTTACAAATGCAACAAAAGGACTGAAAAATGAAATAAGAATTGCAAGAATTGACGCTGTAAAAATTGTGGCAACAGAAGCGTTTCTTGTTATAGCAACACAAGCAACTGATTCACCATAGGTTGTGTTAGGGCAACCGCCGAAGAATGCACCTGCCATAGAACCAACGCCGTCACCAAGAAGTGTATTGCTCAGTCCCGGATCCTCAAGAAGATCCTTTTCAATAATTGAGGAAATATTCTTATGATCGGCAATATGCTCAGCAAAAACAACGAATGCAACAGGAACATAAGCTGCAATGAGCGTACTGATATAGGTAAAGTCAACTTCCTTAAATCCTTTGAAAGCTGTAACAAAAGTAAAATCGGGAACTGAGATAATAGACGATAATGTAAATCCGTCAGCAAAGAGTGCCGTTATAGGTGAAAAATCAGAAATCATCAAACTACTATTGTCAGTCATTATACCAACTGCAGTAAATATGCCCGCAACAGCGTATCCTGACAAAATACCTATAATAAACGGAATGAGCTTAATGCCTTTTTTACCGTATGTTGAACAAATCATTGTAACAATAAGAGCAACAAGACCGCACAAAATCGCAATTCTTGAATCTCCTCCGGAATTTGCTTTCTGCAAATCACCTATAGCGTTTCCCGCAAGAGAAAGACCGATAATAGCAACCGTAGGTCCGATTACAACTGCGGGCATTACTTTATTTACCCAACCAACACCTGCAAATTTTACAATTACAGCAATAATTACATAAACAAGACCAGCAAGAACAGCACCAATAATTAATCCTGCATAACCGGCTGCTACCGAAACCGCGCCTGCAAATGCAGATGTCATAGAACCTATGAATGCAAAAGATGAACCAAGAAATACAGGTGATTTTCTTCTCGTAAAAAGAATATATATAAGAGTACCGACACCGGCACCGAATAAAGCAGCAGATGTGCTCATTGCATTATCTCCGGTTAAATTTGCGTTCCCGTTTATTATAATGGGCACAACAAGAGTTGCTGCCATAATAGCAAGAAGCTGCTGAACGGCAAAAATAATCAACTGCGGAAAACTGGGCTTGTCTTTGATGTCATAAACAAGTTTCATAGTAAACCTCCAAAGCTTTTATTAATGTATTTCACAAAAAAGCAGTCCCATGAATAACACAGGACTGCAAAATTATATTATAACATTCCTGTATATCATAAGGAACTTGCTATAATGATTTTAACACTACTTAGAAATAAAAGCAATTAATATATTCAAATTTGTAAAATATTGTTGTTTTCGACAAAAATCAACGGTGAAATTTATGTAGTTATAAAAGATAAACACCTGATTCAAGTATCACAAATTCACTGTTTTCAACTCTGATATACTTATATACAGGTTCATCAAATTCCTTATAATCTTCAATATTATAGGTATTTAAATCAACACGGTTAATTTTGCAAGAATCTTTATTGCAAATATATAAGTAACCGTCATATTCAGCAACAGCAACAGGTGAGGAAAATACATTTGACTCTTCTGCACCAATACGCATAATAACACGGTTTTGCAATAAAGAATACTTAATTATGAGATTTCGATCAGTTACAGCACTCCATATATAGTTCTTGTCAACAGCAACATCACGGGCTGGGCTATCCTTATATAAAAGATCATCAGTCCGCACAAGCTCTCCCTGATCATTAAATATACCAATTTCACCGGTTGAATAAATTATGAAGGTATTACCGTTCCATAATCTCGCAGCGTCACATGAAACATAATCACCAAGCTGCTTAGCGATAGGAGCAAAGTTGCTTCCGAATTTTGTCAGCAAATATGCATTTTTAGTAACCGTTGCAATCGATTTTGTTTCAAGATCAAAGCTGTAAAAAGATACCTTTATTGTTTCATTATTCTGGTTCTCTCGCAAAACAAATAGAATTCCTGCCGAAAAACCAACAAGATCGAGAATATCAAGACTTACAACTTTAATCATCTGTTTCACCTGTATTACTGTTAATAATAAATGACAATGTCATAAGAGAATCACTTAAATGTACATTTGCTACATTTGTATCAGGATATTTTCTGTGAATATCATAATGCGAAAAATTCCAAAAGCTGTTTACGCCTAAGGAAACAAGCATATCTACCATTTCCGGAGCCTTATCAGCAGGAAGACATAAAACTGCCATATCCGGCTTATTTTCTTTACAGAATTCAGTAATTTTATCATCAGTTGAAATCGGAATATCTCTGATTTTAATTCCGTTATAAAGAGGATCACAATCAAAAATACCGATTAACTTAAAACCTTTGTTTTCAAAGGACATCTGGTTTGCAACTGCACGTCCAAGATTTCCCGCACCGATAAGAATAGCAGATTTTAAGGTATTGAGACCTAATATACCGGCAAACTCACCGATAAGCTGTTCAATATTATATCCGTACCCCTGTTGACCAAAACCGCCGAAACAATTAAAATCCTGACGCACCTGTGATGCTGTAAGTCCCATTATTTCAGCAAGCTCTTTCGATGATATTCTCTTAACTCCGTTTTCATACAAATCACAAAGAAATCTGTAATAGCGGGGAAGTCTTCCTATTACAGAAGATGAAATTTCTTTTGATGTTTTCATTATATCATTCCTTATCGGCTGTAATTTTTACAAGAGTATCCATAACAAAATTACCAAATTCGCTACAGGTACAACCATCGCTTCTGCCGGTTATCTTCATTTTTTCGTCAGACATACAAATATCAAGAGCCTTATCAAGAGCTACACTTTTTTCTGTATAACCTATATGGGCAAGAAGCATTGCAGCTGCACGAAGCATTGAGCAAGGATCCGCAAATTGTGCTCTGCCTTCCTTAACCATTCTGGGAGCTGAACCGTGAATTGCTTCAAACATTGCATATTTTTTTCCTATATTGGCACTACCGGCAGTGCCGACACCACCCTGAAACTCAGCTGCTTCATCTGTAATGATATCACCATACAAATTGGGAAGAACGAAAACCTTGAAGTCTGTTCTTCTCTTTTTATCAATAAGCTTTGCTGTACAAATGTCAATATACCATTCATCAGTTATAATTTCAGGGAAGTCTTTAGCTACCTCACGGCAGATATTAAGGAATTTGCCGTCAGTAGTTTTAATAACATTTGCCTTCTGAATAATTGATACTCTTTCTTTTTTATTGTTTCTTGCATAATTGTATGCAAGCTTTGCAATTCTTTCTGTTCCTTCAGTTGTTGTAACAACAAAGTCCAATGCAAGCTCGTCAGTTACATTGATTCCCTTTGAGCCGACAGCGTATGCACCTTCAGTATTTTCACGGAAAAATGTCCAATCGATACCTTCTTCGGGAATTCTGACAGGTCTGAGGTTTGCAAATAAGTCGAGAGCCTTTCTCATGGCAACATTAGCACTTTCAATATTGGGAAGTCCGTCACCCGCCTGAGGTGTAGTTGTGGGACCTTTGAGTATGACATGGCATTCTTTTAACTGCTTCATAACATCATCTGGAATAGGCTGCATTTTTTCTATACGATTTTCAATAGTTAGACCTTCAATATTTCTGAATTCTACTTTACCGCATTCAACATCCTTATCAAGAAGGAACTTCAAAACCCGTGCGGCTTCTGAGGTAATTACGGGCCCGATACCGTCACCGCCGCAAACACCGATAATAATTTTATCAAGAGCCTTAAAATCAATAAAATCCTTCGATTCTTTAATTCTTTCATTTCTTGCAAGCTGTTCTCTTAATAATTTTTCGTAAGCTGCAAGAGCAGCAGAAATTTTTTCTTCGTACATTTTCTTTTACCTCTTTAGTTATTTGCTGTAAAATTTAACATTCCGCCGGAAATAAGAATTTTTCTGGCTCTTTCGGACAAATCAAGTGCTAATTCAATTTCATCACCTGTTGTCATATTTATAAGCTTTGCCGTTGAACCGTCCTTCACAGCACTGAGAATATTTTCAAGAACAAGGGTGTCATCCTGACTGATCTTTTCATAATCATCCGCATTAATGAAGGTTAAGGGAATAATACCGGAATTAATAAGATTTGCCTTATGCATTCTCGCAAAGGATTTTGTAATTACTGCTCTGATGCCAAGATATAAAGGCACAAGGGCGGCATGCTCTCGTGATGAGCCTTGTCCATAGTTTGAACCACCGATTATAAAACCGCCGCCTTCTGAAATACATCTTTCAGGAAAGCCGGTATCACATACACCAAAGCAGAATTTAGAAAGATAGGGAACATTAGAACGATAGGGAAGTATCTTTGCACCGGCAGGCATAATATGATCGGTCGTTATGTTATCTTCAACCTTAAGCATTACCTTTGCTTTTATACTTTCTTCAAGCGGTTTACCTACGGGAACCGACTTGATGTTCGGACCAAACTTAATTTCTCTTGAAGGGAAGTTCTCGGAGTTATCAGGAAGAAGAATCATATTATCATTGATAATAAATTCATTAGGCATATTAATTACAGGCATTTCACCGAGAGTTCGGGGATCCGTAAGATAGCCGTTGATCGCAGAAGCAGCCGCAACCTCAGGGCTTACAAGATAAACACCAGCGTCAGCGGTACCGGATCTTCCTTCAAAATTTCTATTGAAGGTACGAAGAGATACGCCCTTTGAATTAGGAGACTGGCCCATTCCGATACAAGGACCGCAGGCACTTTCAAGAATTCTTGCTCCTGCATCAATCATATCAGCAAGTGCACCGTTTGCCGCTAACATATTCAGAACTTGCTTTGAGCCGGGAGCAATAGAAAGGCTGACATTTTCAGCAACGGTTCTGCCCTTTAGTATTGCAGCAACCTTAAGCATATCAAACAATGATGAATTTGTGCAAGAACCTATGCAAACCTGATCAATAGTAATTTTACCGATTTCTTCAACGGATTTAACATTATCAGGCATATGGGGCATTGCTGCAAGCGGAACGAGAGTATTAAGGTCAATTACGATATGTTCATCATAAACAGCATCTTTATCGGCACAAAGCTCAACATAATCATCTTCACGCTTCTGTGCCTTAAGGAACTGATAAGTAATTACATCCGAAGGAAAAATGGAAGTTGTGGCACCTAATTCAGCACCCATGTTTGTAATAGTAGCACGTTCAGGTACTGAAAGTGATTTTACGCCCTCTCCGGTATATTCAATAATTTTACCGACACCGCCCTTAACAGACATTATCCTTAATACCTCAAGAATAATATCCTTAGCAGCAACCCAAGGCTGAAGCTTTCCTTTAAGCTCGACATTTACTATATACGGCATAGGAATGTAATATGTACCTCCGCCCATAGCAACAGCAACATCAAGACCGCCTGCACCCATGGCAAGCATACCGATACCGCCTCCGGTCGGAGTATGACTGTCAGAACCTAAAAGTGTTTTTCCGGGTTTTCCGAATCTTTCAAGATGAACCTGATGACATATACCGTTTCCGGGACGGGAAAATCTTATTCCTCTTTTTTGAGCAACAGATTGAATAAATCTGTGATCGTCCGCATTTTCAAAACCATTCTGCAACGTATTGTGATCAATATAAGCAACAGATAATTCAGTTTTTACTCTTTCTATCCCCATAGCTTCAAACTGAAGATAAGCCATAGTGCCAGTTGCATCCTGAGTAAGAGTCTGATCTATCCTGAGTCCGATTTCGGTTCCGGGTATCATTTCACCGCTAACCAGATGCTCCTTAATAATTTTCTGAGCCAATGTCATAGCCATAATAGAAGTCTCCTTAATAATAATATTATTATTTTAATACTATAAGCAAATATTGTCAATAAAATAAGTGTCAATAAATGCATATTTTTGTTTGTACAGCAAATAATAATTCGGGATGTGATACTATAGACATTAATAACGAATATTTAAAGTTCCAGAATAATGAGGAAACAGCAGAGGAAACAAACGAAGATGATACTGAAATTTTTTCATCAGAAAATGACGGCTGTTTTTTCTTAAACATTGATAATCATATTATATGTTGTCTCATGATTATCGGTCAAATAGAGGGACATTATTTACTTCCGAGTAACACAAAAACTACGAAATATGAGCACATCATTCCTAAGCTTGTTACATTTGACAGTAATAAGGATATTGAGGGTTTTCTAATATTACTAAATACTGTCGGAGGCGATATTGAAGCGGGGATGGCAATTGCTGAATTAATCTCAGGGCTCAAAAAACCGACAGTTTCAATAATACTCGGAGGCGGACACTCAATCGGCATTCCTCTCGCAGTATCTGCTGATACATCATTTATTACCTATTCTGCAACTATGACTATTCATCCAGTCAGAATGAACGGAATGGTTATGGCTGTACCGCAGCAATTTGCATATTTTCAGAATATGCAGGAGCGAATTATCCGTTTTGTGTCCACGCATTCCTCTGTTTCAGAAGACAGATTCAGAGAAATGATGTTATCTTCAGGGAAATTGGTAACAGACTTCGGAACTGTTCTTGAAGGCGTTGATGCTGTAAAAGAAGGAATAATTGATAAAACAGGAAATATAAATGATGCATTAAACGAATTGATTAAAAATTTGCCCTCCTATTGATTTTTTTTAATATTAGATGTAAAATAATAAAATAAAAACAATTGGAGTGAAATAACTTGGCAAAAGCCACTGGCAAAAATTCAAATAAAAAAAAGAATTCAAAAAAGAAAACCACTAAGAAAAAATCAGCTCAACTTTCCATACAAGATTTGCTCTTAAAGAGGGAAGTGCTGTCGACTCTGATATTTATTTCAGGATTATTATTGCTTATCATCGCTTTATTTTCAGGCGGTGACGGTTCATTATGGAATGATCTTCACAGGCTGTATTTCTGCATATTCGGTATTTGCGGATATTATATCCCTCTTGCGGTGCTGTTCTTCGGTATTGTTAATGTGCTCAATAAGCAAAGCAATGCACAGCTCGCAAAATCATCTGAAATTATGCTTCTTATAGTTCTTATCTGTTCGGTTCTTCATGTAAGCAGCACAGCATCGTCAGATGTTTCCTTCGTAGAAGGTATCAAAAATGTTTTCGTTGCATCAGAATCTCTTCCTGTATCATCCATCACCAACGGTGGCATTATAGGAGCGATTATAGGCGGCTCAATATTTCAGATGTGCAAATCAGTTGCTCTGTCAAATGTTATACTTGCGTTTCTTATAATAGCAGACCTGATGTTGCTGTTCGGCATATCACTTTTCAAAATTTTTATCCGCATAGAAAAACCTGC
>JAZNRX010000121.1:0-29429 GCA_045590915.1 Acutalibacteraceae bacterium | reverse complement strand
CATAAAGACAGGATTTTTATTCTGGAGCGGATGACGAGGCTCGAACTCGCTACCTCCACCTTGGCAAGGTGGCGCTCTACCAGATGAGCTACATCCGCATTTCTTGTGAACAAAAGGTATTATACACAAAGGGCATGGGCTTGTCAAGAGAAATTTTCAAATATTTCAAAACAAATCTGAAGTTGACCTGTTATTTGCGGTTTTTACATTTTTCTCCCCCGTTATGAGACAGTTTTCTTTTATCTTCGGTTGTATTATGGTCTGTGAAGTAAATTAACGAGGACTGACAAATATGGAGAAACTGAAAATAAGACTCAAAACTGAAAAAATTAACACAACATTTATAAAAAACACACTTTTACATACCGCCGGTCTTCTTACAGGCTTTCTTTTGGGTGGAATTTCCTTTGCGGGCGGAATATCGCCCTTTGCCACTGCCTTTACGGCAGGGATACCCACCGCCTTTCTTTTAAGCTCTGCCGTAGGTGCGGCAATAGGCTACGGAATTTATTTTGAAATATTCGACGCTCTTCGTTTTATCACCGCAGTATTTCTTATTTGCCTCATACGGCTGGGACTTAACGGCAGAATAGAAAAAAGCAGATCAATGACAGTATATGCACTGCTTTCCTTTGTTATTACATTCGCCTCCTCGGTGTGTATTTATATTGCACTGGGGGAAAGCGGAACCTTCATTATTATGAGCTTCTGTGAGTCACTCATATGCAGTGCCTTCACCTGCTTTACCGCAAGAGCCTTTTCACTCACAGAAAAAATAAAAAGCAAGTCACATTTCGGAACCTCCGACACCGTTGCCGCCGTATTTTTCTGCTCAATTCTCCTGTTATCTCTTGAGCGGTTTTCCTTTTGGGGCTTTTCCCCTGCGGTAAATATTGCATTTTTCGCCATTATGCTTCCGGCTCTGTCAGAAAAAAGCTATTATTCCTGCATAGCGGGAATATGCTGTGCTCTGACACTGGGCTTTAACGAGGCTCATCCCCAGCTTATGACGGCATTTATCCTTTCGGGAATTTCAGTATCAATAGCGGGAATTCACGGAAAAATCTCTGTTGCCACCAGCCTTGTGCTTTCAAATCTGCTTGCAGTTATCCTGAAGGGTAATCCCGACACTGCAATTATTGACATCGCACAAGCCGTTGCATCGGGTATCTTATTCACAGCAGTTCCGAAAAAGCTTATGCTGAAAATAATAAGTGCAGTCTCTCCTGCTATAAAAGAACCTTCGGAAAAAAACGAGCTTCTGACATTTACACTGAAAAGAAGTGCAAAAGCAATCAAGGACATCTCCCAATCCGTTGAAGCGGTATCCGATTTTCTCGGCAAAGCCCACAGCACCGACGAGGGCAGACTGTCTCTTTGTGTTAAAGAAGATGTGTGTAAAAATTGCGGTAAATATGATTTTTGCTGGCATAAATGCACCAATATAACCGCCGCCGCATTTTCCGAAGCAGAGACTTTCACCGTAAAAAATGAACGGCTCACTTCAGATGAGCTTCCCGAAAGGATTTCTCTCATCTGTAAAAACACCGAAAAGCTCACAGACAGCTTCAACCGTCTTTATTATTCCCGTCTGTCCCGAAAAATTGCACAGGAAGAGCTGCACGACCTGAAAAAAGCCGCCGCAAAAAGCTTTTTGTGTGTAGGCGAAATGGTAGAAAATATAACAGGCAACATAAGCACACCCTTTAAACAGGATAAGGACAAGGAAATTGCCCTCACGCCCTTTTTTTCTGACAGAGGCTTTATTCTCAAAGGAATATGTGCAGGTCTCAGTCCTTTGGGCAAAAGCACCGTTCAGGTATACTGCAAAACCGTTCCGCCCATTTCGGATATGGAGCTTCTTCTTGAGGAAATGTATGAAACTACGGGTGTGAGCTATCTTCCTCCCGTGGCAGATGAATATTCAAAAGAGGGTACAGTGCTGAGCTTCTGCGAAGAAAGTACCTTTACCGTAGATTATCATATATCCTCTCACACCGGTGCAAATGAGCATTTTTCGGGAGACACGGCAAAATGCTTTTTTGACGGAGCAGGCTATTTTTATGCCGTGCTCAGTGACGGTATGGGCTCGGGAGCAAAGGCCGCAGTGGATTCGGTGATGACCTGCTCTCTCATTTCCCGTCTTATGAGAGCAGGCTTCTCCCCCGAAAATGCCATAAATACCGTAAACTGTGCACTTCTTATGAAGGCATCCGATGAAACTCTTACCACTCTTGATATTTTCCGCTTTTCTCTTGAAACAGGCAAGGCTGAGTTTTTTAAGGCAGGCGCCGCCTTTTCAGTTATAAAAAAGGCAGAAAAAACACTGCTGGTTGAAAAAAGCTCAATGCCCTTGGGAATTCTCAGCGAAGCCGTACCGCAGAAAAGCGAAACGACACTGGGAAGCCACGACACCGTATTTATTATTTCAGACGGTGCGGCAGTAATTTCACCGTCGGACTTCAAGGAGCTTATCCTTAATAACAAAAACGCATCCACCGAGGAATTATCCGAAAAAGCCATTGAAAAAGCTTTGGAAAATTCTCCCGCAGGAAAACACGATGACATTACGGTTGTCACAATAAGAATAAAATAACAAATTACAAGTTTTATATTGAAAAGAAAAACAAAGAGTGCTAAAATGCATATCTGTAAATATTTTCAGAGGTATCAGGCATCTATGTTTTCTTCGTTAAAAAACAACAAAAAAGAAATATCAAAGGGCCTTAAAGACGGTGTCCCCATCGGCCTCGGTTATTTTGCCGTGGCTTTTTCCTTGGGTGTTATTGCAAAGGAAGCCGGACTTTCGGCTTTTCAGGGCTTTCTCTCCTCAGCGGCTTGTGCGGCATCTGCAGGACAGTATGTTGCATACACTCTTATTGCCGCCAATGCATCATATCTTGAGGTTGCCCTTGCCACATTTGTTGCAAATGCAAGATATATGCTTATGTCCTGTGCATTAAGCCAGAAAACAGACGAAAAAATGCCCTTTATTCACCGACCTTTATCGGCAATGTATGTAACGGACGAGCTGTTCGGTATTTCAATCGCGAGACCTGACCGCTTCAATCCCTACTATCATTATGCCGCATCATTGGTTGCAGTACCCTTGTGGTCAATGGGCACAGCTATGGGAATTATTGCGGGAAATATTCTCCCCCTTTCCGTTGTCAGTGCCCTGTCCGTAGCACTTTACGGTATGTTTATGGCGGTTTTTATCCCTCCTGCAAAAAAGGACAGAATGATAGCAGGCCTTGTGGTTATAAGCTTTATTTTCAGCTTTGCTGCAAGCTGTCTTCCCGTAATTTCAGATATAGCCGAGGGCACAAGAACAATAATTCTCACTGTTATAATTTCCGCCGCCGCGGCAATTTTCTTCCCGAAAAAAGACGAAACGGAGGAAGAAAACAATGGATAAAAACATATACATATACATTCTCATTATGGGTGCGGTTTCCTATCTCATCCGTGCCATACCTATGACACTTCTGCGCAAGCCCATAAAGAACCGCTTTATCAGATCATTTTTATACTATGTCCCCTATGTAACCCTTGCTGTTATGACCTTCCCCGCTATCATCAACGCAACAGCCTCTCCCGTTTCGGGTATCATAGCACTTGCAGTGGGAATAATCACCGCCGCATTCGGTTTTAATCTCATAAAAGTGGCTGTCTCCTGCTGTGCCGCCGTATTTATCACAGAGCTTATTATGACATATCTTATATAATTTTTGTTGACAACAATTTCTCATTTTGTTACCATAAAGATGAGGTGATTATTTTGAGAAATCTTATTATTACGAGAGAAAAAACATATGTTGCCTGTCTTATGACAATGAAGGTTTATATTGAGGACCATGTTGCCGGAAACACTGAAATTGACGGTGTGCTTTGCAGAAAGCTGGGAACCCTTAAAAACGGCGAACACAAAGCATTTGAAATTGACGACAGCGCCGCCCGTGTTTATGTTATTCAGGACAAACTTTCAAAGAACTTCTGTAACGAGTTTTTCGATATTCCCGAAGGCTCCTTTGATGTAGCATTAAAAGGAAAAAACCACTATAATCCCATGGCAGGTAATCCCTTCCGTTTTGAAGGCACCGCAAATGAGGATGTGCTGAAAAACAGGAAAAAAACCTTCAGAAAAACTCTGATTTTTATGATATTCTGTATGCTTATAGGCTTTGTTATCGGTTTCGCGGGAGAGTATTTCAAAAAAGCCGAGCCCGAAACCTTTACAAAGGACGGAGTATCCATCACTCTTACGGATCAATTCACCTACGTGGAGCAGGAAAACTTCGTTGCCTGCTATGGTGACGGTGAAAGCTATGTTCTTATTTCAAAGGAAGAATTCAGCCTGTTCCCCGAAAAGCTTACGCTTGAAGAATACGGGAAGCTTATGATGTCTGAGTCTCCCGATATAGAATTCTATGAATATGAAGGACTTTACTGCACGGATTATGTTGCACTGAATGAGGACTCAGAAGAAAGCTTCTCGTATTTTGTTGCAATATATGAAACGGATGATGCCTTCTGGATTGCGAATTTTGCCTCTTTGACATCAGAATTTGAGTCTCACATTGAAGAGTATATTGAATGGGCAAAAAGCATAACATTTGAATAAAGCACAAAACAGGCGATGAATACTGTCGCCTGTTTTTCTTTTTAATGTTCATAAAATTTTTATAGATTTTACTTTTCATCCGTGATATAATTACTTATATTTTTCACGGAGAGAATTAAGTATGATTATTGAAAATAAAACCTTTGACGAAGAAAGAGCACTATACGGCACCGAAAATGTAACTGCAATAAGCTGCCGCTTTGACGGTCCCGCTGACGGTGAAAGTGCCTTCAAGGAAAGCTGTGACATAAAGGTAAAGGACTGCTTTTTCAATTTAAGATACCCCTTCTGGCACACACATACTCTCAGTGTTGAGGACTGCGAAATGACCGCCCTTTGCAGAGCGGCTTTGTGGTACAGTGACGGCATCAGCATAAAGAACTGCCGTCTTCACGGCATAAAGGCATTAAGAGAATGCGAGAATGTCAGCATTGAATACAGCAGTATTATTTCTCCCGAATTCGGCTGGTTTTCAAAAAATGTGAGTATTGAAAATTCATCTGCCGAAAGTGAATACTTCTTTCTTCGCGGAGAAAATCTCAATTTCCGCAATGTGAAATTCACGGGCAAATATTCCTTTCAGTATATTAAAAACTGCACCTTTACAAACTGCGATTTTGACACAAAGGATGCCTTCTGGCACGCAGAAAATATAGCCGTAAAAAACTGCCGTGTAAAAGGTGAATATCTGGCTTGGTACAGTAAAAATATAACCTTTATTGACTGCGAAATTTCGGGCACACAGCCTCTTTGCTATTGCGAAGGACTGAAAATGATAAACTGTACCCTTCTCGATGCTGACCTTTCCTTTGAAAAAAGCGAGGTCGAAGCACAGCTTATTTCCCCTGTTATCAGCATAAAAAATCCCAAAAGCGGCTACATAAGTCTCCCCTCATACGATGAGCTTATTCTCACCGAAAAATCGGACTGCAGAATAATAACGAACTGAAAAGCAACGGCACTCCCAAAGGAGTGCCGTAAATTTATTCGTTGAAATTGAAAACCTCAAGGTCGTCAAGCCGCAGTATCACAGGCTTGTTTCCGCAGGCAACACCTGCATCAATATTTATCCACGTGGGAGTAAATATTGGCTTTTTATCATATATGTCGCCATAGTATATTGTAGGGGTATGACCGCAAATAACCTTTTTTCCGTCCTCATAATAGCGGTCTGTCAGAGAAGGACGAGTCCACAGAAGCTCCCTTCTTGAATACTCGGAAAGAGGCTTTTCCGGTGAAAATTTTCCCAGCCCCGCGTGACAAAGAACAAAATTTCTGTCTCCCGCCGAAACCTCAGTATATAAAGGAAGTCTTCTCAGATACATAAACATA
The DNA here is from genome assembly GCA_045590915.1 of Acutalibacteraceae bacterium. Classification (GTDB taxonomy): domain Bacteria; phylum Bacillota; class Clostridia; order Oscillospirales; family Acutalibacteraceae; genus RUG806. The sequence continues at coordinate 23,473 of JAZNRX010000121.1, read as the reverse complement.
TGCTTTAGCTCACTGTCGCTCAGGGCTTTCAGAGCATCAACGGTGGGAATTCCGCCGTTATACATCCAGTTCTCATAATTTCTCATTTTCTGAGATGTAAGAATTTCGGCATTTTCGTCCGTTACTGTTTGGAATAGGAATTCATTATCCAGCATCATATCCTCATGATTGCCGAGAAGAAGCTTAATGTTGGGACGGGTTCTTATATAGCGGAGATATTTCACTCCGTCAGCACCTCTGTCAACTATATCGCCGAGAACATAAAGAGTATCCTCATCGGAGAAATTGATTTCTTTGAGATGCTCCGTAAAAGCATCAAAGGAATAGCCGTGAAGATCTGAAACTGTATAAATCATAAAATCACCCTCATTTAATATGACGGCTTATTCTTCATCCTTTATTTCAAGAACCACATAATTTTTGCCGTCTTTCATTGTCTGACTCATTTTTTCAAAACATACATATGTTTTTTCAAGCTCATTATATACGGCATTTACATCCCCTTTTTCTACGGGGAAGAATAAAAGCACAGATTTTTCCTTGTTTTCTGTAAATTCGGGAATAAGCATAATAAAGTCTCCTTATATGATAGTTTTAACCCAGACCTTTTTTGATACGAGAGTGAGTCCTAAAATAACCTTTACAATTCCGATAAACTGAATTATGGGAAAAACCCAATATATTGAAACACCCGCATAGAAAAGAATAAATGCGACGGGAACACTGAGCACCCATAATGTGCCGGAATCAAAAAGGAATGTAACAAAGGTTTTTCCGCCTGAACGAAGTGTAAAATATGACGCATTGGCAATGGAATCTATCCACATAACAAGAGCAAACACTCTTATAAAGTATACAGCAAGCTCCTTCGCCGCCTCATCGGTCTTCTGATAGAAGGATGGAATAACAGCACCCACGGTAAACAGAAGCACGCCCATAACAATACTTAAAAGCACTGAAAAAGCAATAAGCTTATTTACGGTATCAACAGCCTCCTTGTGCTTGCCCGCACCTAAAAGCTTGCCTGCAATAATACCGATGCTGGAGCCCATTGAAAGAAAGGCTATCATAAAGAGATTATTGACGGTGGATGCCATACTGTATGCCGCAACAACCGTCAGACCGTGAAGCGAATAGGCAACGGAAAGAGAGGACATACCCGTTGACCATAATAGCTCGTTAAGGAAAAGGGGGATTGCCTTTTTTGTAACGGTAATCGCCAGCTCCTTGGGAACAGCAAGACCTTTGAGAAGATTTCTTATATAGGGGAATTTTGTTTTCCTCTTTGATACGGCATAAGCCACAAGAATGAAGCATTCAACATAACGGGACAGGACTGTCGCCGCGGCGGCACCCTTGACACCCATTTCGGGAAAGCCCAGCTTTCCGAAAATGAGAATATAGTTGAACACACAGTTCACCACAACGGCAATAAGACCGGTCACCATAGGAGTGAAGGTGTCACCCGTTTCCCTTAATGTTCCCGCAAAGGCATTGGCTATGGCAAAGGGCAGAAGACCTATAAGAATTATATTGAGATAATCTTTGGCAAAGGAAAGCGTGGCTTCAATATCAAGCCCGTCACCGCTTTCGTGCAGAAACAGGGAAATAAGCCCGTCCTGAAAAAATACGAAAATTCCCAAGGCTATGAGGAAAAGCACAATACAGATATAAAGCTTATATCTTAAGGTATATCTTATTCCGTCATTGTCCTTTTTTCCGTAAAACTGTGCGGTAAATATACCCACACCGCTTATTGCACCGAAAATTGCCAGATTAAAAATAAAAACAAGCTGATTTACAACAGAAACACCTGTCATCTGCTCCGTACCCACCGAGCCTACCATAAGGTTATCAAGCATATTGACAAGGTTTGTTATAAAGTTCTGCAGCATTATGGGAATTGCCACAGCAAAGGTCATTTTATAAAAGCTTTTGTCTCCGATAAAACTTTTAATTTTCATATTTGCTCCGAAATTTTAATATTTATAGTGTCTTAAAGAGGAATCTATGAAAAGAGCACCAAGCTGAAGGGTGTGGATGTATGTGCCGTCCTCCATAGAAAGAAGTGTGAGCCCCTCGCCCTCGCCGCCGAAATTATCTATAAGCTTATATTCATACATAATTCGGTCAAAAAGCTTTTTTGTCTCACCTGTTTCAAGGTCTATGGTAAAGCAGGCTCTTGTCATATCGTTTGTGCCGACGAAAAGCTTTCCGTCAGCAACCTCTCCGCCCTGAATTTTCTCAACCTCATCACTCAATGTAACAGTTTCAATATATGAAAAATCTGCAAGGGAGAATTTATAGATTTCTGTATAATTTCTTGAGTCACCCGTGTATGCTACACCGTTTTCACCGTCAACGGCAACCCACGGCACACCTCTTGTATGTAAATCCGAGGGAAGAAGATAGCACACACCGGTATATTCCAGCGTTTCGGCATCAAAAAGAGCAATTACGGGATATTGCCACTGCTTTGAGTCCTCGCAGGCGGCATATATAATTCCGTCATAGCAACTTATTCCGCCGATGTGCTGTGAATTATATTTTTCACCAAGCTCATTTTCCAGAGCCTTATCGTTTATTGCAATAATTTCCTTACAGTCGAGACTCACCTTCTGCAAGGAGGTTTTTCCGCTGAAATAGAAATATTCTCCGTCGGTTGTAACATCCTGTGAGCGTGTGAGTGTTTCAAGTCCCACAACTGCGTTTTCGCTTTCCCACTGCTTTACCTCTCCCGTAAAGATGCTGTTTACCGAGCCTGTAAACAAAAGAGTAACACAGAAAAACAGTGAAAACACCTTGTTGAATATATTAAGAAATCCTGCCATAAAATTTACTCCTTTCAGCGTAATACGGGTATTATAGCACAAAAATATGTCCTTTTAAAGACGAAATATTTAATTGACAGTGTATTTTTTTAGTATTATAATGTATGCAGTTTTCCGTTAATTATAAAAGTGTTAAAAGAGGATTAAAATGAACAGAAGATTTATTTCAGTGCTTGCTCTTATTCTTTGCACAGTAACAGTATTTTCCGCCTGTACGGATAATGGTCCCGAGGAAACTACTCTGCCCGAAATTATAACTGAGGCACCTGTTGAAAATACAACCGAGAACAAAGAGGAAACAACCGTTCCCGAGGAAACAACCACCGAGGAGGAGGTTACCGAAAAAGTGATTATCGGCACTGTCATAGGCTATACATCAAAGGGCTTTGTTATTTCCCAGAAAAACGGCATAACATATGTGGATAATGTTCTTGTAGCAAATAAAACATATTCCCTGCCCGAAAGCTATAACCCGGGAGCACTTCTGGGAGAATGCGAGGCTGCCTTCAAGGCTATGAAATCTGCCGCCGCTGTTCTGGGCTATGAATTATGGAATGCATCGGGCTTCCGCTCATACGAGCTTCAGAAAAGCCTTTACACAAGATATTCCGACCGTGACGGCAAGGAAGCCGCAGACAGATATTCTGCCCGTCCCGGACACTCCGAGCATCAGTCGGGACTTGCTATTGACTTAAACGAAATCAGTTCCGCCTTTGCAAACACAAAGGAAGGAAAATGGGTTGAGGAAAACTGCCACAAATACGGCTTTATTCTCCGCTATCCCAAGGGCAAGGAAGCACAGACAGGCTATATGTATGAGCCTTGGCACATAAGATATGTGGGTGTTGATACGGCAACTGCAATCTATAACAGCGGTCTTTGTCTTGAGGAATATTTCGGAATAACCTCCGCTTATGCACCTGAAGCAGCAGAGGAAACCACTGCCGAGCCCGAGATAACCGTAGCCGAGGAAGAGGCAACTGAAGAAATCACTTCAGCAATCGTTGAAGAAACAACTGTTGAAATTGAAAATGTAGGTTAAAAAAAAGGGGCATAACTGCCCTTTTTTTGATTTGGAAGTGAAATTTTATGGAAACAAAAATAAAGGACTTTACACAAGGTAATATTACAAAACAGATTTTAAGCTTTGCCACGCCCCTGTTTTTCTGTAATTTTATTCAGATAATCTACAATATGGCGGATATGTTCATTGTGGGACAGGTGCACGGCAAGGTGGGAATTTCCGCAGTTTCCGTCGGCGGCGACCTTTGCAATCTGCTCACCTTTGTGGCAATCGGCTTCAGCAGTGCCGGAATTGTTCTCGTTGCAAAACTAATCGGCGGCGGCAACCGTGATAAATTGGGAAAATTCACAGGAACAATGTGTTCATTTTTCCTTATCTGCTCGGTCATCATCAGTATTTTCAGTATTATATTTCAGCCTCAGCTCCTTCGTTTTATGCAGACTCCCGAGGAGGCTTATGAATTTGCCGAGCAGTATTCCTTCATCTGTATGATAGGTCTTCCCTTCATATACGGTTATAATATGACAAGCGCCGTAATGAGAGGAATGGGCGATTCAAAGCATCCCTTCTTATTCATAAGCTTCGCGGCTGTTCTCAACATTATTTTAGACTATTTTTTTGTTGTGATTATCGGCACGGGAGTACGGGGTGCCGCCATTGCAACCGTTATAAGTCAGGGCTCAAGCTTTATTATGAGCTCCGTCTACCTCTACATTAACCGTCAGAAATATGAGCTTAACGCATCAATAAAGGATTTTATCATCCCCGACAGAAAAATGCTTTCGGACCTTATAAAATTAGGCATACCTATGGCAATTAAGCTGGCATCGGTACAAATCTCCAAGCTTTTCGTAAATTCACAGATAAATTCCTTCGGTGTTGAGGTTTCTGCATTCGCCGGTATTGCAAACAAAATCTCCAACACAAGCAATCTGGTTTCTGCCGCTATGAACACAACAGGCTCCACCATGGTCGGTCAGAATTTTGCCGCGGGAGATGAAAAGAGAATAAAGAAAATTCTCGTAAACATCGCGGCTATGACACTATCTGTTTCCACTCTTATGACGGTTCTGTTTTTCTTCTTCGGAGACAGTGTTATCAGCTTCTTTGCAGACGGGGATGCTTCGGTTATTGCGGTAGGTGAGCATTTCTTCTTCATCGCAGTGCTTTTATTCTATGCAAGTGCCTTAAGAGCGGTTATGAATGCACTTATCAACGGAAGCGGTAATACAAAGGTGAATTTTGCCACTGCCGTATTTGACGGAATTGTGTTTCGTCTCGGTCTTGCAATTCTTTTCGGAATGGTTCTAAAAATGGATTATTACGGCTTCTGGCTGGGTGATGCCCTTGCAGGCTTCACACCCTTCGTAATCGGCACGGTATTCTATATAAGCGGAAACTGGAAAAAGCATCTGGGAACGAAAAAAGACAGCTGAAAACAAAAGGTTCAGGTAAAAAATGCCTGAACCTTTTTAATTAACATTATTCTAATTCTTTTTGGCAATAACCACAAAAAACATACCGTTCTTTTCTATATTTCCGATAGGGAAATTTCCTTGACTTTGTTCTTAAAATTAAGGTATTATAGCCCTGTAGGGTTTGTTAACAGAATTTTCATTTTTATACATATTTTTCTGAATCTGTTGGCTTAATTCCTTAACATCACCAAAAAATACATCAAGGAGAAAACATTTATGAAGAAAGTAATTTCCCTAATTCTCTCCATCCTTCTTATTATGTCCACGGCTGTATTTGTATCTGCAGCTGAGGACGGTATTAAGATTACCGTTGCAAACGACCTGCATCTTGACCTTGAGGATTCATTTGCCGAAGCCGTCAAAAAAAGAAACAGTGTCAGTGTCGAATATGCACACGTTTCAGGCGGCGGTCAGCTTGTTTATGAATCCTATGCTATCATAAAGGCTTTTCTTGAAAAGGTAGCTCTTTCGGACAGTGAGTTTGTAATTCTTCCCGGCGATATAACAAACAACGGTCTTGTTGAAGAACACGAATATCTTGCAGATATGCTTCGTGAGTTTGAAAGCACCACCGGCAAAAAGGTTTTTGCTGTTGCAGGCAACCACGACTACCGTAAAACCACAGTTGCCGAATTCAAGAGCATTTATGCGGATTTCGGCTATAATGAAGCCATTGCAAAGGATTCCGCTTCTGGTTCATATCTTGCAGAGCTTAAAAACGGTTATGTGCTTCTTGCTGTTGACTCAACAGGCCCCGACGGTCTTGCACACTCCTTCAGCGGTGAAAGATTTACTTGGCTCGAAACACAGCTGAAATGGGCAAAGGCTAACGGCAAAAAGGTTATCGCAATGTCTCACTATAACATTATGGAGCACTTTATCTTCCAGAAAACTATGCACCCGGGCTCAATCCTGACTTCCGATGATAACCGCTATGCCGAGCTTATTGCAGATTACGGTGTTAAATATCACTTTGCCGCACACACCCATGCACACGATATTGCCCAGTTTACAAGTGCAAACGGCAATACCGTTTATGAGGCAGTTACAAACTCTCTCACACAGTACCCCTGTGCTTACAGAGTTGTTTCCTTCGCCGAAAAGGCTGAATTTACAACAGACTATGTACGCAATATTGATACAAGCCTTCTTCCTGACGGTATTCACGAGGATGCAGTGACTCTGGCTGAAAGCAATTTCCTTATGTATGCAAAGAACTGCACCTATCTCGGCGTCAGAAATATGATTGTTTCCTACACAAAGGCAAAGCAGCTTAAAAAGCTTCTCAATACCGACGATGAAACTGTAAACGGTGTTATTGACAAAGCCGCAGTCAAATTAGAAGAGGTTGCAACAATGCCCATCTATGAAAAGGATACGGCAGAAGACGGCAAGAGCGTTGAGTCTATGGCAAATGAGCTTGGTGTTGACATTTTTGAGTCTGAGTATAAAACAATAGTTGACCTTATTGTTACAATTTATCAGAGCAAGGTTGAGGGCGATGAAAACTATGGCGGTCACTCCGACGAAATGGTTCTTTTCACACGACTTCTTGCTGTTGCAATAAACTATGCCTTCAGCGATGTAACCAACGAGGAATTCACAGCAGTTCTCACTTATGTTGCTTCTTTATTAAGCTTTGACATTTCACAGGATATTATCAATACCGTCGGCGGCTCCGCTGATAAATTCAGAGGTGCAGAGCTTTTCGTAACAACAGTTGCACTTCCTGTTCTCGGTGAATTCGGCAAGGACAGTGCTCCTGCAGATATTAATGTAACACTTCCCGGTTACAGCTCTGAAGAAAATACCGCAGAAAGCTTCCTTGATAAAATCAAAAAGTTCTTCAAGGATATATTTGATTTCTTCCATATGCTTTTCGCAATGATAGCATAAAGAAATAAACCAATCCGAAAACAAAGCATTCCGCACTGAATTGATCAGTGCGGAATTTTTTATGCATATACAGGAAGTCCCAGATATTTTATGTATGAATAGTCGGAATTGGGCTCGGGAAGGGTAAAATCATTATATATCCCCTCACCGAAAATCAGAAGTCCGCTGTCCTGCTCCAATAAAATATACAGCGTGTCTGTGTCTGCATTAATCCCTGTATTTACATGCAGCTGCCATGCCCGTTTATTTGATGTGCGGATATCGACGGCTGAAATCTGGTCTGTAACATCAGAATGCCATATCCTGTCATCGAAGTTATCTTTATTAAGGCTTATTTCCTGAAATTGCCCCTTTTCTACCCAGTTGCCCTTATCATTAACCCACAACACCATTGAAGGCGAAAGCCTTATCTGAGGCAGATTTTCAGCATTTACGGCATTCTGAGTTTTACCGTTATCATAAATAACCTTATATATTCTGAACAACAGATCTCCTCTGGAGGAAACGGCACAGTCGGTCTGAAATTCAACATATACCTCATAGTCCTCGCTTCTTGTCCCGTCCTTTTCCCTTTGGAAATGGGACACAAAGCGGTAGGTTCCGCCTTGGGAAATCGCTTTATCGTCAATATAATAGATTTTTGTATTTTCCTTGCCTGCTTCAAGAATATATGCAATGGATGTCCATATATCATTATTAAGCGTTGAAGAAAAGCTACCGTCATCCTTTCTGATTTTTATATCGTACTCACTGCCGAAAACACAGTCGGTTTCCCCGCTGTTTTTCCACCTGATTTTAATAAATGGCCTTATTCCGTCAAGAGAAATGTCCTCAATTTCTATAGTGACACCATCAAAATCGCCGGATGCACCTATAACTGTAACAGGAAGCTTCTGCGAAACAATGTTTTTCGGCAAATTCAGAAGCACCAAAACAGCTCCCACACCAAAAGCAACAAGCCCTATTATAATTAATATAACAGACTTTTTGTTTTTCATAAATACGCCTCCCTGTTTTTTCAGTTCTGATTATATTTTAGATTTCTTCCTGATTTTTGTCAATGGCTCTGATATTTTTAATAATTTCCTGAAACGGCGCTCTGCGGAAATTGTTGTGAAATGTTGTAACCGGACCGTTTGGTATTTTTTCCGTTTACAGTAAAATGACGAACAAAACCGAACAAATCCGAAATTTTTTTCATTTGACATTATCACGACTTTTTGTGTCGAAAGCCTTGACAACCACAATATATTGTGTTATTCTTTATTCAAGAACACAAGTCTTTATTTAGTGTACCATTTATGGTACTGTAAATCGACATTTTACGAACATTTGTGTTGACAAACTAAAATTTATGTTGTACAATACAATCACAGAAACAAAACAAATGTTCGAAACATAAATTTCATAATCAGAAAGGAAATATTATTATGTCACCTATACTTTCAGTTGTAATCGTTTTAGAGGTTTTATTCACACTTTTCATCGTCTGGGGCTTTATGCATGAGGAACGCTTTGTGGCTTTTGAGGATAAGATTATCCGTGCGGTTTTAAGAAAGCTCAGAAAAAGCAGAGCAGTCCGTGAAATTTTAAGAAGAGAAAGACTTAACGAGCAAATCACCTACACACCCGTAAAGCCTGATGCTTCACGCCGTGCAAGCAGTGATACTGCCGCATGAACTCTATATATCAACCGACGCTGAATATACAGGAATTCACCTTATATCATACATTTTATCAAGTCTGAATTTCTCATTTTTGCCTTCCTTTTCTTTTTTTGATTCCCTTTTTACCCCATCTTTCTTTATCCTTTAACAGAAAACACCGCTCAGAAATGAGCGGTGTTTTCTGTAAGGAGGTAATATATATGAATACTAACAATCAGTTATTCCGGCAGTCTTAACTGTCTTTAACTTAATTATACTCAGAAGATACAAGCTTTCTTTAAGGGGGGAAATTTCTTCTAAAAAATTTTTTTACATTCCGGTTCCTGTTAAATCCTCCTATAAATGACAACGGCGACGAGACCATTCCCGCCGCCGCTGTCACAATTAGAAAGGAGATATGTAAAAACATGCAATCAATATTATAAACGGTTTCCCGTCCTTGCATGCTCATTATATCTCACTGTCACTCTTTCATTGATTAGGGGGAGATTTTAAATATAATTTTCTTATATTTTTTCATTCTCAAACAAGATAAACACCCACAATCATATTTCAAAAAACTATCGGGTGCTCCGAGGAGCACCCGAGTTTTTTATTCAGCCTTCAATTTACGCTTATAAGCTTATTTGAAGAGGTTTGCGAAGAAGTCTGCAATCTTCTGGAAGAATTCAGCAATCTTCTGGAAGAACTTGATAAATCCGTTGGGAGCTATACCTTCATCGGGAGTGATGATGTCTTCTGTGTACTTGTTAAGAAGTCCGCCGAGGGATGTCTTAATCTGACGCATGAATGCAAGATCACTTGTCTCGAAGAGCTGACCGAGGAATGTGTAGTCGCCGTTGAAGTCTTCAACCCAGTCATTTGTCTTATGAGCTGCAACGTTTGCTGCATAGAAGATCTGATATACGGTGTACATAATTTCATCCATACCGTCCTTATCTGCTGCCATCTGTGAGAAGTTCTCAAGAAGTGAGCAAAGGAAGGTGTAACCGTCACCTGTAAGCTCGTCAGCAAGGATTGCTTCAAGAGCTACAACGTTTTCGGGGATGGAGATGAATGTAAGAACAAGTCTGAGGATAACTGTTACGAAGTCAACACTGTCAGCACCTGTTGCATAAATCATTGTATATGCTTCGTCACCGTTCTTGGATGTGTAGGAGATTACTTCACCGAGTGTGAGTTCTGTGATAGCTTCCATAGCAACCTCTGTGAGCTCGAAGCCTGTATCTTCAGCAACGCTTGTGAGAAGCTGGTCGATGAGACCTTCGATGTCGATTTCGAAGTTGAAGCCGAGAACCTCATAGAGATCAATTTCACCTGTAAGAGGCTCGATTGTTTCAAGAACTCTGATAACTGCATTGATTGTGTTGTTGAATGCTGTGTCAAGTCCCTTGGAGTTGAGGAAGTATACGATACCGGGAAGAGTGCCGAGTAATTCATCAATGGGATCTGCAAGGATAGCATCAACTCTTGCAAGGATGGGATCAAGGATACCTCTGAGAAGTGCCTCAGGATCGCCTGCTGCTGCAGCCTTATATTCTTCGGGAGTCATAATCTTGTCGTTATCATATCCGAATGCTTCAAGAATCGGGATGATACCGTATGCATAGCCTTCAGCACCGTGGATGATTACATAGCTGTTTTCATCGGATACTACTGAGCCGTCGATACCGTCATCCTTATTGAAGAATGCGAGATCTTCGTCAGTAAGAAGGAATGCAAGTAAGGGATATACAGGAGTAAGGATATTGAGAAGCTCATTTATGAATGCTTCCTTATCGCCTTCTGCGATAGGTGTTACTGTGTAATTATCCCAGTATGCAACGTTAACACCGAGAGCCTTGTCAAGAATGTTAGCGATGTGTGTGAAGAGCTCTTCACCGATGCTTTCCTTAAGGTCACCGATAAGTCCCTTAAGAGCATCTGCTATTGTTACGAGGAGATCAGTCTTATAAATTGTAGAACCGATAAGCTCGTCAAAGATTTCCTGGAGACCGTCATATACGTCACCGTCGGGTGATTCTACACCGAGAAGAACAACCATTGTATCAATGAAGCTGGGAAGCCACTTTGTAATGTATTCGCCCATTTCTCTTGTATAGAGCTCGCCGTACATATAGTCGTAGAGACCGTCACCTGTGATGGGTGAAAGAACCTCGCCTGTGTTTGCCTTGTCAGTGTAGATCCACTGGTAAGGCTGCATGGGAACTTCAACCTCTGCATCTGTAAGGAATGCCATGATTACATTGTAGATTGCTTCGTCACCAAAGAGCTCAACGAGAGCAGCCTTGTTGCCGTCATATACGAATGTATCAAGAACTACCGAAAGAACGATTGTGATGAAGTCGTGTGCTTCTTCAGTGTCGGTGTAAACCATTCTGAATGCACCCTTGCCTTCAGCATATTCGTAATATTCGAGTTCGCCGAAGTAGAAGGTTCCGAGATAATCGCCTACTGCACCCCAGAGGTCAATGCCTGTTGCATCCTTAAGGATGTTGCTGATGCCTTCGAAGCTGAGATCGGAAATTGTGATGCCGAAGAGGTCATCCCAGTTGTAATCTCTGCCGAGAGCAAGACCAAGACCGTCCATGATGTAGGTTGCGGGCTGGAGAAGGTTTTCAACACAAACTGTAAGTCCGTCTGCATTGATGAAGTAGAAGAGGTTGAGAAGAACGTCAAATACTTCGTCTACGGGATTTGCGAGAATTTCATCAACTCTGTCGCAAACTCTCATAAGGATTGTTTCGATAACCTGTTCTGTAATGGAGAGCTTACCGTCAACAGCAGGAATTGTGCCGATGTTGGTGTCTACGCCAAGAGCAGAAAGGAGAGGAGCAAGGCCGTTTACCCAGCCTTCGCCGCCTGTAGCGGTAAGAAGTGCTGCTTCGCCGTTTTCAAGCTTTGTGAAGAGTTCAAGGTCTTCACCGAAGAGAACGAGGTCAACGATTTCGCCCATTGTACCGATAGCTTCAGAGAGAGCCTTAACAAAGCTTGCCTTATCGGTTACATTTGTTGCCTTGAAGTTCATAAGCTCTTCAACTTCAACGCCGAGGAGAACGCCTGCGTGGTTGAGAACATATTCATCAAGTTTGGAAAGAAGGTCACAAAGTGCATCAACAATCATATTAACATTTTCGTTAGTGTAGAGATTGAAGCTGCCGTTGATGAAGTCTGTAAGACCTGCATAATCTGTGGACATTGCGATGATGAGATCAACGATGTCGGGAAGATTTGTTACAAGGTATTCAGCTGTTTCTTCATTCCAGTTGTTATCGTATTCAATGTAGTGGAGTGTACGCTCGGGAAGCTCGGGAAGCTCATTGAGCTTGCCTTCGAGAACATTCTTGATAGCTGCATCAAGCTCTTCATCGCTGAGGTCAAGGAAGTATACCCAGTTCATATCAGCGGGAGTGAATTCCATCTTCTGTGCGAAGATTGCTGCGATGTTACCGATTATACCGTCGCTGAGACCGAATGCACGTTCTATAGCAAGAGCATTGTTGTTATAAAGAACTGCATCAACTGCGAAGGAGAGGATAAGGAGAACCATGTCGCCTCTGCTTTCCTCAGTAAGCTGCATCTTATATGCAAGCTCGCCTGTGGAGGATACATAAGGATCGATGTCGCCGATGAAGAATTCCTTGATGATGTTTTCACCGTTTACATCACGGACGAAGGTTACTGTTCCGTCAGCATTAACTGTTGTGTAGCCTCTGAATGCATTGTTGAATTCGAAGGGAACTTCGTCTGTGCCGAGGATGTTGAGGTCTTCAAGGAGTGTGAATACTGCTTCAAGGTCAAGCTTGTTGATGTCAAGACCGAAGAGAAGCTCCTGAAGGTCGATATCTGCAATACCGTTCTGGTTAAGAACGTCGATAATGTTGAGGATTGAGCCTGCAAGGTTGCGGACTGCAACGGAGAGACCGTTTGCATTGATGAAGTAGAGAAGATTGGGAAGAAGTTCAAGAGCTTCGTCAATGAGATTGCCCATGATTTCGTCATATCTTGCAAGAACTGCATCAATAACGGGCTTGAACATTGTTGCACATGAGGGTGAACCTAAGAGAGTGGGAAGTTCCACACCGAGTGCCTCAAGGATGGGAGCAAGACCGTACTTATAGCCTTCGTTACCTGCAATCTTGAGGAGAGTTGTTTCACCGTCTTCGTTCTTTACAAAGAATTCATAGCTGTCGCCGAAGAGGAGCCAGTCAAGAACTCTGAATACGGGAGCGATAACCTCTGTAAGACCTGCTGAGAAGGTTGCTGCGTCATAGATTTCAGCATCTGTGAATTCCATGGTTGCCCAAGCGGATACGTCAATACCGAGAACCATGCCTGCAACTTCAAGAAGTCTTGCATCAAGAAGGTCATAAAGCTGAGATGTAAGGTCAACGATTGCATTGAGGTATTCAGCCTGATAGAGATTGAAGGAGCCTGCAATCATTTCTTCGAGTGTTTCGTCAACACCGCACATTCTCATGATACCGATGACAAGATCGTCAAGGTTATCATAGAAGTAGTTAGCAACCTCACGGTTTGTATCAGCCTTATATGTGAAGTAGTTCATGAATGCAGTCTTGGGAAGAGTGATGTCGTATGTTACGGGATCAATTTCTCCGCCCATGTAGTTCCAGTTGAAGTCAACATAGTTGGGCTCTGCACCGAGGAGAGGAATAATGTCAATGATGTCATTGATTGTTCCGGGCTCGAGGCTGAGAAGAGTCTCAAGAGCTGCTACATTGTCAACACCTGCTTCTGCATCCTTGTAGAGTGCAACTTCAAGAAGAAGGTTTACGATGATTGTGAGCATTTCTGCGCCGCCCTCAGTTGCGGAATATTCCATTCTGAATGCGGGCTTGCCGTTTGCTGATGTGTAGTATGTCATCTGACCGAGATAGAAGTTGTCAATCTTGGAGTCGGATACTACATCAATAATCTCAAGACCTGTGAATTCTTCAGCAATACCGAGAAGGTAGAGAAGGTCAAGGTTGTCGAGCTGGATTTCGTCTTCTTCCATATCGAGAGCATCAGCAAGGAACTTTTCGATGCTGATCTTCTGATCGTCGGGAAGAACTTCATTTACTGTATCAAGAAGTGCAAGGATGCCGCCTGCAAGGTTATTTACAACTGCGGAAATACCGTTTGCATTGATGAAGTAAATAAGGTTGGGAAGAAGTGCAAGTACTTCGTCAACGGGGTTAGCGAGAATTGCTTCTGCACGGGCAAGAACGTTGTTTACGAAGGTGTAGAATACTTCTGCTGTGCCGTCGCCTGCCTTAACAGCGGGAATTGTTACGCCGAGAGCCTCAAGGAGAGGAACAAGAGCATAGTTGAAGCCTTCTGTGCCGGGAAGGTTGATAAGAACCTGAATGCCGCCGTTTTCGTCCTTCTTATCGAAGTACTGAAGGTCGTCGCCGAAGAGGATCCAGTCAAGTACGGGGAATACAGGTGAAAGTACCTGATAAAGTCCCTGAACGAATTCTGATCTGCTTGTGATAGCATCTTCTTCGAACTTAGCCATTGTGCTGTAAACACTGAGGTCTACATTAAGGATTATGCCGAGAAGATTTACAAGTGCATCGTCAATGCTTTCTGTAAGTCCTGCTACGAGGTCAAGGATTGCATTGAGGTTTGCTGCATTGTAAAGATCTTCATTGAGTGAGAAGCTGTTTGCAATGATGTCTGCAAGTGTTGTTTCACCGTTGCCTGTCATTGAAAGAACGGCTGCGATGATTTCATTTCTGTTCTGGAATACATAGTCAGCTGTTTCTTTATTCCAGTCACTGTAGTATGAGAGGTAGTTGATTGTTCTGTCGGGAAGTTCAACAGTATCACCGGGTTCAAGGTCGGAGATGTCAACTGTATCGTCGAAGTAGAACCAATCAATATCCTTTATTTCAACTGTATAGCTTTCCTTGATAGCCTTTACGATACCCTGTACAAGACCTGCATCGAGACCGAGGAGTTCTTCAAGAGCAGCAGCGTTGCCGTCCCAAAGAGCTATATCAATTACGAATGAAAGAAGGATTGTAATGAAGTCTGCGAAGTCTTCATCATTTGTAAATCTCATCTTGTATGCGAGCTTACCGCCTGCGGAGATATAGCGGACGATTTCACCCATATAGAAGAGACCAAGCTTGTTGCCGACAACATCAGTGATTTCGAGACCTGTGAACATTTCAACGATTTCGAAGATGTACTGAAGGTTGATGCCGTCAAGTGAGAATGTGAGCTCTTCATTTTCTGTTGCATTTCTGAGGAGATCCTGAAGGAGAGTATCAATGTCGATTTCGCCTTCGCCTTCAACAATAAGACCTGCAAATGCATTTACGAGGTTGAGAGGACCTGCTACAAGGTTATAAACAGAAACCTGAAGTCCGCCTGCGTTAATGAAGTAAATAAGCTCGGGAATAAGATTTACAAGCTCGTTTACGGGGTTGTTGAGAAGCTCGTCAACTCTGTTGAAGAGAACTGTTGCAAGATCCTTAACAAAGAGTTCCATATCAACGGAAACTGTCTTTTCAAGGTATACGGGCTTGCCGTCTTCGTCAACAATCAGTTCACCGTTTTCGTCAAACTGTTCAACCTCTTCCTTTGTTGCATACTTTGCTTCAAGACCGAGGCCTGAGCATCCGAGTGCTTCAAGGAGAAGTGCAAGGCCTTCCTTATAGCCGTTGGAGCCCTGAATTGTGATAAGAACATCTTCTGCTGTTGCATCTGTGTTACCGTTGAAGAATTCATAATCTTCACCGAAGAGAAGCCATGAAAGAAGTCTGTATGCAGGCTGGAAGAGAACGGTTGCACCTGTGATGAATTCATCACGTGTTTCAATTCCGTATGTCTTAATCTTTTCGCCTGTTGCTTCATACTGCTCGTTGCCGTCTGCATCAAGAACTGCGTTACCGTCAGCATCAACAACAAGAGTCATAACATCTGCCATTCTGTATGAAAGGCCGTTTTCAGCGTCAACCTCATATGTTTCGCCTTCAATCTTGTTTTCGAAAGCATATTCGTTGTTCCACTGAGTAAGCTCTGCACCGAGAACTGCACCGATAAGCTCAACGAGTGTCTGGTGGAGAACTGCATCCTCACCGAAGAGGAGAGGTGCTACAAGGTCAAGAAGACTCTGGAGTGTTTCACCTGTGAAGATGTCTTCAAGCTTGAGAAGGTCTTTAAGAGTTGAGGATACGGTTGCATTTTCGTCTTCAACAAGACCTGTCATCTTAAGGATTGCAAGAACTACATCTTCAAAGCCTTCAGCTGTCTTGGAAGCACTGGAATATGTCCAGTCTGTTGTGTAGTTGAGGTACTGGAATGCATAACCGGGAACTGAGATCTTACCGTCAGCATCTGTCTTGGTAAGGTCAACGGTTTCATCGAAGTATTTCCAGTCAATATCCTTATAAACAACGCTTTCGGGATCTCTGAGGGCTCCGACGATATCCTGTACCATTGAGCCTTCGCCGTCTTCACCGTTGATGAGAGCATCAAGAGCTGCTGCGTTGTCATATTCAACAAGAGCACCGTTTTCGTCGTATGTTGTTCCCTTATCTGTTACGATTTCGAGAAGAAGTGAAACGAGAATTGTAATCATGTCATGACGCTGTTCAACATCTGAATATGTCATAGTGAACGCTGTCTGACCGTTTGCTGATGTGTAAGCTACAAGCTGACCTACATAGAGATAACGGAGATATTCCTTGAGGTCGCCTCTGATAATAATACCGGTTGCATATTCAAGAATACCGAAGATGTTTGCAAGGTTAAGCTGTGTAGCATCAATACCCTCAAGATTTGTAATATCAATCTGCTGATCGTCAGCAAGGAATGTGTTTACAATATCAATAACACCGATGAGTGAATCAAGGATGTTCATAATTGAGGTTGAAAGTCCGTTGGCATTGATAAAGTAAATGAGTCCGGGAAGTGTATCAACAAGCCACATTACAGGATCAACTGTAATAAGGTCAATAAAGTTGGAGATGATTTCAACAAAATCGTGAACGAAGAGCTCTTCGTTATAAACCATATTGTTGTTATTGTCTCTGCCAAGCTCATACTTTTCGGGCTTGTAGTTTGTAAGGTCAAGGCCGAGTGCCTCAAAGATGGGAACGATACCCTTTGCATATGCATTGAGACCGTTGATTACGATTGCATCTGAGCCATAGTCGTCTTCATCGGGGCCGCCGCCTACTGTATGGAACAGTCTGTAGTCGGAGCCGAGGAAAATAATACCGAGAAGGCTTGCTGCGGGAGTGAGCATTTCTGTGAGAGCTGCAAGGAATTCGTCCTTAGTGTCGATATATTCTGCGGCTTCAGCATCTGCCCACCACTTGTGAGTTGTCTTTGCAACATACTCATATTCGCCTGTGGGATTGCCTTCTTCATCAAAAATCTTTGCATATTCAACATAGGATACCCATGAAGAAAGGTCAATTTCAAGCATGTTGTCGATGATTGAAAGAAGCTCCATGGGAATCATATTGAAGAGATCTGCCATAAGACCGGCAAGCATCTTTACTGTGTCTGCATGGAATACTTCTGTCATAAGAAGCTCATTGATGAAGGACTCGAAGTCGATTGCTTCTTCATTGAGCATGGGAGTGATGTAGTCAAGAAGATTCTTGAGCATTTCATCAGTTGCCTTTGCTGTATCCTCTGTCCAGTCAGTATAGTACTTGAGGTTGTTGATGGAGTGATACATTGAAAGGTCGGAGTACTTCTGAAGTGCCTGATAGTCGCCGTCAACCCAATCCTTCGCAATGTCTGTCTGAACATTTCCGTCGTCGTCAACGCCGTATACCATCTTGCCTTCAAGCAGGTAGTCCCAGTTGGGCTGTGCACCAATGTCATCACCGGTGTCGTCAAAAATGTTCTTGATAACTTCAAGCATACCCTCTGCGGTGATGTTATCAAGTTTTCCTTCCTCGTCGGGAATAACATCCTTTGCGAAGCCGAGCATCTTATCAAGAGCCGCAGCATTGTCACCGTAAAGGAATACGTCAATGATTGCAGAGAATGTAACTGTAAGTGTATCAGGTCCGTTATAATCAAGTGTATAAGCGGTCTTTCCTGACTTGGACTGATATGCTCTTACACCGTAGCTTTCGCCGTCTCTTTCGTAAGGAACAGCCATTCCTTCAAGAGCATAAGAAAGAGGTGAAAGGTCAAGTCCGAACATTGTTTCAACAACGAAGTAGATTGCTTCGAGGTTGAGCTTTTCAATGGAAAGCTTGAAGATACCGTCAACAAGCTCCTTATCCTTTGCAGCCTGTTCGGCTGAATATTCGGGAGCGTCACCGCCGAGATCGAGAAGTCCCATAAGGAGATCTGTAACGGGTGTTGAGGGATAGTTTACTGTGTCTTCCTTGTCATATGTAAGTCCTATAAGACTGCAAAGAAGCTGATGAAGAATAGCATCAAGATTGAGGTCAATGATAGGACGAATTGTATCAACAAGGTTCCAGATGGGATGAATGAGGTTCTTGAGGAGAGTTGAAATACCGTCTGACTGGATGAAGTAGAACAGGTGGGGAAGAAGGTCAATTATCTTCTGAACGGGACCGTATTCTACCATAGCACCGTCAATCATAACAGTGTCAACTGTGAGAAGCTCTGTAACTCTGTCAAAGAGCTTGTTTACAAGATACTCGAAGCCTGCGGCTGAGTCATTCTTGAAGTTTGCGTTATATTCTTCCTGTGTATAAAGATCATAAATACCGAGCATTTCGTATACGGGGATGATTGCACCGCTGTAGCATTCAGCACCGTTGATTACGATTGCCTTGTTGAAGAGCTCGAGGTCTGTACCTGTGAACAGAAGACCTACAATGGGAGCAAGAGGCTTGAGAAGCTCGCAGAAGATAGCTGTGAATACTTCACGTGCATCGGCGGCTCCGTCAACGAGAGGTGTGCCGTTTACATACCAGAAATATTCCTTAACAACATTTCCGTCATCATCGAGAACGACATTTCCTTCTTCGTCAAGCTTATCCTTAACTTCAACATCAAGTGCGGGGAATTCGTTTACATAGCCTTCATCACCGGGTCTGAGAGGAGCGTATTCATCAACGATGAGGTCGCCTGTTTCCTCGTCATACTTGGGTGTGTAGTCATATGTTAAGTAACCGAAGGACTTATACCATGTGAGAAGGTCAACGCCTGTGTCAGCACCACCGGATGAAATCTGATCCTTAACAAGATTAACGATCATTTCTTCGCCTGCAAGGCCTTCGCCAATGCCGTTTACAACTTCAATAACATTCATAATGCCTTCGTTATTGAACATTGAGTTAATCACATCGTTGAGATAGAGATTAACACTGCCGTTATAATCCTTGAGAAGCTCAGGATCAATCATATTGACGATGGTGTTAGCCATGGAGTCAACATTATTGTAAAGGTATTCAGCCTTTTCTCTTGTCCAGTTGTTTGCGTACTTTAAGTATACAAAGTCTGATGCTGTGAGGTTATATCTTGAGCCCTCTTCATTGGACTGATACCAGTCGTAATCCTGCATGGAGTAGTCCTGAGGAAGGAAGAGCTCAACGAGAGCGGCAACAGCATCGTGTGCGTTTACAGCACCGAGAACTGCGTCGAATTCAGCACCGAGAGAATCCATACCGAAGGTCATAAGAAGACCGGAAAGGTTACCTTCAACTGCGATGAAGTCAATAAGCCACTGAATAACCGCATAAAGCATATCGGGCTTGTCGGCAACAATTGTGTGACGCTGCTTTGCTCCGAGAGTTGTGTCATTGAGGTTCTGGCTTCTGATAGATGAAACTACCTGATGCTGACCGTAGGAAGCCCACTGACCTGCGTTGATAGTGGGAATTGAAATTGCAGTATAGTCAATAACGGGGCCGTCACCCTCGTCAGCTGCTGTTTCAAGGTCTTCCTCTTCATCCTCTGCGGGAAGAAGGAAGTGGTCAATAATACCGTTGATATCTGAAAGGTCATCAACCCCAAGAAGCTCTTGGATGTTAACCATACCGCCGAGAGCAAGGGGGAAGGTTTCGTTGACGATGCCGTCAAGATAGTTATTGACGATATTTTCAATATTAATCCAGTCAAGGATGGTACCGAAAACACCGGAGCCGTTAAACTTGGTAATAATAAGTGAACAGTTAAGATTAATGTTGGTTGTAAGAGCGTCGAGCATAGGCTGAACGAAGCCGTATGCAACAGACTGCATAAGGTTGGGAATGATACCCATAACAGTGTCAATGGGCTTTTCAGCAACCTTTTCAATGAGAGACATAATAGGCATAAAGAGTGCGTTTGCAAACTGTGCTGCAGTTGCACTGTTGCCTGATGTACCGAAGGTGGTGGAAAGAGGAGTAGTTTCGGTAATATTGTTTATGCCGTAGCCTGAGGTTGTGGCAGAAATACCGAGTGTTTCAAAGATAGCACCCCATACATCGTTGTAGCCCTGAACACCGCTGAGGGTGAGAACTGCTTCAGCCTTGAGCTCAAGCTCTTCTGCATCTGCCGAAAGAGTACCGATAACACCGGTATCATAAGAAATATGAACGGTTTCGTTTGCAACAGCATAGAGAAGTGTTGAAATAGTGGGAGAGGTGTATGTGTAATTTGTAAAGAGAACCTTAAGAAGAGGAAGAATGGAGTTGAATACATCACCGATAGCAACTACGAATGAATCATAGTCTGTAACGCCCCAAGTATACTCCTTGAAGTCTTCCGCTGTAAGCTCGCCGTCGTTGTCACCGTTTCTGTCAAAATACATCCAGTCACGACCTGCTGCCTTAAGAGCACTGTAAAGCTTAGGATATTTTGAAGAACCCAGTGAATCAGCGAAGGTTGTGGGATAAATCTTGATACCGAGCGCTGCGAAAACAACGGGGAAGGCTTCAGTTTTTGAGTGATTACCGTCAACGAAAATATCCGCATTGCCGGAAAGTCCGAGACCGCTTACACCAAGCATAGTTGTGAGCTTATCAAGTGAAAGAGCAAAGGCTGCGTTGGGATCAACCTTCCTACCGAGAAGATCCATTCCTTCAGGGCCAAGCTCCTTAAGAAGCATACCGCTTACAAGTCCGTCAAGAAGATTACAAACCATGGGGAAGAGCATTGCAACGATAGTATTTATCATATTATCGTTGAAAAGCATATCCTTGAGGAGATTTTCGATATATTCAGAAAGAGTGTGAATTGCGGGAAGTGTCTCGCCTGTGGGATTGCCGTCCTCATCAAGCTCGGGCTCTTCTTTTTCACGGTATACACCGAGAAGCTTTGTGAAGGCTTCGGATGTGATGAAGGAGTCAAGCTTACCGATAACTGCAGTAATCTTAGCTTCAGTTACTACATAGTCGTCTTCATCGAGGTAGTCTTCACGGACCATATCCTGAGAAAGAGCATAACGTGTGGTGTAATAGCCTGAGCCCGCGGGAGAGTCAAGCTGAACCTGCTTAAATGCGTTCCAAGCCTGAGCGATAACATTTGCAGCAGCCTGCTCATAAAGAGAGATGAAGCTGTGCCATTCTGTAAGAGTAACAGTATTGAACTGATTTGAGGGACAGTTATTGACAACCCATGAATAAAGGTCATTGTCAATATTCTTAACGCCTCTCTTTACAGCAGAGAAGTTGGAGTTGTCAACCTCATCAGCTGCAGTGCCGTCATAGTTACCTGTGGAGGTAATATCATAAGCACTGTCAAGAAGGTTATAGTGCTGCTGATATGAACGGTTGTAGAGCTCAGCATAGAGTGATTTTACGAAAGCATCAACAGTATCGGGATATGTGCCGTAAATCTGAGCTGCTCTTTCAGCACCGAAGGAAGCAACCGCATTGTTATATGCAGCTCTGAGCTCATTTGCCTTACCCACAGCTATACCGATAAGATTTGTGATGGACTTCCAGTCAACAAGCTGATATCTTTCATGTCTTACAGCTTCAAAGTATGTGAAGTAGGACATGAAGGTAGTTTCGTGACCTCTGTAGGAAATTTCCTTGCGAAGTTCTGCTTCAAAGTTAAGGAAATCTTCATAGGAAACATCGCCCAGCTCATCAAAGCGGGAAGCAACAACATCCTGATCCATCTTAGCAAATTTGTTCTTCCAACCTGTGAAATAACCTGCTGCCTGTTCGAGCATTTCATCATCAACAGGGCATACTTCATCATTGGAGGTATAAGGATAGCTTAAGTAGTTCTTTACACCCCACTTGGAAGGATCGTCATTGAAGCATACAGTCTCGTCGTTTTCCATACGGAACACGATTTCTTCGTAGATAGCTGTAATGTCCCAAATGTCAATATAATCCTGAACAGTCTTAATCTGATTATTGAAAAGTTCTACAGAGTATCCGTAAGAATTTTCAAAAGCATCATTAATACCCTGCTCCTGACCTTCGATGATATTCTTGAGTTCAACTGAATCATCAAGAAGCTCAACAAGGTTGGCTCTGACATCAGGATCTGTGGTCCAATCGTCAGCCTCTGTCCAAGCCTTATAATCATCTCTGTTATGATGGCCGTCAAGAGGATCACCCTTAGTGATCCAGAAAATGATGGGGGCATAGTTTACAGCTGTAACAGCACCTGTACATGCGTTTGCAAACAGCTTATGGCTATTGATAATCGCTCTGCCTATGTATCTTTCAATATATGCTTCGTCGATACCGGCAAGAGCATTATAATATGTAAGATATGCGGGTTCTATATCATTAAGATCATCAACATCCCAGAAATAGATACAAGTAGTGTCAGCTCTATACGCATCATACTGAGTCTTGAAAGTTCCGTTTGTATGATTGAGGTAATTGGTGATGGCAGAAAGGTTGGGTGTAGCAGATGTTTCATAAGAAATAGAGGGGGTAAGGTTTACATACCAACCCTTGTTTCTGTAGTAGGTATCGGTTATCGTCGTTGTTTTATTTTGGGTACCATTCTTATACGAGCTTACCCACTGAGACGTGCTGGTATATGAAGTGTCATTGGCCGAACGGGGGGAGCCCGAAACACTGTATGTCAGCTTTGTGTTGATGCTTGCGGGAACAGAGGCTGCTGTGGGGCAGTCTCTTGCAATAGCATCCGCAACAGTACGGGTGACAACAACAGAAATGTTTAATGTAGTACTGAACGGACCGCTTGAGGGATAGCTGCCTACCTGTGTGCCGGTATAAGCACAGTCTGAGCTTGAGCTGTACTTATAGTCACCGATTACGGGCAACAGAAGATCAACAAAATTCTGCTGATAGGTATTAAGAGTTAACTTACTCTTAATATAAGCACTCATACGCTTGTGATGATCGTATGATGCACTATCAGCCTTAACAATGGCGAACAAAGCATCGGCTATCTTATAAAGATAACCGCCACTGGTATCCGCAATGGTTACGGTATATCCGTTTGTACTGCCTGAGACATCTCCTTCTGACAGTAAACCTGCATTTTTTGCTTCATCAAAAGCATTCTGCAAGGCTGTCCATTGAGCAGTTGTCGATGCATCGGCAGAGGATGCAAGCTCAGGAAGAGCAATCGAAAAACAGCTCAATGCCATGAGCAGTGAGAGAAACATACTAAGAACTTTCTTTGGTAACTTAGCTCTTGTTT
>JAZNRX010000120.1:0-15375 GCA_045590915.1 Acutalibacteraceae bacterium | reverse complement strand
CCCCAATCTTGGGGGCTGTAGGTGTCTCTTGTTATATGTAAATTGCTCACATCGCGAGCAATTTCCTATATAATAAAAAAAAGGAAATATTTTTATGGAACAGGAAAAAAATGTACTTGAGCTTGAAATATATCTTATCCGTCACGGACAAAGCAACACCAATGCGGGAATTGCCGTTCACGAAACTCCCACAATTCAGGATATGGCGGACCCCTATCTTACGGAATTGGGCATTTCACAGGCAAAGGCTCTGGGAAAACAGCTTGCCGACATAGATTTTGACTATGCTTATTCAAGCGGACTTTTCCGTGCCGAAAGGACGGCAACAGAGGTTATAAATCAGCAGAAAAACCGTCAGGAATTAAGAATTCTCCCCCTTCTCACCGAGGTGGGAATGGGAAGAGATTATTGCGGTGCCACCTGGGAAGAGCTTCACGAAATAAACCCCGATGCCCGTCTTGCACCCGACCTTCCCGAAGACACGGAAATTCTTTATTATTCCGAACACGATGACAACGACGCC
This sequence comes from Acutalibacteraceae bacterium, assembly GCA_045590915.1. Lineage (GTDB taxonomy): Bacteria > Bacillota > Clostridia > Oscillospirales > Acutalibacteraceae > RUG806. The sequence goes on along the minus strand of JAZNRX010000120.1, from coordinate 14,852 downwards.
CACCGTCAAAGAGCAAAAGAAACAGTAGATTATATCCGCCGTCACCACAAAAACAAGGAAAAAATACTGATAGTCTCTCACGCCGCCTTTATAACCCATATGGTTTTCTATCTTATGGGCTTGAAGGAGCTGCCCAAATTCGACATAAACTTTTCCAACACAGGCGTAACAAAAATCCTGTTCTATAAAGAAGGAACAAACAAGTACGGTGACATAATTTTCGATTACATAAACTCCACCGCACACCTTAAGGGACTGGAAGAAACGAAGTGAGGACAGAGGCTTCGCAAGGGCGGATGTCGGAGGTCGGATGCTTTGCAAATTCGGAATTCGGATTTCGGAATTCGGAGGCTTTGCAAAGCATCCGACTTCCGACCTTAATTCGCCCTTGCACTGAATTCCTTTTCCTTCACATACTCAATAAATTCCTTCAGGCTCTTGGACAGCCATTTGTTCTTGTGGTATATGAGCTGCTTCCAGATATCTATGCTCATATCGCACACATCCAGATAGCACAGCTCTCCCGTGTCAATCAGAGGCTTTGTTACAAAATCGGGCAGATAGGACAACATATTGCTCTGGGCAACCATTGAGGTTATTATATCCGTCCGTCCGATTTCAAGCACGGGGGAAATTTCAAGTGATCTCTTTGCAAGCTCTCTGTCAAAAACACGGCGGTAGCCCTGACCGTATTCCGTGAGAATAAAGGGCTCGTTTATTATATCCCTTATTGAAAGTCCCCGTCTCCCTGCAAATACGTTGTCAGAGGCGGCAACGAAATGCATGGGAAGACGCATTTCCTTTGCTATTATATAATCCTTATTATAAAGATGGCTGTCAAGGGTGATTATTAAATCCGCTTCGTTGTGGTCAAGCATGGAAAGCATAACTCCGGAGTCTCCTGTGGAAAATCTTACGGAAATATGCGGGTATCTGTTATGAAAATCAAGATAATGGGAATATATCATTTCCTCACATACCGAGTCGGGTGTTACCAGATGGATGTGTCCCTTTGCTTCCTTTTCCTCTTCAATTTTTTCCTTGAAATCCTCTGTCAGCTCTCTTATCCTGTGTGCATAGGACAAAAGCTCATATCCTCTTTCAGTCAACGCCACCGTATGATTTATTCTTTCAAAAAGCATACATTTCAATTCATCCTCAAGCTGCTTTATCTGAAAGGAAACTGTGGACTGTGAATAGCCCAGCTGCTCGGCTGCTTTTGTAAAGCTTCCCAGCTCTGCAACATGCATAAAGGTAATTAAATTTCGAAGCTCCATTTATATATCCCTCTTATCATCGAAATTTTCGATAGTAAACATCAAAACCATTCGTTTGACTAATATCACAGGGTATTATATAATACGACTCAAGAAAAAGCAATAAAAATCCCCGCTTTTCCCCGTTATAATTTTCAAAGTACGGACAATGAGAATTATAACAACATTTTATAAGGAGTTCTTATTATGAAAAAAGCATTATCCGTTATCCTTGCAGTAATCCTTTGTGTCGGATGCGTTATGGCTCTCGCTTCCTGCACCGACGGCAACACAGAAGAAACAACCCTTGCCGGTACAACAAAATATAAGGTCGGCATAATTCAGCTTGTTGAGCACGTTGCACTTGATGCTGCAACAGAAGGCTTCAAGCAGGCTATCATTGACGAGCTTGGTGAGGACGCAGTTGAATTTGACACACAGAACGGTCAGAACGATCCCAACACCTGCTCAACAATCGCAAATCAGTTCGTTTCCAATAATGTTGATCTTATTATGGCAAACGCAACTCCCGCTCTCCAGTCAGCAGCAGCTGCAACAGCAGAAATTCCGATTCTCGGCACATCCGTTACAGAATACGGTGTTGCTCTTGAAATCAAGGACTTCAACGGCACAGTAGGCGGCAATATTTCAGGCACATCAGACCTTGCTCCCCTTGACAAGCAGGCAGCCATGATTACAGAATGGTGTCCCGATGCAAAGACAGTAGGTCTTCTCTACTGCTCAAAGGAAGCAAACAGTCAGTATCAGGTTGATGTTGTAAAGGCAGAGCTTGAAAAGAAGGACATCACAGTTGAGCTTTATCCCTTCACAGACTCAAACGACCTTGCACAGATTTGTACAACAGCAGCAGACAAGTGTGATGCAATCTATGTCCCCACAGACAACACAGTTGCAGAAAACACAGGCATCATCGACAATATCTGCAATCCCAAGAAGGTTCCCGTAATTGCAGGCGAGGAAGGCATCTGTTCAGGCTGCGGTATCGCAACTCTTTCAATCAGCTATTATGACCTTGGTTACACAACCGGTAAGATGGCAGTTAAGATTTTAAGAGACGGTGCAGACATTTCAACAATGCCCATCGAATATGCCGAAACACAGACACCCAAATATAACAAGGCTATCTGTGATGCATTGGAAATCACACCTCTTGAAGGCTATACTGCTATTGAAACAAACTGAGTATAACTTTTCAGTCGGGGAGAAATCTTCTCTCCGACTGATGACTATTTTTTATTATATACAGGAGAACACTGATGGAAATTTTTGAACAGCTCTTCAATGCCCTGCCGGGCTCCGTTTCTCAGGGACTTATCTGGGGCATTATGGCAATCGGCGTTTATATAACCTACCGCATTCTTGACGTTGCGGACCTTACCGTTGACGGCTCCTTTGCCACAGGCGGTGCCGTTGCGGTTATGCTTATCCTCAACGGCTGGAATTTGTGGCTGAGTATGCTTATGGCATTTATTGCAGGTCTCATTGCAGGTGCCGTTACGGGACTTCTTCATACTCTTATGGGAATACCGCCCATTCTTGCAGGTATCCTCACACAGCTTTCCCTTTATTCCATAAACTTAAAAATTATGGGCAAGGCAAATCAGTCGGTAAACGTAAATCAGACAGACCTTCTCGTATCACTTCGTTGGGTAAGAGACCTTGCAGTTCACAATCCTCTTATTACAGTGGGAATTGTTCTTGTTGTGCTTATTGCCATTCTTTACTGGTTCTTCGGAACTGAAATGGGCTGTGCATTGAGAGCCACGGGTGCAAACCTCAATATGAGCCGTGCACAAGGCATCAACACAAGCTTCAACAAGGTGTTGGGCATTATGCTTTCAAACGGGCTTGTTGCATTTTCAGGTGCATTCCTCGCACAGTATCAGGGCTTTGCAGACGTAAAAATGGGACAGGGCTCCATCGTTATCGGCCTTGCCGCAGTTATTATCGGTGAAGCCTTATTCGGCAAAATCTTCAAGAACTTTGCCCTTCGTCTTCTGTCCGTTGCACTGGGCTCCATTATCTATTACATAGTTATTCAGGCTGTTATCACAATGGGACTTGATGCAAATCTGCTGAAGCTTCTTTCCGCGGTAATCGTTGCAATCTTCCTTGCAATTCCCTATTGGAAGGGACAGTATAAGCAGAAGCACATAAAAATTTCAAAGGGGGACAAGGCAGATGCTTGATGTAATTAATGTTGAAAAAACCTTTAACCCCGGCACAATAAACGAGAAAAAGGCATTAAGGGGAATAAATCTTCACCTTGACGAAGGTGACTTTGTTACGGTTATCGGCGGCAACGGCGCAGGCAAATCCACGCTTCTCAATATGATAGCGGGTGTTTATCCCGTAGATTGCGGTCAGATTATTGTTGACGGAACGGATGTCACAAATCTCCCCGAATATAAGCGTGCAAAATATCTCGGCCGTGTATTTCAGGATCCTATGACAGGCACTGCGGCAGATATGCAGATTGAAGAGAATCTTGCTCTTGCCGCACGAAGAGGCAAAAGAAGAACTCTGCGAGTGGGTATCACCGCAAAGGAAAGAAAGGAATATAAGGAGCTTCTGAAAATCCTTGATTTAGGACTTGAGGAAAGACTTACCGCAAAGGTAGGACTTCTTTCAGGCGGACAAAGACAAGCACTTACGCTTCTTATGGCAACACTCAAGAAGCCGAAGCTTCTGCTTCTTGACGAGCATACCGCCGCACTTGATCCCAAGACCGCAAAAAAGGTGCTTGATATTACAGAGGAAATCGTAAATAAAAACAAGCTCATCACCGTTATGATAACACACAATATGGCAGACGCTATCCGCATCGGCAACCGCCTTATAATGATGCACGAAGGTCAGATTGTGGTTGACATCAAGGGTGAGGAAAAGAAAAAGCTCACCATAGAACAGCTTCTTCAGCTTTTCGAAGCATCAAGCGGAAGCCAGTTCACCAGCGACAAGGTTATGCTTTCAAAATAAACAAAAGCAATAGCAATAATTTATCCCCGTCTGTTCACACACAACAGGCGGGGATGCTTTTTTAAACTCGCGAAGCGAATAACACTGAAGCCGCAAGGCTTCAATATAACTATTGCCAAAGGCAATAATATCACTCTGCCATCAGGCAGAATATCACTGAATAACTCAGACCTGTCTCATTCAGACCTTTTGCGATAGCGGTAAAGGGCGATGACTGCGGATATTATTCCTGCAAGCTGTGCGAAAATTCCCGTTGAGCCCAGCACTGCGTGATATATAGTCCAAGAGGTCATATTTGCAAGAAGGCAAAGGCGAATTCTCTGCTCCTTTTTCTGAAGCATGGCAACCATATAGAACACTGCCGCAAGAATTGCAAGAATATCCAAGGGGGAGGAATAGCTTATAACTCCCACCCCTACATAGAGAACGAAAAATATTATTTTTTCAATTATATTCTCCTTTGTGCCCTTTCTTTCGTGCCACAGTGCAACTAAAATCTGTGCGATGGCAACGAAATTTACCGTAACACCCGAGCCCAGCTTTCCGTCAATAAGCAGAACATTCAATGCTCCGAGCATATTGACAAGCACGGATGCCCAGAGAATTTGGGTTCTTTTTTTCAACTGCTGTATAACTATTACCATAACGGTAACAAGTATACCTACGATTTGTCCTGCAATATACATAATTCACCCGAAAAATCAATCAAAGATATAATCCGTTCCTGCATTATAGGAGAAGGGAGTGAAGCCCATTTCAAGTGCGGGAGAATTTTCGGCAAGCGTAAAGTCGCGGCATTCAAGATCCCTGAAAAGAGGATCGGCAAAGACAGCGTTGTTATAATAGCCTCTCGCAACCATACAGGGAATACCCAGACGCTTGCCGTAGGCAGTGGACTCACCGGAATAAACCAGCTTTCTTGAGGTGTCAAAATAGAGATTGGCATTATCCTTGAACCAGCCCTCATCGGTGCTGTCCTTATACATAACCGTATCATCGGAAACCAAAATGTTGTTTTCCCAGAAAAGAGAATTATGCTCCTCATGGCGTGAAATTCTCATGGCACCCTCACCGCCAAAGGCGAAGATGTTGTTTCTTATCATATTATCTCTGCCGTAATGCTGATGGAATGCCTGTGAGGAGCAATCGTAAACAAGGTTGTTTTCAACAAGAATTTCGGTTGAGCCCTCATCAAGATAAATTCCCCATCCGCCATAGCCGGTGGAGCCCTCATAACAGCCTACATTGTAAATCACATTACCCGTAAGCACGGTATCGGGCTGAATACCCAGAGTGTAAATTCCGCCCATATCGGAAAGCCAGCCGTTGCCGATGTTATATATAAGGTTATCCTTTACAAGAATGTTGTTTGTGGGATTTTCGCTATAGCCCCAAACCCAGCCTACTGAAACTGCGGTATACCAGCCGTCGTGGATTTCGTTTTTCTCAACGACACAGTCGCTTGCGTGACATATTATAACACCTGTAGCCTGATTATAAATTCTGCCGTATTCATTGATTTCACAGTTGGTTATATTAATTCTCTTTGTGCCTGCGGGAATAGAATAGGGAGCATTGATAAACACACCGTTTGCACCTATCTCATCAAAAAGACAGGCCGTGATATTACAGTCGCTGACATTTTCCTTGAACATAACTGCGGTGTTTGAAATGCTTCTGAAAATACAGTCTGTAAAATTGATGTTTTTTGCATTTCTCACTGTAATTGCCGCAGTAATTTCATATGCCGCCTGAGGATGTGTGGAATGATGTGTCAGGTGGGTAAAAGGTGTGTTTTCCTCGTCAACAGGCCAAATCTTTGCAGTTCCCGAAACAAAATCCCAGTCGGTGTTTATAAATTTAATACCCTGAAAGCTTATATCGGAAACCCCGTTTATATCTAAAAATGCATCTGTCACAGGTGCATTAAGAACAAGATTATCTGCACTTTCACCCTCAAGGGGAATGTAGTATAAAAGCCCCTCGGCTCTGTCAAGATACCATTCACCCGGAAGGGACACAGCCTCTTTTACATTTTCATAGACATAATTGTCACCGACCTCAATGGTCATAGCGGCAGGCTTTCTGACAGTAACTCTGCCCGTAGCGGTATCCGCCGAATGAAGAGGAAGAATATCGTCGCACCACTTGTGCATAATACGGACATTGACATCCCTGACATTAGTGAAATTCATAATTTCACCCTTGTTGGCATAAAAAGCCACATGAAGCTTGAAATAATCACTTTCGGGATAGAGAGCATCCGAAAGCTGAGAATTCTTTACGGTGAAAACACCGGTTTTGGGCCATACACTGTTGGAAAGCCTTGTTTCTCCCTTGAAAAGAGAACGGAAATATATATTCTCTGTATCAACCTCGGAAACAAGACAGGAAATGCCGTTTATTGTGCCGTTTTTCCAGTCACTTATCGCATATGAGCCTGAAAAAACAACCTCCTCATCGGGAATGCTTCTGAACAGTACGTCTGAATAATCCTCACTGCCGAAGGAAACGGCATCGGAAAACACATATGTACCTCCGAAGAACCATACGGTTACGGTATCGGAAAGTCCCAGAGACTTATATGCCTTAAGAGCTTTTTTTGCACCCTCAAGGGTTTTAAGGGGTGCGTCCTTTGTTCCCGCATTGGTATCATCTCCGTCGGGAGAAACAAAAAGGTCATATTCACTCACAATAAGCTCACCCTCATCAAAGTATTTTTTTTCAATATCGGAATTTTCACCGAAATTCCCCTCACCTGTACCGCCCGATGAAAAAAGCAGAGAAAGAGAAAGGGACAAGGACATAAAAAAGGCAACTATTCTGTTCCATATCATAAAAATCACTCCTTGGGAATATTTTATTTTAATTTTATATTTATGTCAATGCTTTCCCGATTTTTAATCTCCCCCTGTTATTTTTTATTACTCTGAAGCATCCCCAAGTCGAAAAACCTTGTAAAATACCAAGGTTTTATCGGTATAGAGGTAAAAACTGTTGACTTTAGCACAGTTTTTCGATGTACTTTTTTTACAGAGGTGACAAAAATGATTTTAAGACCGGATTATATCAATGCAATTTCGCCTTTTATGGACACTCCTCTTGTGAAAATTCTTGCAGGCGTCCGCCGTTGCGGTAAATCAACAATTTTGAAATGCCGGTGCAGGAAATCAAAAACAAGGGGGGTTGTGCCAATAATATTATTATAAAATCCCGATTATGATGATTTTACGGCAAAAAAAATGTATGCTGACTTTACTCGCCATATCAATTAACAGACAAAAAGAAAGAGAAGACTCGTCAATATACGAATCTTCTTCTTTTCTGTTGTCAGTGGGTTTGGGCTACTGCTCAAGTGCATTTGTACGAACAAATGCGATGCCGGTTCTCAACGGAAGTTGAAGGATTTTTAACTTCTCCGTAAGAACAACACTCATTACTTCGCATGTTGTTTTTTCAAGTTTAATTATAATGAATGTAACCTTCCGTGAGCCGAAGGTCAGCTTCATTGAAAAAGTAAGCTCTCACTTTTTCATTCCACTGTGATAATTTCCGCCTCCTCTTCTTTTTCGGGATACATATAATCGAAATAGAAATCGCTTACTCTTTCCTCTGACCAGTCTCTCGCATCCACCTCAACATCCTGAAAGTAATAGCCTAAGTAGTTATCACTGCCGCTCTGATAATTTCCGAAATCGGCACTGAAGCCTCTTGCACCGTCAAAAATACTAAGATCAAGATATTCCTTCATTTCACTGTCACCAAGCTTCTCATAAAGCTCTGTTACCTTATGCTGCCATTTGTGACGGCATTCGTGCAGAACCGCTTCGATAACTGTTTCAACAGGGGAATATTCGAAATAAAATCTGTTGATGCTTACGGTTTCGGTCTTTCTGTTATAATATGCCACAAGACCGTCATCCTTCTCTGTGGTAACATTAATTTCGGGAGGCTCAACACCCAGCATCTCATAGCATTCATAATCGCAGATATTTCTTATTATCTCGGTTTTTTCATCGACGGTAGCTCTTCTCCAGCTCATATATTCCAGCTTGGAAAGAGTGTTTTCATAATCCTCAACAACCGTTTCGTCATACTGAATATGACTTTCGGGCATGGTGTATACGGGAAGCTTTATTCCCTCTGCGGTGACCACCCAGATTGAAATTATACCTGACACCATAACTGCAAAAGCAAGCTGACGAAAAATCGAAAGCAAGCTGTTTTTCAGCTTTTCGTTCTTCTTTATTGCCCATATAAACCTGATACCTATAACAATAACCGTAATAATTGCCGTTACAAGAAGAGCCGTTTTCCAATAAAGCAGAACTGCGGCTATGTATGTGAGATAAAAGGGCTGTGCACCGGCAGTAAGATCCGACCAGATGTCCTTCTTTTTGCCGTAAAAACAAAAACCTGCAGTAGTAATTAGCATATATGCCGCAAATACGACATAGGGCAGACTCTTGCTGTCAGCAAAGGGGAAAATACCGCCCACAAGCGTATAATCCCATATTGAAATCTGAAAAGCAAAAAGTATTGCAGAAACAACAACGGACAAGAGATAATGCAAATTGTTTTTTAAGGCGGTTTTATCACACCAGAAGCGGTAAAGTCTCTTTTTTTTCTCAAAACGGTATCTCACCTCACCGTCAACCGTTTCCTTTGTTACCTCATAATGCTCACCCTTGCAGACATATTTTTTCGGGGAAAGCTCATTTCCCTTTCTGATTATACCGATTATTCCCTTTACCCTTTTGGGAATTTCGGTTTCGTGAAGCTTTTTCTGTAATAAAACACCACGCCTTATTTCATAAATTCCGAATGTGTCGGTGCCAAGCTCCCTGACAAGAGCATAATTCACACCCTCAAAGCCTACGGTAAATAAAATTGCGGCATTACATACATCACCGTCGGTAAAGCTTATTTCTCTGTTTTCAAATTTTGCCATATTTATCATCCTTTCTTTTTTCAGATAAAATATAGCACGAAGAAAAAGCACCTCTGTAAAGGGGGAAAAAATAAGAGACAACACGGTAAACCGTATTATCTCTTTTCTTATTCGAAAAAGCTTATTAAAGCTTTGAAAAGCCGTGGCTGTTTATGAGGCCGTCAAGCTTTTGTCCCTTTTTGCAGTAGGGACATTCGTGGGGACGCCATACATCATAGCCCTCAAGGTCCTTGGGGTTGAAGATTGAACGGACGGGATAGCCGATGCAATCTGTCTCCGTTGAGAAGATTGAGGAAATGCCCGTAACCTTTCCGCCGTAATATCTTATGGCATCAATAGCCGCAAGAACGGTTTTACCTGAGGACACGGATACGGCAAGAATCATAACATTCTTATCCTTAATCATAGGTGCGATGTTGTCGCGGAACAAAATCTGATTGCTGTTTGTATATTCGGGAGACACCACATAAATTGATTTATGTCTGTTCATATTTACAATATTGTCAGACTTTGTGAGGAAATTTGCAAGACAGGCACCGATTACCTCTGTGCCGTCAAGACAGAGGATTGTGTCAACCTTAGTATCTGCATAATAATAGGAAGCAAGCTCCTCGGCAACAGCCTTTGCCTCTGAAAGACGGGATTTCTGTGAAACCACATCAATATAATAGTTTGTGTGACGGTTGCTTGTTGCGAAATGACCGAGAGCAACACGGAGAAACAGATTTTTACGCTTTGTTTCAAATTTGAGAGTCTGTATTTCTGACATATAATCACTCCTTGAACATATAAGGTGATTATACACTAAAACCCTCGGGTGTTCAATAGTTTTATCGAAATTCTTATCATTTCAGTGCTTATTTCTTTTTCAGAAATAAACGGTTTTTTCTCTGTGCTACACTGAATTTCAGAAAAGCACGCAAAAAGGAGAATTATTATGGACAAAAACAAAAAAGTAATTATCTGCATATCTCTTGCTTCGGTTCTTGCTTTTATTGATGCCTGCTTTTATCCCAAGGCATTCATTGACTGGAACATCCCCTTTTATGCCGTATGTATTGCACTTCTCATAATTTCGGCATTTCTGTTCTTTTTTGCCTTTTTCACCGCAAGGGAAAAGAAAAATCCCCTTATTCGAGCACTCATATCCACTGTAATTTATGCTGCATTGCTTATGGGAATTACACCTGTTGTAAATAACGGCATATTCGGCAGTGTTGCCCCTTGGGGCAGTGTTTTCGTCAACACAGTTCTCAATTTCCTGTTCCATATTATTATGCTTGTACTGATAAATAAAGCCACGGGCAAAAAGCTTTTCAAGGCGGCAGCGGCTTTAGCACTTGTTGTTATTATCGGTCTTCCCGTAAGCATTATGGGAACAATTCCCAACTTCAAGGCAACAAACTTCATTATCTATGACACCGAAAAGAATTACAGAGAAAGAATTGAAAAAATCGAAATTTACGAAAACACCATTGAAACCGCAGTCCCTCAGACTGAGGTTTATAAAATCATAAGCGAGCATCTCAATTCTCCTCTTCCTGAGGGAAAAACAGAAAAGAAGGTTCTTGTTCTCGGCTGGGACGGTGCCCGTGCCGACATATTCGCAGAAAGCTATCCTATGGAAGCCGTACAGCGTGTTCTCGGGGCAGGGGGAAAGGCTCTTATTTCCTATTGCGGAGGAAAGCCCTATCCCGAAAAAATCACACAGGCAACCTCCACCGCACCCGGCTGGTGCACTATGCTCACAGGCGTGTGGGCTGATAAGCATATGATTGAAGGAAACGGCATTGAAAAGAACAATGACTATCTCTCACTGCTGGTCAGTGCAACCGAAGAAGAACTTATTGACAGCTCCGCCTTCTATTTCTCTTGGGACGGCCATCTTGAAACATATAAAGGCGAAATTGAATATGTGAAGCAAAACAACCTTGATGTTTCCTTCGTTTATAATGAAGACGGTGACGACGGCACATATAATGCGGCTCTTGCTGACATAAGCTCACCCGATTGCTCCGATTTTATTTTTACTATCATTGAATACTGCGATATGTGGGGACACGAATACGGCTTCTGGAATTCAAATCCCAAATATCAGGATGCTATGAAAAATTCAAGTGACATCGGCGTTGCTCTCATAAATGAGGTTGAAAAGCGCAGCACATATGAAAATGAGGATTGGCTCATACTCATAACCTCCGACCACGGCGGATATGTAAGAGGCCACGGCGGAGAAACCATAATGGAGCGAATGATGTTCATAATTACAAACAAATAAGCCGGAATATCAGAAGAAGGCACCCTCTTTCGCGAGGCTTCCGAAAAGGAAGTCTCGCAGTTTTTTTCATTGGGAGGTACTGCTGTGAGGGTTATTCTGTGCTTCAGACTGCCGTACTGCCATCGGAAATAACCTTTTTACTGTAAAGCAGAAAACCCCGCCCTTTTCTCATATCTGAGGATGGGACGGGGTGATAAATTACAGGAATTTTTGTTATTCCTTACCGATAACCTTTTTATTCCACGATTTTTTGCTGCATCGGGGGCAACGCATATAACGGGTTCTTCCCATGTGCATTGCTAAATTGACTGCTTTATATGTGGGAACATATCTGTGCTTACAGTGTCTGCACTCATAATAGCCTGCCACCTGCTCGATTTTCAGTGCAAAAGCAAAGCCGATTATTGCAGGGATGAAGCCTGACAGTATAAGCACTGCTTTTTTCCACTCCTCTATAGGCAGATATGCACTGCAAAGGACAGGAATGAGAAGAACTGCCACTGACAGTCCGCCCACAACCCATTCAAGAGTGAGCAGTCTTCTGTCATTTTCTTCCTTGTTTTTTACCATTTCAACAAGTCTGTTTTCTGATTCTCTGTTGTAATTTTCCATTGAAACCACCTCTCCGTTAAGTAAATCATTTACTGTAATGTGAAGAATATCACACAGAAGAAGCATTACGGATGCATCCGGCAAAGATTTGCCGTTTTCCCATTTTGACACAGCACGGTCGGTAATTCCCAGCATACCGGCAAGCTGCATCTGGGTGAGATTTTCGCACTTTCTCCTTTCGGCTATAAACCTTCCGATTTTCATCTGATCCATAACATTTCTCCTTTCAATGTTATTTTAACGGTTTTCGGCACAATAACAAACACACCAACGGTTGAAAAACACAAAATCCACCGCCGGTTGAGTAGCTTTCAAAAGAAATTATCCCCCGAATATCAGGTGCTTTAAATCAACAAGTCCGCCCGATCTTCTTGATACAAAAACAAAAAGCACTGCCGATACAGCTACAAAAATTGCACCGGTCTTTATGTTCTTAAAAGCCAAATCACTGCAATCGAGAACTGCCATACGGGGATTGGCGGGGTTATAATAAACCGTTCTTGCTGAACCGACAAAAGGATAGTCATTTGTTAAAAAATCCTTTTTAATTTCATAAGCATCTCCGTCAACATAATAGGTGTAAACAAAATAATGTGCAGTATGCTGACTCAGTCTGCTTAAAGAAGGCTTTTTATAGTCCTCTCCGTAGGCAAAGCGTGCCGTGGTTGATAAATAGCCCTCGCTTTCCTGACGGAAGCTGTAAATCTCAGCTAAGCCAATAACAAGATTTATTCCCCCGAAAAGCAGACACAGAGCAAAAATTGTAACAAGGCTTTTTGTTCTTTTCATTTTCACACTTCCCTTTCGGTTATATGATCACATTATCCTCAAAAACAACATTTCGTGCATTTCTTTGCTCAAGAGGACAGGGGTTTGTGAAGGTGTTGTTCACTATTTTTATGTTTTCGTGATAAAAGGGTGCTTTTTCGGTAGGGGTGAATTCGGGGATTATTCTGATAATTGCCCTGTCAGACAAAAATCTGCAGTTCTTTATTGTAAAATCCTTTACGGGAGAAGACTCATCCCAGTAATTCATATCCCCTGTGAGAAGAACGGGCAAAGTGAACTCGCAGTCCTCAATCACCGTTTTGCCCCTTGACTGAAAACGAAGATGGGTGTTTGTTTTTGAGAAATTGCAGTTTTTTATATATATCTCGGGGTTTGTTGAAAGATTTTCTATAATATCCCCCGCATTTATACTGTGAGTGCTTCTGTCTGCTTCAAGGGTAAGAGTCCATCTCGAAGACACCTGAGCGCTTTTAAGAGTAAACCGTTCTTTTTCCTCAAGGGTTTTGCCCTTATATACGGCAACGGTGTCACCCTCCGAGAAAACTCGGGAATAAGCATTAAGTGCATGGCTTTTTTCACTTCTTCGTGCCAGAATTTTATTATCCTCATTGGCTTCGGTGTGATAGAAATTCCCGTGAATATTAAGAGCATCGTCAATCATCCCCTGAAAAACCGAGTTTTCAAGAGTAATTTTTCCTTTACAGGCAACAAAATGTATTCCGTCGGCAGAATTTGTGACAATTCCGTGAGAAAGCTCATCGCGGAAGAATTTAACCCCGTCAAGAGAGATATTTTCGCAGCAAATTGCAAAAAATCCCATTCCGCAGCCGTTAAGCACTCTGTAATTCTCAATTCTCACATTTTTCGAGTGAAGCATTGAAACACTTGACTTGAAGCGGTTTTCGTGTTCAAGGACAATGTCGGTATTTTCGTCCCAGAAAGACGGAAAGCTTCCGTAAAAAACGGTAAATTCTCCCTGTGTCCCCACCTTTATGTGCTTTATATTACTTGCAGGCGGTGATGGTTCGGGGATTATTTCTTCTCCCAGATAAATCACATCAAGTCCCTTGCCCTCACCCGAAGATCTGTCAAAAGCCTGAATGAACATACAACCCTTTTTATAAAGATTTCTGTCCTCATAATCCTTGCCGCAGGGAATAAAATATCCGTCTTCCACATAAAAGGGAAATTTTTCCTTCATTTTCAGAATAAGCCTTTCCCCTGTGTTTTCAACCACCTCAAGCTCCGTAAACAGTGAACGTTCATATTCAACGGTGACATTTTTAATTGTGATGTTTTCGCAGTTTTCAATAATAAAGGGCTGAATTCTTCCCCGAAGCGTCACCACGGCACCGCCGAAATCAAGGGTAACATTTTTAAGCCCCCTGAGAATAAAGGCGGCATCAAGATGTGTTGCACCCTCATGGACGGTGAGACAGCTCTCACTGTCGGTTCTTGTTGTACACTCAAGGGTTACAAGCATTTTATCCTTATTGTAAAAATATTCCTCACCGCTTTGAAAAAGGGTGTTTATATCAAAACTTTTCATAAATCCTCAGAATGAATAATCGGGCTTTACGGGTATTCCTGTAACAGATGACTCCACAATAGAAAGGCAGACCTCAACGGTTTTTGCTCCCTCTCTTGCATCGGTCAGAACATTCTTGTTGTTATATACGGCATCAGCGAAAGCCTCAAATTCCTTTGCGGCATTGTGGTTATTCACTTCAATCTCAATAATTTCGGGCTTTTCTTTAACAACGCCCTCGTCATCAACGGTAAAAAGTGTCATCGCGGGTGAGGTGTTATCGCATATAAGCGTGCCCTTTGTGCCGTAAATACAGGTACGCATTGTGTAATCTCTCTTACAGCCTGTAGAAACAAACACCTTACCCATAAGCTCATCGTCAAATTTCATAAGTGCACATGTTGCGTCGTCATATGGAACTGTAGGAAGAAGCTTGTG
>JAZNRX010000119.1:0-11845 GCA_045590915.1 Acutalibacteraceae bacterium | reverse complement strand
ATAACCGTAATCCCCGGTATGCCCCACACCCCCGAAGGGCAGGCAAAATTCTTCACCAATGTTATTAACCGTCTTTACAAGCTTCCCTTTATGTGCGGAACAATAATTTATTGCTATACTGATTTTTCATACTGCGGTTATTGCGGACAGTGCGACTGCCCCACGGAAACACTCTGGGGACTGGTTGACAGAAACGGCAACCCGAAGCCGTCGTATTATGCAGTAAAGGAACAGTTTGATAAAATTAAATAAAACTAATACTTCGCAAGATCGGAAGTCGGATGCTTCGCAAATTCGGAATTCGGATTTCGGAATTCGGAGAAAAGTCCTATGCAAATGCAATTAAATTTCAGCAATGTGCCGAAGGCACGAGCGTTCAAAGAGTGAAGTGTCTCTCTCAATTTTTCATTTTTTTTACTTGTCGAAATATAAAATCCCAAGCGGAAAATTTCACCGCTTGGGATTGCTTTTTGTTTGAGAATAATTAAAATTCTACAGCAAAAGTCGGATTTTATTATCTCCGAAATCCGAATTCCGAATTCCGAATTTAAAAAATCGGGCATGAAGCCCGATTTTTCAATATTTGTCCATTGAGTCAACCGAAAGCACGAATACTGTTGCACCGCCTACGGAAACCTCCTGCTGAAGTGCACCCTCTGCGAAGCCTCTGCCGAAGGACTCTGTTGTTGCAGCCTGATGTGTTCTTGTTCTTGAATATTTTGCAATTATCTCCTTGAGTCTGGGAATATCATTATCTTCTGTGCCGATAAGGAAGGTTGTATTTCCTACCATAAGGAAGCCGCCTGTGGTGGAAAGCTTTGTAACGATAAAGTTTTCTTTTGTGAGTGCAGATGCAACAACTGCACTGTCGTCATTATTAACAATGGCAATAACTAGTTTCATATTTTTGTCTCCTTAAATTAAAGTTTGGGTATGAGCATTTTCTGGCTCTTGGCGTCAAGCTTTCTGTAATCGGGAATTTCATAACGGTTGTCATTGGCATCCTTTATGAGAACTCTGCCGTCATAAAGGGGCTTGATGGATGCTATGTGGTTTCTGATTTCAAAGGTGATAACACCGCGGTCTGTTTCTGCCGTCCACATCCATATCTTGAATTTTTCCGTCATTTCTATAAATCTCAGAATTCTCGGAATCATATAGTATTCATCGAGAACTCTCTCCACAAGTGCCTTTGAATCGGGATCGAGATTGTCAATATTTCTGATAATGGCAATCTGCTCACCCTCTTCGTTCAGAAGCACTATGTATTTGTTGGAGCCTGAACGGGGGAAAAGTCTGTGAAGCTCAAGTCCTGCATATTTTTCTTTTGTATGATAGAATTCCACGTCAACGAATATGCCGTCGTTTTCGGTTATTCTGACCTCGGGACCGTCAATATAGTTAATCATTGTCTTTTCCCTCCTTATTCAAAGTTTTCTGCTTCCTTCTGAGCCTTGAGCTGTTCGCCCATAGACTGAATCTGAATGAGCTTATAATATTTGCCCTGAAGAGCCATAAGCTCTTCGGGAGTGCCGAATTCAATGATTTCACCCTTATCAACAACAACGATTTTGTTGGCGTTGCGAAGTGTTGAAAGTCTGTGTGCAATCATAAGAGTTGTTCTGCCTCTTATAAGGCGTTCGATAGCCTCCTGAATGAGATGCTCGGTTTCGGAGTCAACTGCGGCAGTGGCTTCGTCGAATATGAGAATAGAGGGGTTTTTCATAACTGCACGGGCAATGGAAATTCTCTGCTTTTCACCGCCGGAAAGACCGATACCTCTTTCACCTAAAAGAGTGTCGTAAGCATCGGGCATACGGGAAATGAAGCCGTGTGCGTTTGCAATATCCGCGGCACGAAGCACCTGTTCAACATGAACATTACCTGCACCGTAGGCGATATTGTTGAATACCGTATCCTTGAACATAAGAGGCTCCTGCTGAACAAAGCCTATCTGATTACGGTAATATTCCATATCAATATCCTTGAGGTTCTGTCCGTCAATGAGAATTTCACCCTCATATTCATCATAATAACGCATTATAAGATTTATGAGTGTGGATTTACCTGAGCCTGTTGTTCCTACGATGCCTACAACGTCTCCGGGTTCAATAACAAGATTTATGTTGCTTAAAACCTTCTTTGAACGGTCAAAGGAGAAGTTTACGTTACGGAATTCAATTTTACCGTCAATCTTTGCGGGAACCTTGCCCTTGCCGAAGTTGTGTTCGGGCTCGGCATCAAGTATATCAAGGATTTTTTCTGCGGATGCCAAAGTATTCTGATATGTATCACTGAAGTTTGCGAAGAAATTGATGGGGCCGTAGAACATACTCGCATAGGATATGAAGGAAACGAGAAGACCTATGGAGAAGCCGGGAGTTTTGTTGATTACAAAGGAACCGCCCGACATCCAGATAATGAGAGAGCCGCAGGTTACAAGGAAGGTTATAAAGGCGGGGAATATGCTTGCGATTTTTGAGGCTTCCTTGGACTCCTTCATCCATTCGTCGCAGTATGCATCGAATTTCTTAACGGCATTTTCCTCGTTTGTGAATGCCTTTACAATACGGATACCGGGGATTGTGTCTGCAAGAAGTGTTGAAATTGCGGAGCCGCGTCTCCACAGTCTCATATATTTGGGACCTATTCTTCTTCCGAAGCGTCTGCCTATGAAGACAACAAGGGGAATGGGAACAAGTGAGAAAAGAGTAAGCTTCCAGTTAAGAGCCAGCATAATCACAAGTATACCCACAAGCGTGAAGAACTGAACTATTGCTTCCTGTGAAATTTTAAGCACGAAGTTCTGAATTGCCGCCGCGTCAGAGGTAACACGGTTTATAACAGAGCCTGTTGAGGTTTTATCGTAGAAGGACATGGGAAGATACTGTGCCTTTGCGTAGATGTCCTTTTTTATGCCGATAACAATTCTGTCACCTGTAAGTCTTAAAAGATAGGAACGAACCGCCGAAACGGAATATTGAAGAATGTAAACCCCAAGAAGAAGGAAAATCATCTTGTAAAGCTCTATAAGCTCTCCCGAGGGAAGAACCTTATCAACCATATGTCCCGTGATATAGGGCGGAACAAGTGACATGGCAGTTGCAAAAACCGAAAGAAGCATACACACTAAAAGTCCCTTCTTATAGGGAAGTGCATACTGTGCGAATTTCTGGAACATTTTGCCCTTGCCCTTGCAGTTGATGCAGTCGGCATCGGGGTTGGGGAGTCTTCTGCCGCACTTGGGACAGAAGGAACGCTGCTTCAGGAAGGTGTTTTCAACCGCATAGTAAAGCTCATCGGAATAGCCGTGCTCAATTATTCCGTTGATGAAGTCTGCTCCCGCATCGGCAATATTTGCCGCCGCAAAGGAAAGACGCATCATTACCATTCTTTTGCCCTCGTCGGGATAAAGGTCAAATGTTGCGTTACCGTACATTCTTTTGACCTTTGCTTTTTTGAGAGTTGAATAATCAACCGTCATTACCGAGCCGGCAAAGCTTTCATCAAAGGCAACAAGCTTTGTTTTTGTGAAGCACAAAGCACTTTCGCCGTATTTTCTGTCAAAGGTCATATCTCCCGTTATGATGAACAAGGGTTTGTCGTCCTTGAATATTTCATCATATTTGCTCTGATACTTTTCGGGAAAGGCTTTGTTAGATAAAATTTTCATTTTCAGTGGTTCACCCCGCTTCAGATATTAAAAAACGATGTTTTTCACTCACATTGTATTTGAACAGAACTTTCAAGTCAAGAAAAAAATATATATTATTAAAAAAATGTATAATTAGTGTGCGATGATGCCTTTTGAGATGCCCAAAGCTTACGTAGCTATTGACAAAAGGCCTGCAGTATGATAAAATTATGAAAAATTTATGAAAGGTAACTTGACAGTGGACAGTACCGACGGCGACGAAACAGGGAACTCTCCCGCAGTCGTAATTTCAATATCATAATAAATTATCGGCATAACTCCTGATTTTTAAAGGGGTTGTGCTTTTTTGTGTTTTTTGGAGGAAAACAAAAATGAAAATCTTACCGCAGATACTCCTGCAGATTTTTCTTATTGCTCTCAATGCAGTTTTTGCAGCCGCAGAAATTGCCATAATTTCAATGAATGATGCAAAGCTTGCGGCACTTGCCGCTAAGGGCAATAAAAAAGCAGTACGCCTTGCAAGACTTACATCTACACCTGCAAAGTTTCTTGCAACCATTCAGGTAGCCATAACCCTTTCGGGATTTTTAGGCTCCGCTTTTGCTGCAGATAACTTTGCAACGCTCCTTGTGGACGGTCTTATGGGACTCGGTGTTCCCGAAAGTGCAAGGGGAATTCTTAATTCCGTGTCTGTTGTTGTTATCACGCTCATTCTTTCATATTTTACTCTTGTTTTCGGAGAGCTTGTCCCCAAACGTTTTGCCATGAAGAAGGCTGAAAGCCTTGCTCTTGCAATTTCGGGACTTATAAGCTTAATTTCAAAGCTTTTTGCTCCTATTGTGTGGTTCCTTACTGTATCAACCAA
The DNA here is from genome assembly GCA_045590915.1 of Acutalibacteraceae bacterium. Classification (GTDB taxonomy): domain Bacteria; phylum Bacillota; class Clostridia; order Oscillospirales; family Acutalibacteraceae; genus RUG806. The sequence goes on along the minus strand of JAZNRX010000119.1, from coordinate 7,325 downwards.
CGGAATTCTCCGTCTTATAGGCATAGATCCCAACGACCGTGAGGAATCCGTTTCCGAAGAGGAAATCAGAATGATGGTTGATGCCGGCAGTGAAAACGGCACCATTGACGAGGAAGAAAAAGAGCTTATACAGAATGTGTTTGAGTTCGATGACCTTTCAGCCGATGATATTGCAACCCACAGAACAGACATTGACCTTCTGTGGATGGATGATACCGTTGAAAAGTGGGAGGAGACAATTCACGAAAGCAGACATACCTTCTTCCCCGTATGCCGTGATACCGTTGACAATATAGTCGGTGTTCTCAATGCCAAGGACTATTTCCGCCTTAAGAATAAAAATATTGACAAGATTATGAAGGAGTGCGTGAAGCCGCCCTTCTTTGTTCCCGAAACAGTTAAGGCAGACGTGCTTTTCAGAAATATGAAGGCAAAGAAAAACTATTTTGCCATTGTTCTTGATGAATACGGCGGAATGACAGGTATTGTCACAATTACCGATATTCTTGAAAGCCTTGTGGGTGACTATGACGAGGACACAATAACCGCACAGGAGGAAGAGCCCGATATTCTGTTCGTTTCTGAAAATGAGTGGAAGATAAGCGGTACTGCCGAGCTCAGAGAGGTTGAGGAGACTCTTAATATTTCTCTCGACTGTGAGGATTGCGATACCTTCGGCGGATATGTTTTCTCTGTTCTCGGTATTGTTCCCGAAGACGGCGAAACCCTTACTACAGAAACCGATTTACTTGAAATCAGCATAACCGAGGTTGCTGAACACAGAATTGAAAAAACAACGGTTAAAATTAAAAGCAGAGAAAAAGAAGACAGCGAAGAAAAAGAAGAATAAACATCAGTCGGGTGCTCCGAAAAGAGCATCCGGCTTTTTTCTTAATGTTGGTTTATCTGGAAAATATTTATTGTTTTGTGTCTTGCACTTGGGAACCCTCTCCGGCGAGAGTTCCCACCGAAAAACAGTTCACTGAACTGTTTTTCTTCCCTACTGCACTATTTGAGCATAAGGTATTTCGATGTCTTCGGACAGCGATTTAAGAGACTTTGTCCCTTAAAAAACTATGCGCTTTTGAAAAAGCTAAACCAAAACTTTCATAGGACACTCCCGTGCCATGTGCATCTCCAATCATTTCGTGAAGAAAATGTTTTTTCTTGTTGTGCTTTTGTTTTTGTTGTGTTACAATTATGTTAATACAGGCAAAGGAGAATTTTTATGAAAAAGATTATAAGTATTGTGCTTACTGTTGCAATTCTTACGGGAATTATTGCAGTTCCCGTTTTTGCTTCAGAAAATACCTACACTCCCGATTATGACAGAGATACACCTGTTGTAATCATTCATGGTATGAGTCAGAATGACACATATATGCTGGATGAAAACGGGAAGAGGTTGACCGATGAAAACGGTGCATACATCACAGGCTGGCCGTTGAAACTTGATGTTATGGCTCTTGTTAAGGAAGCTATAGGTCCTCTTCTTCTCTCCGCATTCTTAAAGCGTGATATGGGACTTACGGATGCTATGAAACGCGGTGCATATAACGGTCTTCCCTGGATTCACAAGGACAATCTGGGTAATTATGACATTCCCTGTGAGGTGCCCTGCTATGAATATCCCATGGGGCAGATGTCCGAAGAGCTTCGCGAATATTATTATAAGCTTCTTCCTCTTCAGGGACTTGTTGACATCGTAGGCGGTGACAATGTTTATTACTTCGGCTATGACTCCTTTGGTGATATTATAGGTGAAACCGAAAAGCTTAACAGATATATCCACGAGGTTGTTCTTCCCCAGACTGGTGCAACACAGATAAAGGCTTGCTTTATCAGTCTCGGCGGAACAATCGGTGTGAACTATCTTGAAACCTATCCCGAGGACTATGAGCTTTTCAAGAAGGTTGAATTTGTTGTTCCCGCACTTGACGGCTCCGACATTATCGGTGATATTTTTACAGGCAATCTCAGTGTTATGTATGACGATGATGTTCTTTACGAGCAGCTTCTCGTTACACTTTTAGGTGACACATATCTCGCATATATCATAAATATGGTGCTTCGCATCCTTCCCTCATGGCTTCTCAAGGAAGCACTTGCTTCTCTTGCCGAGGGTGTTGTTGAAGCAGGCGTACGCTCCACAACAATCATATGGGCTCTTTGTCCCACGGATTATTACGAGGAAGCAAGAGCCAAGTGGCTTGAAACAGACGAATATACGGTTATTCGTGAAAAGGTTGACTATTTTATGAATTCCCGCAAGAATTTCGAAAGCAATCTTTTCGCTCTCCGTGAAACAGGCTGTGAGCTTGCCGATATTGTGTGTTACGGCGGCGGAATGTTCCCGCTTTGCAAGGACTGGAACAAGACAAACGGTGACGGTATCGTTCACGCAACCTCCGCTTCAATGAATGCAAAATTTGCCGATGTGGGAACAACTCTCGGTGACGGCTATGAGGCTGTGGGTACATACTGCTCAGATCCCACTCACAATCACATTTCTCCCGACAATACCGTTGATGCTACTGCAGGTCTTCTTCCCTGTAATACATGGTATGTAAAAAATCAGGCACACGAAAAGCTTCCCTATAACGATGTTGTTCTCAAAATGGCTTTTGACATTATGACGGATAACAATATGAAGGACGTATATTCAAATCCCGAAAAATACCCTCAGTTCAATGAAGGCAGACTTACAAATACCGTAAACCTTTATCTTGAGGCTTGGGAACAGGCTGATAAGTCAAAGATAGGCACTGCTCAGCTTCTTGCAGTTGAAGCCGCAAAGGCTGAAATTGATAAGCAACTCGGAGAAACAGTTGTTGTAACTGCTGAATGGGATGAAGCCGTTGAGAACTTCCGTGTTGCTCTCGTAAATGCCGGTGTGATAGAAGACACCTCACCCACAAAAATCGAAACCGCAATTACTGATATAGCAAGAAAGCTCAACAAGGGCGTAAACGCCTTTTATGAGAAAATAAACAATAAATAAATTCTTTCCCGTGTGTTAAGGCGTTGTGTTCATAATGACACAACGCCGGTTTTATTCGTCTTGTGACGGGTGATATTGCTTCGCAGTTTTATTGTGCTTTGCACAGTGGTATTGGCATTCGGACAGTTCTCGGCGAATAAAATAACACGGAACCCGTAAGGCTTCAATAACACTTTTGATTTATCAAAAATATCACTGCAAATTTTAATTTGCAATATCACTTATGTTTACCTAAGAGAACTTATTTTCAGAACGAAATTGTCGGGATTTTATATTGTTAAAATGTACATAAAAGTGCAACAAAAATTGTTAAAATTAAATATAATATAGAAATAATAAAAATATGAATTTTTCTCTTGAATAGGGATACCTGTGGGACTATAATCTTTTTCGGAAAAAAGAAAAGGGTGGGTTATATATGAAAATTTTTCAGCCGAAGCTTTTCAGCTGTCTCAAGGATTATAACAAGTCACAGCTTGTAAAGGACCTGACCGCAGGTGTTATTGTTGCGATTATTGCACTTCCTTTGTCAATAGCACTTGCACTCGCATCGGGTGTCACTCCCGAGCAGGGACTTTATACAGCTATTGCCGCAGGCTTTGTTATTTCATTTTTAGGCGGAAGCCGTGTTCAGATTGCAGGTCCCACTGCGGCATTTGCCACAATCGTTGCAGGTGTTGTTGCCAAAAACGGAATTTCAGGACTTGTTCTTGCAACCGTAATTGCAGGTATACTGCTTATTGTGATGGGTGTTCTGAAGCTCGGCAGTCTCATTAAATTTATTCCCTATACCATAACCACAGGTTTTACAACGGGTATTGCGATAACTCTTGTAATCGGACAGGTAAAGGACTTTTTGGGGCTTACCTTTGAAAATTCTCCCATAGAGACTATGGAAAAGGTTAAGGAAATTGTTCACACCATAGGCACCTTCAATTTTGAAGCCTTTATTATCGGTGCAATATCTCTCGGAGTGCTTATAATTTTCCCAAAGTTCATAAAGAAAATTCCCCCCTCAATTTTCGCAATAGTAATTTCTGCCGCACTTGTTAAAATATTCGATATGAATGTAAATACAATCGGCTCGCTTTATACCATTTCCTCGGCTCTTCCCATGCCCTCACTTCCCGAGTTTTCACTTGATACGGTGAAAGCCATAATTCCCGATGCCTTCACAATCGCAGTGCTTGCCGCAGTTGAGTCACTTCTTTCCTGTGTTGTTGCAGACGGTATGACGGGAAGCAGACATAATTCCAATACCGAGCTTATTGCACAGGGTGCGGGTAATATTGCATCTGCACTTTTCGGCGGTATTCCCGCAACGGGTGCTATTGCAAGAACAGCCGCAAACATCAAAAACGGCGGCAGAACTCCCATTGCAGGTATGGTTCACGCTGTGGTGCTTCTTCTTGTTCTTCTTGTGCTTATGCCCTATGCCGCACTTATCCCCATGCCCACAATTGCCGCAATCCTTTTTGTTGTTGCTTACAATATGAGTGAGTGGAGAGAATTTGTTGCCATTGTGAAGCGTGCTCCCAAGAGCGATACCCTTGTGCTTCTCGTAACCTTTGTTCTCACCGTTGTTTTCGACCTTGTTGTTGCAATCATTGTAGGTGTTATTCTTGCAACAGTGCTGTTTATGAAGAGAATGAGTGATGTTACCGATGCATACGGCTGGAAGGAGTTTGACGAGAACTCCGACAGTGAAAGCATCCGTTATAAGAAGGTGCCCGAAAATACGATGGTATTTGAAATAACAGGCCCCATATTTTTCGGTGTTTCCGCAAAAATTGCAGATGTCATCAAGCACGGAAAGAAGGATATTCTTATTGTGAGAATGAGAAGTGTTCCCGCAATAGACGCCACAGGTATACACAGCATTGAGTCCTTGGTGAAGCTTTGTAAAAAAGACGGAAAAACACTCATCCTCTCCCACGTAAACGAGCAGCCTATGAGCACTCTCAGAAAATCGGGAATGTTAAAGGAAATCGGAGAAGAAAATATCTGCGCCAATATAGACGAAGCTCTTATGCGTGCTCAGGCTATAGAGGTAAAATAAATTTTTGTATGTGTAAAGGCAAACCGCGGCTGATTGCTGTGATTTGCCCTTTTTCTTTTGTTGACTTGTTTCATTTATAATGCTAAAATCAATGTATATAAAATCTTATGAGGTAAATGTTATGGAAAAAGGAAAAATCAAAGAATTTACCGATAAAGTGTGGTACGGTACGGGTGCCATAGGACTTGATCTGAGCTACGGTATGTTCAACGGCAGACTTTCGAGGTATCTCACCGACGTTCTGGGACTTAATACAAACTTCCTTTTAGGGCTTATTGCCGCTGCTCGTATATGGGACGGTGTGAATGATCCCATGATGGGCACAATAGTTGACAACACCAACACTAAATTCGGAAGATATCGACCTTGGGTTGTTATCGGCTCCTGTCTTAATGCCTTCGTGCTTTTCTTCCTGTTCTTCAACCCCGGCTTCAGAACAGGTTTTTCAGAGGGCGGAGCATCGGTTCTTTTATATGTGTATATTGCAGTTATGTATGTTCTGTGGGGAATGACGAACACCACTGCCGATATTCCTTATTGGTCAATGGTGCCATCCTTTACAACGGATCCCGGTGAAAGAAGCATTCTCGCAACAATAGCACGTGCCTTTTCGGGACTGGGACAGGGAATTGTGCAGATAGGCTCTCCCATAATTCTCAATGCTCTCGGTACTGTTGTTACAAATTCTGACGGTTCACAAACTACGGTGTGGACACAGAACGGATATACAATAACAGTTCTTATCTGCAGTGCGGGACTTATTTTCTTTTCTCTTCTTTCAATGAGCAAGGTCAAGGAAAATGTTGCTGTTACACCTGCAGAGAAATTCTCATTAAAAAAGATTTTCTCCGTTATAAAGGAAAATGACCAGCTTCGTGTGTTTATGCTTTTTGCAATGCTTTCAAATGCAGGCTTCTATACCACAACGGGCGTTGTTGACTATTTCTTTGCCGCAGTGCTTGAAGATACAAAAGCACAGTCCACCTTCAGCCTTTTCGGAACTGTAGGCTCAATTTTAGGCCTTGCAGTCATTCCCGTTATGATGAAATTCACATCAAGAAGAAGAACCTATCAGTTCTCCCTTTCCCTTGCTTTTGCAGGTTATGTGGGTATGTTCGTATCCGGACAGCTCCTTCTCAATACAATGCTTCTCAATATTTTCTACACCGTAACACAGATAGGCACTGCATCAATGTTTATTTCGCAGACTGTTTTCCTTGCAGATGTTGTTGACTACGGTGAAGTAAAAATGGGTGTACGCCGTGAATCCGTCACCTTCTCAATGAAGGGATTTTTGCAGAAAATGGCATATACGGTGCAGACGGTTATTCTTTATTCAGCTATGGGTGTTGCCGGATATAATTCTCTCAAGCCCGATGCCAACGGTGTTATCATTTATCCCAAAAAGGTCAAAAATGCAATTTCTGCGGTTATGTATGTAATTCCTCCCATTTTCTTCCTGCTTTCAATAATCGTGTTTACAACGAAATTCAAGCTTCACGGTGAATATATGGAGGACATTACGAAAAAGGTTGAGCAGTCCCGTAAAAAGAGACTTGAAGCGGTGAATGAAAATGGCTAAGAAAAACAAGTTCGGCTTTTTATCCACCAATCTTCTGAAACTTATTGCTATGGCGGCTATGGTTTCAGACCATGCAAGCGTAATTTTTCTTGGTGAAGAAACAACCCTTTGGCGTAACATCGGAAGACTTGCTTTCCCAATATTTGCATTTTTAATAGCACAGGGTGCAATCCATACAAAGAATAAGCTGAAATATATGTTAAGGCTTGCCGCCTTTGCCCTTATTTCAGAGGTTCCCTATGATATGGCATTCAACGGCACATACCTTGAAGCCACATCGCAGAATGTGTATTTCACCCTTTTTCTCGGACTTCTCAGTGTAATCATCCTTGATTTTCTTCAGGAGCACAGAATTGCATTCCTCGGTATATTTTCCACGGTTATATGCGGGCTTGGTGCATACTATATGCACTCCGATTACGGCTTTATGGGTGTTGTTGTAATAACAATGATGTTCCTTTTCTCAAAGGCTTCACCTTCGGTGAAATATGTTGGCTTCGCGTTGTCTTCGTTTATGACGGTAATAGTCTATATGCCCCCTTTATATATAGGCTTCATCTCCGCACAGCTCCCCGCAGTGCTTTCAGCAGTGCCCATTTCTCTTTACAGCGGAAAAGCGGGCAGAAAGATAAACAAATACATCTTCTACGCCTTCTATCCCGCCCACATCCTCATCCTCTATC
>JAZNRX010000118.1:0-24339 GCA_045590915.1 Acutalibacteraceae bacterium | reverse complement strand
TCTCCGTTGTCACCAATAAAGGTAACATCCCACATATCCATCTTGTAAGCTGCATAGATAGTTTTATCGCTTGTAAGAGTGAACTTATAGCCTGCTGTATACTGTGCTGCAGTTGCAAGTGCATCGTCTGCCCAACCGAGGAAGGTACCGCCTTCACGCTCGGGCGCTGCATCGGTTACATAGAAGTCGTGGCTTGTTACTGTGATGTTTTCATTTGCATTAAGATACTGAGTCTGTGTTTCAGCTTCGACTGCAGGAGTACCCTTGTTTACATCCTGTGTAAAGGTGATGTCTGAACTGTAAACAGCATAAACATCAACAACAGGGTTGGAAGTGTAAATGGTGAAGTTTCCTGATTTTGAAATTGTTTCCTCGTCTGCGATTGTATCTTCTCTCCAACCGAGGAACTTAAATGTCCTGCCGTCATAGGTTGCATTCTTGACTGATGGCTTTGTTGTACCGTTTGCTGTTGCGGCATTCATCGCATATATCTTTTTCGTTGTAACAGTATGTTCGCCGTTTGCTGTGAGGTAATGGAAGTTAGCAGTAAGCTCAACGCCGAACAAAGCATAGTAGGTTTTGTTAAAACCAACTGTAACAGTACTCTTTATTCCTTCTCTAGATGTGGGGGATTCTGCCCAACCGACGAAATCAGCCCCCTCTTTTGTTGCAGAGTAATTACCGAGGTTAACTGTTGCTGTTGTGCCTTTTCCAACGGTAAGCTCTATTGTCTGGTCAGCTGTACCGCCGTTTGTTGTTCCTTTGAGATAAAGGTAGGTTTTGAGATTGTTTGCTGCATCGTTAATGTTTTTAGCTGCTGCATCAATATCAGCCTGAGTGTATGTAGCATAACCGTTGTTTTTATCAAATGCATCCATTATGACTTTTGCTGCATTTCTTGCACTTGTAAGAGCATTGGAAGAAGCGGGAGTATAGCCTTCAACACCGATAAATTTAGCTGTACCTTCATATGCGGAACGGAGAGCTGCAGTGTTTACCTTTGTTAAAGAACATGTTGAGTAGAGGAAGAACAGGTCGTCACCGCCGGCACCTTTGTTAATGTCACATATATAACCATTATTTTGGAAGGTTACAACACCGGTCCAGCCTTGACTAAGAAGAGTGTCTCTTTCACCCGTTGAACCTGCACGGTCAAGGAATGTAACAGGATCACCGAAAGCGGGGTCTTTTGTGAGGTAAAGATGAATCTGATCGCCGGGGGAGTCATCAAAGAGTTTGTTGTCGCAACCTTCGTTGAGATTTACTGCACCGTCAGAGTGTTTCTTGGGAACCCAATCATGATCACCGGAATTTGCCTTATACCAAGTAACTCCACTTTGTGTATGTGAGCCGGGTGCTCCGCCCTTATGGTCAAGACGGAAGCCTCTTACGGCTTCAGCGGGGTTGGTTGTCCATGTCCAACCGACATAAATGTAGTATTTACCTCCGGTACCTGATGTAAGGTCTTTACGCAAAGCATAGCCTGCACCTGTACCTGCGCTGACAGCAGTCTGAAGGTTTTGGTAACCCTGGTCACTATTTTGGAAATAAGTCAAAGCAACATCTTTGATAAATTTTGTCCCTGCGGGATAGTAGTACTCATTTGCATAAGCAGCCTCTGCTGTTGTGTCAGCAAACGGTACAAGGGGAATTACCGTAAGTATCATCAGAAGCGATAAAACCGCTGATAACACCTTTGTTGAGAATCTTTTTTTCTGCATAGTTTTTTCATCCTCTCGAAAAATTGGTTAAATAAACCTAAAAATATTATAATAAATATCTTCTAATACTTCAATTATGAAAACTGACAACATAATAGTGATTTGTTTGTTGATAATTCACAAACTGTTAACAAACTGTTAAGTCATTGTTGTGTCGGTGTGATATGTTGCGGGCTTGCTGAAATAATGTCAGGTTGACTGAAAAATTCCGTACTTTTTTCTGAGTCTCGAAAACTTTTCTGTCATGGGCTTTGTTATAAAAAACAGAATTATTGCGGTTGAAATGCCGTGTATTATATTAAAACCCAGTCCCGATAAATATATGGCTGAAATGCTTTTCAGGGAAAGATTTCCCGAAAACATAAAAACCGAGCTCATATCGGCACATAAACCGTAAACAAAAAATGTCAGAAAGCCTCCCGTGATGCTCAGTGTAAAACGGTTGCAAATTTTAGGCCATCTGTGAAAAATCAGACCACATATAAATCCCGTAAGTCCCATTCCAAGCATCTGAAAGGGGGTGAAAATCCCTTGGCCGAATATGAAATTCGACAAAAACATGGAAAGCGTGCCTGTGAGAAAGCCGCAGTTTGCACCGAATGCCGCCGCTGTGATAATAACGATTGCGGCAGTGGGCTTCACCTGCGGAAGAAACATCATAACGCTTCTTGATGCTACTGCAAGTGCCGTCATTACGGCAAGAATAACTATTTCTGCGGTCTTGATTTTTCTGTTTTCAAAATATACAAAAAAGGGCAGTACGGCACATACAATAACAAGCACGGCGGCGGCATAATAGCTTTTGCCTTCAATCAGCTTTATGCAAAGAAAAACGACTGCAGGTGCCGCCGCAACTGAGGATAAAAGGGATATTACTGTCAGCTTTGAAGGCTTTTTTTGCATAGCTCAATAACCTCCCTGTCTGTTACTGCAAAGGGGAAAAACTGTCTTGCGATTTTATTTGCCGCGGTGGTATAGAAGAAATTTGATGCGAAGAATTCACGGCTTTCCTTTTGCGTGATGCACTGTCCGTCAAAAATCATGGCACACATATGTGCATATTCCGCACAGAACCCCGTATCGTGAGAAACCGCAATTACGGTAATTCCCTGTTCACAAAGTGAATTGATAATCTTTGCATATTGCTTCTTGAAAACGCTGTCGGTTCCCTTTGTCGGCTCATCCATAAAAATAATTCTGGGTTTTCTAAGAAGAATAAGAGCCAGAGCGGCTCTCTGCATTTCTCCTCCGCTTATGTCATAGGGATGTCTTCCCAGTATGTGAGTAATCTGTGTCAGCTGTGAGACCTCGCAAACAGCATTCTCCTGTTTCGATTGTGAGAGTTTTTTATCGGGGAGAGCCTCAAAAAGCTCCTCCCGTATTGTATTACAGGAAAAAAGGCTTTCGCAGTTCTGCGGCATCACTGCCACCGTGCCGTTATAAAGCCTTGTCTGACTGATTTTCTTTATGTCCTCACCGAACAGGCGTATTTTTCCTGTTTTACAGGGTAAAATTCCGCTCATCAGAGAAATTGCCGTAGATTTTCCTGCTCCGTTTGCTCCGAGAATTGCATAAAACGAGCCTTTGGGTATTTTTATACTGAAATCATTCAGTACGTATTGTTTTCTGTCATAGGAGAAATAAACACCCTTTGCTTCGACTGCCGTTTCTGAAAAGGGGATTTTATCCTTTGCATCTTTTTCGCTGATGCAGATTTTTTTATCCCCCAAAAGCTCTTGCAGAATGAGTCTTGCCCGTGATACATCAAGAGGCAGAGCAGTGCTTTCAGTCAGCTCTGACAGAATTCTCATGGGTGCCGGCATTGATAAATTTACGAAGGTGTTTTCTTTGAACAGTGCGGAAGGGAGCTTTTCGGGAGCATCGTTAAAAATAACACCGCCGTCCTGAAGAACTATAAGTCTGTCGGCAAGGGGAATTAGATTTTCCAAACGGTGCTCCGATACGATTACGGTTATTCCGTTTTCGCGGCAAAGCTTGTTGATTGTGAAAATAAAAGCTTCTGCGGCAACCGGATCAAGCTGGGATGTGGGCTCATCGAAAATTACCGCCTTCGGATGCATAGTCAGAATGCTTGCAAGACAAAGAAGCTGCTTCTGACCGCCCGAAAGCTCCGATATTTTTTTGTCAAGAATATCCTCAAGTGAAAAATATGCACAGATTTCTGCGATACGAAGACGTATTTCCGAGCTTTCAATACCGAGATTTTCAAGTCCGAAGGCAAGCTCAGTTCTGACAGAGTGGGTTACGGTCTGATATTCGGTATTTTGCAGGAGATAGCCGATGCCCTCGGCTGAGTCCCGAAGTGAAAAATCATTTTTGTGCTTCCCGAAATAAAGAATTTCGCCTTTCTCTTCCCCCAAGGGAGAAAGCTCCGGCTTCAGACATCTGAGAAGTGTACTTTTGCCGCTTCCGGATGGACCGCAGACAACAGTAAATTCCCCGCGGTTTATGTCAATATTAATATCCTTCAGCGCAAATTTGTCTTCATCGGGATACCTGAAGGATAAATTTTTTATGCTGAAATCGACCATTTTTTCTCCTCCGAAATGTCATAGATAAGGGGAATTAGCAAGAAAATAACAGAAAATACCATATAAAAGGCCGAATAAATGTCAGGGAAGGGTATTGATACAGACGGTAAATATTCTGTTTTCAGGCTGTTGAAGAAAAGTATTGTGAGAACAGTGAAAACTGCCCATAAAGCAATAAAAAACAAGTCTCTGAGGGTGAAAACAAAACGGCTGTATACGGTTCTGTTTTTCAGACCGTAGCCTCTTGCACTCATGGAGTCGGCAGTATCAATTCCTCTTTCCAGTGTCCATGTAACAAGAATTGAGAGTCTTCTGACGGTACTTTTTATTTTGCGGCGGATGTCGGGTGCGGCAATACCTCTGCCCACTCCCTTTTCTGCTCTTATTATTTCGTCGGACTGTGAGGAAATAAGGGGGATAAAACGCAGTGCCATAGAGATTATTAAAGCCGTGCGGGGCGATATTTTCCCGAATAGGAACAGAATTTTATCCTCTGTGACTGTTTCGTTAAAGGGATGAAGCCAAATGAGAGTTGCGGCAATACGAAGTGAAAACATTGCTCCGTACAAAACCGCTTCAAGAGTAAACGGCTTGTCCCACGGAAGCATAAAAATGACTGTCTCCCCCCTGTAATTCACAAGACCGTTGAATATACAGGCGATGAGCGAAAGGGGAAGGACGACCTTTCCTGCAAATACCAGTGCCTTTTTTTCTCTGTATTTTATATCGTAAAGAAGACCGCACAGCACTGCTCCTGCAAGCAGCAACGGATGTGTTGCACTCAGGGTGAACGTGAATACAAGAATGTAATACAGGAATGCAGTTGCGGGGTGAAGTCCCCGAAAACCGATTTTTATAACAATCACCACCAATGAAAAAACTGCTGTAAAAAATACAGTATAAAATCAGCAAATCTGCTTTGCTATAATCCGAAAACAGACAAAACAAAACCCGTCCGGAAAAACGGACGGGTTATTGTCGGATAATGGAGATATGCTTCATTATCTGTCATACTCTTTCCCTTATACCCGAAAGCGTTTTTCTGACCTTATCGGGCAGGCATTCCGACTGACAGCTTTACAACTGATAACGGCAATGGCGGTTGCTCAGGATTTTCACCTGTATTTCCCTGACTCCGATAAATATTCTGTTGTCTTTCATTTTAGCATACTGTATCAGCTTTGTCTATAACAATTTCGGCTCAGTCATTCTTATTTGTAAGCAGGATGTTTCCTTTTTTATCTGTATGCAGTATTCCGTAGAAATAATCCGAGGCTTCAACATAAATGCAGTTTTCCGTGCTTTCACTTGAGAATTCGTTGTCCCGTCTTAGTTCAAAATCAACTGTTTTTCCGTCTTCAAGATATAAGGTTATGACAGCAAATTCACCGTTGTTATTATCTGTTATCCAATCGGAAATATGAATTTTTTCATCGTAAGTGAAAAGTGAGCCGTCGCTTTTTGTTATCCGCTGATAAAAAAGTGAGTTTTCGATTTTTATTTCTTTGATTGTTTCGGGCATATCAAGATACAGATGGATATATGCGGTGGTATAATTTCGATCGGTTTTAAGGTAAAAATCCGTATAGCTGCCGCTGTAGTAGTCATATTTGTATGTCAGATTTTCATAACTCAGAAGCTTTTCCTTGTTTTTCTCAATGAATTTCAGGAATGCGTCTTCATCAACAGTTGAAGCCTTTACTTCGTTATTCATACTGTATTCAGACATCAGATACAGCCATTTTTTTGCATTTTTGGCTGTCACGGTGCTTTGGCTTTCTGTCAACAGGGTGAGATTTTTCGCGGCAATGGATTTACATTCGGAATATCTGACATATTCAATATCAATTTTGTTGTGATTTCCTGCAAGATACATCTGAGTGTTAAAGCTTGCGGCAAATGTTGCTATAGGGAAAATAAGTATAAAGCATACTGCAGTAACACCTGAAATGAATATTATTCTGTAATGCGGAAGATTTTTTCTGTAAGGCTTCAATGCAATCAGAATAAATGTGATAAAAAGAACCGCATCTGCAAGAACCACGGCAATACGCTTTTCCGTGAGTCCGTATGCGTTGATATAAAGCATCATTTTTATACCGGCGATAATTATCAATAACAGTGTAAAGATACAAAAGAAGAGCGAAATGCATTTCCATATTTTAGGTGATTCGTTTTTATCTGTTTTTCGGACAAAAGTTTCTCCCGCAAGTATAAGTCCGAAATTTATTGCGGCAACTGCACTCATTTCAAAAAATCCCTGCCGTGCATAGCTTGAAACAGAATATCCGAAGGGAAGGTCTCCCGAAAATGCTGCAAACAAAAACGGAAATTGGGCTATGATAAAAATGATATAGACAATACTTATCAACGAATAAAAACCGATAATTATGCTTGTGCTGATGACGGCAAGCTTTTTTACCGATTGCTTGCGTTTGCTTTTCTCCACGGCGGCTTTTGTTGTTCCGTGCTTTGCATTGAAAATAAATGAGAATACAAACGGTGACAGAATTAAAGACGGAATGAGATTATCGAAATTAAGAGGGATTTGTTCTGTCAGCTTGTCTGTTAGTCGGGAAAGTTTTGAAGACAGTGAAGCAAAAATATAATGAAATGCAAAATCCGCATTTTCGAGAAGCTTCACTACGGCAATAAAAACGGGTATTGCGAGAATAACTCCGATCAAAATTCCTGCCGCTTTTGTGATTTTGCGGTTTTTTGTTTTTATCAGGCTTTTTGTCTCAGATATGAATACCGTAATAGGAAGAAAAACTTTTTTTATGGGGACAAAAAACAGTGCTTTAAGCTGAAAATATATGTCCTCTGTGTTATTACAGGGGAAAGAGGGGATACCCTTGAGTGCACATATCGAATATCCGAACAAATAGCAAGTGAGAAGCATTCTCAATATGTCATAACCGCTGAATAAAGAGAAGCTTACAATAACCGAAAGAAGCATCACCGTGGAAAAAACAGCTTCCTTCCTGATGCGTTTTTCGCGGACAATTACTGTTCCTGCAACAAATACAAAAAACAGGAAATATACAATGCTTATTGTATAGCCCACTGTATTTTCATAAAACTGTGCAACAGTAAAATATACTGAGAAAAAAGTGAAAATTGCGGTAATTAAATCCGTTATACCTGTTTTTAATGTATCGTGATTCTTTATATCTGTTATGCCTTTTTCAATAATTTCCGTTTTTTCGGTATTTTCTGTATTTTCAAAATGTTTCTCCGATGTGCTTTCCATATCACTTCTCCTTTACATATTCGAGAATGTCTCCCGGCTGACAGTCGAGAATTTCACATATGCTTTCAAGGGTGGAAAAACGCACAGCCTTTGCCTTTCCCGTTTTCAGAATGGAAAGGTTTGCCTGTGTTATTCCGATTGCGTTTGCAAGCTCTCCCGAGGACATTTTTCTTTTTGCAAGCATTACATCAAGATTAATTCTTATACTCATAGCTACCTCTTAATCCGCTTAAATCGTAAGCTCATTTTCTTCTTTTATTTCAGTGGCTCTTGCGAAAACATTCTTGAGAACTCTTAATATCAGAGTCATAAGTCCTGCTCCGAGAAAGAAAATGAAAAACAGTCTGAAAATGAACATAACAACAAAGCAGACAGCCGATACAAAGGCACAGCACCAAGAGAGTATTCTCAGAAGCTTCACGGATTTTTGCGAAAAAATATCATCACTCAATATGTTTTTCAGAAGCTTTATTATACATATAAGAGCAGTCCATGCCGCAGGACAGCAGACATAAAATGCAGTTATGCACAATTTTGCAAACTGTGGCATGCCTAAAATCCAATTAATGCCGGGAATAACCACAATCATAAGAATAACGAGCAGAATGCAGAACATATAAGTTATGTACAGTGTCAGTCTTGTGCTTTTTTCAGTAGTATACATAAGAAACCCTCCATACGTTTTTCAAGCTTATGATAGGATAAATTTTATCGTCTGTCAATAAAAATATTGCGAAAAACAATAAAATATTGTTTTTTTAGAAAAAACACATCGGGCATCCGAGGGATGCCCGATGATTAAATATCTTTTCTTGATTAAAATTTCATATCCGCACAGATGGGGTAGTGGTCGGAGGAGTATTTTTCTCCGTACATATCTCTGATTATTTTGTAGGTTGCAACATCTGTTATTTCGTTGTTTACAAAGATGAAGTCTATGGGCTTGCCGTCAACACCGCCGTTATAGCCGTGGAAGGTTTTGCCGTTATCGGAGGTCTGTGCAATATCCTGAGAGTCCTTAAGACCTGCATCTGTGATGATATTATAATAGTCTGTGCCTTTTTTGAAATTGAAGTCACCTGTTAGAACGGTGGGCATATCAAAGGTCAGTGCAAATTCACTGACCATTTTTGCCCCGTTAAGTCTTGCGGGCTCGCTTTCGTGGTCAAGGTGAGTATTTACGTGAGCATACTGTTCGCCTGTTTCCTTGTTTTCAAGGATTGCCCATGTGCATATTCTTCTGTGATTTGCATCCCATCCGTATGAAATTTCATCGGGGGTTTCGGAAATCCAGAAATTACCGCTGTCAACAAGCTTATACTTATCCTTTCGGTAAAGAATAGCCGCCATTTCACCGCTGTTATAGCCGGTGTCTCCGCTGTCTCTGCCCACACCTACGATTGCATATTCCTTGAGGAAGCCGTTCAGTATGAGATACCAGTTGTGAGTGCATTCCTGAAGACCTATTGAATCGGGCATATATTCACCTATAAGCTGAGGAACAATTCTGAAACGCTCTTCAAATTCTCCGTAACGGACATTGAAGCTCATAATTCTTACAGTTTCCTCGTCGGTTATAATATCCTTTGTTGCTCTTTCAGGCGTATTGCAAAAAACAAAAGCTGAAATGAATGTCATAAAGATAATGAAAAAATTTCTGACGCTGTTGAATGCTTCGGTCATAAAAAATTCCCATTCTTATATCCTCTTCTTCACTATAAATGTATATATCAAAAAAATTAATGCAAAAAAACAATAAAATGTATAAATTTCAAAAAATGTTCAGTGTCTGCTCAGAAGCTGTAGGTGTAAATCTCACCCTTTACGGTGTCGGTATCAATAAAGCCGTCTTGCGTTTTTATTTTAAGGTGTTCACCTGCATTTGAAAGAACGGAAATCTCTGTAATCTCACCGTCTTTCCATTTTGCATCAACTGAAAATCCGCCTCTTGCCGTAAGTCCTCTGAATGAGCCTGTATGCCGGCAGTCAGGAAGACAGGGGAGTATTTCAATATAACCTTCATGGCTCTGAATAAGCATTTCAGCAATGCCTGCAGTAAAACCGAAGTTCCCGTCTATCTGGAAGGGCGGATGCAAATCCCACAGATTTGTTGCCATACAACTTGAAACAGCCATCTTTGCAAGGTCATATGCACGGTTTCCGTTTTTTGTTCTTGCCCATAAATTGAGCTTATGCGCCGTTGACCAGCCTGTAGATTTATCTCCGCGTCTGTTGAGCGTTACCTGTGCCGCCTTTATAAATTCTTCATTTTCGCTTGTTATTATGTCTCCGGGATAAAGCCCCACAAGATGAGAAATATGGCGGTGCTTCTTTTCTCCTATATCACCGTAATATTTTTCTTCTCTGAACTCCTTGATCTGTCCAGATTGCCCGATAAGGACAGGGGAGAGCCTTGTTAGATTATTTCGCAGGTAAGCGATAAAGTCATCTTCTTTTCCGAGAATTTCAGCCGCCTTCACGGTGTCCTTCCAGCATTGATAAATCATCTGCTGATCGAAGGCACAGCCCTTTGTGTGGTAGTATTTGTCGTTATGGCACTGCTCGGGTGATGCAGAGTATTTTGACAGAAGCGTTCCGTCTTTTTGTTCCTCCAATATTTTTGACAGAAGAACGGACATTTCATAAAGTGCTTCAAATCCTGTGTTTTTAAGAAAATCAATATCTCCGGTAAAACTGTAGTAATCATCAAAGAGCTTTACCGTGAAAGCACCGGTGCCTGCTCCCGAATGTCCTGTTTTCGGATTTGGGAGAGTTTCCATATCGTAAAGCCAGCCGCCCGTAGCTATTGCAATACCGTTATCTTCGGAAAATTTTTCGGGAAAATAGCTTTTGATATATTCATCTGCATGTTCCTTGGCCAGAGCCTTATATGCATTGAAATACTCTATATACGGTATGAAGCACTCATGAAGATTTGTGTTAAAGGCAGGCCAGTAATTCATCTGCACGTTGATGTTGTGCCAATAGCCTGCAGACCACGGGGACGAATCATAGCGGTTCCATATGCCCTGAAGATTAGCAGGTCTTCCTCCCGGACGGGAGGATGAAATAAGAAGATATCTTCCGTATTGAAAAACAAGCTCCTCTGTGTATGCCGTATGATTTTTTCTTCTGTATTCTTTCAGTAGTCGGTCGGTGGGAATATTAACGCTTTCATCCGTAAAGGAAATATCAGTCCGGTTGAAAAGGGAGGAATAATCCTCAATGTGTCTTCTTTTAAGCTCGTCATATGTAAAAGCAACGGCTTTTTGCAGAACATCACAAACCTTTTGATGCGGATGTGGGAAGCCCGCAAGCTTCTTTTTCGGATCCTTTTCCGTAAATACTCTGCATTCGCTCTTGTAATTCGTACCGCAGGTAAAAATAAGTACGGCACTGTTACAGTCTGTGACGGTTATCCTGTCTTTTTTTGTGATGATATTTCCGCCGTCGGCAATAACCTTCATTCTTCCTTCAAACAGAATACTGTAATAATCCATTTTTCCCGTTATTACGAGCGTGTCATCTTCTGTGAAAATTTCCGCACTTTTTCCCATACCGTCGCCTTCCTTAAAAAGATACGGACGGTTCAGGGATACCTCACACCTCAATGTAAAGGATATACTTTTTTCTTTGTCTGCAGAAATTTTTGTAACAAAGCAGTTATCGGGATAGGAAGCAAAATGCTCACGCATATAGCTGACATTCTTATATGTATATTGCGTTTTGCACAGTGCGGTATTGATATTGAGTGAGCGTGAATAGTCTTTGACTCTTTTATGTCCGAATGAAAGGTAAAAACTGCAGAAATTGCTCAGTCCCGCAAAGCCGCCGGGATAATCCTCACAATAGGAACAAGGGTTAGAAAGGCTGTTTTCAGTGATAAGAAGCCTTTCCTCGTCGGTTCTTCCGAAAATGCTTATTCCCATATAGCCGTTGCCGACGGGAAGCGACCATCTTTCCCAGCCGTCCTCCCTGATATTACATTTTCTTACATCTCTTAAAGACATTTCATCATTTCTGAAGGGTGTCTGTTTTGTGTATGATAAGGTGTAATCTTTCATTTTCCGTCTCCTCAATGCCTGATTACAATAATTATAATTCTTCAGCTTCGAGAAATCAAGAATTCCTTTAATAAAAGCAAAGGAGGCAAAAATCTGCCGAAAACAGATTTTTGCCTTCCTTAATCAAGTATCAGAATTTCTGAAAGCTTCAACTGACGGTGACAACAAATGCAATAAGCTCGGTTGCTGATTCATCCTCACGCTCGTCTGTCATAATTGTGAGAATTCTTCCGTCACTCATAACTGCGCTGTGGCAGAACCACGGATAATTTGTTCCGAAAAGCTCGTCATCGTCAAATTCGGCAACATCGGTGCCCGTTTCATTCCACAGCATTATGTTTCTGAGGTTTCCGTCAAAGCCTATGAAGCCCTTTGCGGTCTGTGCCATAAACGTAATACTGCCAAGTCCCTCATAATCGGCGTTGCAAAGAGTTTTTTCAAGAACACAGTCACTGTTATAAACAAATACTCTGTGCTCGTCATCATCCTTGTCTGGTCCGCATACATAGATATAGTCTTCATCAATATTAAGATGCATAATAATATCCGCTTCAATGAAGTGAACAGGCTCAGACTCATAGGTGTCGCCGGTGAAGGTAACCTTTTCGCATTCTGATGAGCTGAAATAGCTGATGCCCCAGTTTCCTGACGGATGCAATGCAACTGTATCAAGCCCTTTATATGTTGCAACAATATTTCCGTCCTTGACCTTTATGAGATCGTTCATAGAGCCGCTTAACCACAGTGAGCCGTCATCGGTTGAATTCATGTAATCATAATTATCCTCAGGGAGTGCAATGTCCTTTTGGAATGTAAGAGAAGAACCGTTAAAGCTGTACTGCTTCAAAATGCCCTCGGAAAGAATGTATACGTTATTATCGACCACAGCAACACAGTGCTCGAAGGTCTCGAAGGTTGAAATATATTCGTTAAAGGGAATCCATGTTGATGCTATCTGGGTATTTCCTACAGCAAGTACTGCACCGTCAGACGAGAATTTTTCACCCTCCCATTCCCACGGGCCGTCAACATTGCCGACATCTTCAAGCTTAACGGTAAGTCCGTTCAGAAGCTCTTTAATGCGCTGATCCGAGCCGTCAACTGTGTCAATGTCAATCTTAACATTAGCACCGGCGGCTTCAATGCGGTTGAAGTAGATAATGGTCGGACCGGAGGAGCTTTCTTTTTCATAACGCAGTAACTCTACACCGCCGATTTCGGTCAGCTCATACTTTTTGTTGACTTCATATTCATACTGATCAAAGCCGTAATGAACAAGGTCCTCACGGAAATCAGCGGGATCTTCAATTTCAACGGTTATTTCTGCACATATTAAGTAATATTCTTCATCCTCGGGATCGGGAATGAAAAGAGTTGCCTGACAATAGTCCTCATAATCGGAAGTGTCTTCTTCATCATAATACCATTGCGACTCGTCATATTCGAGGGTGAACAGCTGAGTTGTAATCATACCTGAATCGGTGTTGTCTGAAACAGGTTTGTTTGTTGTTTCATCATTTGCAGGCTTGTTATCTGCGCCGCAGGAAACAAGAGATAATGCTAACACAATAGAGAGAAGTACAACAAGGAATTTTTTCATACTGAGTCCTCCTGAATAGTTATGCCCAAGGATCTTCGCTGACGGGCTTTCTGATATCGGCAAGACACTGAATTTCATTCAGGAACCACTGTCCCGTTGACGGCTTTTTACGCAGCTTTACGGGACGGGGACTGTCTGCCCCCGAGCTTCTGACATAAAGTGTCGCCCAGTTTTCATTTGTAAACGAATAGGGATTTTCAATGACCGTAATTCTGAACGGCTTTGAGGGAGTGTAATTGTTTTCGGGGGAGCTGCCCTCAAAATATGAAAATGACTTATAGGTTTCTTCTCCGAGATGCTCTTTGATGAACTGCTTTTCAAAACCGCTGACGCTTTCGGGGCCCTTGAGAAAATCAAGCATTTCTATGGTTTTTTCAACAGACTGACCGTAATTGCATAAAACGGCAAGAGTGAGAGCAACCGTTGCAAAAGGGGAGGTGAGAGATGCTTCGGGTAAGCACTGAAGCTTATTGATATCTGACGGAAGCTCAGAGAAGGTAAAGGTTTCTTCGTGATTTTTCGGTGTCGGATTTTTTGTTTCAGTGCCTGTAGATGTGCCTGTTTTTTGTTCCGATGAGATAAGAATGTTTTTCTTTAACGAATCAAATAAACCCATGGGAATCATCTCCTTTGAAATTTTTGTGGTTATGTCTTAGGAGTTCCGCAGTTACAGCAGAATTTTCCTGTGTTGGCAGTGCCGCAGGAGGGACAGAACCAGTTGCCGTTGTTCATAGCAGGCTGCTGGTTAAAAATATTCTGCTGGAAGGGCTGTTGCTGCTGAGGATATCCCATAGGCTGATTGTTATACATACCCTGAGGAGCCTGCTGAACAGGAGCCTGTGCATAAGGATTGAAAGCATTGTTCTGCTGATAAGGATTTTGCTGTGCATAGGGGTTCATCTGAGGCTGATTGAAATTGTTCATATTGCCCTGATACATATTGTTGGGCATATTGTTGAAGCCGACATTGCTCTGATACATATTATTCATCTGAGGAGCGGTGAATCTTCCGGGGGCTACCGCAGACATAATGTTGATTGCTGTCTGCTGTAAATTTGCATATTCGGGAGTGTTCATTTCAACCTCAATATTGTTGAGCTTTACCTCGAAATCGTCAAAATAGGGGTTGTTTACATTGAATTCGAGAACAAAGGTAAATTTGTATGAGTATCTCGGAGGATTATAGCTTACGCTTTCGCCGTTGGCGTTTTCATAATACAGCTCTTCTTCGTCCTGATCTATTCTCAGATTACAGCTGTTGACGGCAGAAATTGAAATAATATCGGGGTTTTCCTCGTCCCAGTTGTTCTGGCTTCTTCTTGAAATTACAAAAGCACCCTTGGAGGAGTCAATGAAAAACTTTTTATCATCGCCGAATACACGGTCAGGGGTAAAGCTTCTGAGATACTGTCTGTTCTGCTCTCTGTATGCAAGCTGCTGCTTGATTTCTTCAACGGTGGAGCGTCTTCTGTCGCTGAAAAGGGGTGACAGCATTTTTGCGCAGTCCTTGCACATATTACCGTCATCAAGCTTTCTGTTGCCTAAAAGTCCGATTTTATCTCCGCATATGTCGCAGAATTTTTTGTCAAAAAGTCCCATAGTCTATTCTCCTTTGTTTGTTGTTTTATTAATCAGTCAAGACCGACGGATTTTCTGAGTATGCTTCTGGCATCAGCCGCCTCAAGCTTTCCGCTCTTATTGATATCGGAGGCTGTGAGATATTCGTTTTTGATGCTCTCGAGATTAACGGATGCACGAAGAGTAAGTCTTGCATCAGCCGCTTGAATAACTCCGTTGCCGTCTGTGTCATAGAGAACAACAACCTTGTATGTTGAAAGCACGGCATTGTCCTTTCCAAGCACCTGAATGCTCATTCCGGTGCCTGTAAGTGTAGTGTCGGCGGCAGCCTTGCCGTCCTTCAGGAGTACTGCATATTTTTCGTTGAGAATATTTGCTTTTACATCTGAAATTTTTGTTCCCACAGGAATTATGACAGTTTTGTCCTTATGGGAAACAATATACTGACAGTCTGTCTTGAGAAGAAGCTCTGAAGCTACGGGCTTGGGCATGGGATATGCACAGGTGTCACATTTTTCGTCACCGTTCAAATCCTTATGGTTTTCCTTTGCGGATGTTATTTCACCGCAGGCTGAGTCTGTGCAGACCTTCCAGTGCTGGTTTGCATCGGTTTTCCAGTCGGAAGGAGTATGTGTATGGGGTACGGGTACTGTGACGCTATAGCCGATTTTGGCAGTACCGTATGATTCTGAGAGGTATTCAATGGCATCTTTACCGTTAATTGTTGCTGTGATTTCCTGTTCTCCGTCTTCAACATTGAAGAAGAAGTCATTACATGCATAAAGAGTAATTTGTACAGTATAGTTGTGTCCTGCTATAAATTTGTCCGTTGCAGAAAGCTTCACACCGGGGGTGACGGAATTATCATACCATTCTACCTTATTAATTTCATAGCCTGCCTTGGTGCTTTCTGCTGTCATATCGGGTGTCTGACCTGCAACGGGCTCGTCAAGTCCCGTAACGATTACTTTCTCGACGGGTGTTTTGAATCTGTAATAGATTTTTGCTTCATTCTTGCCGTTATCGTTACTGTATACACCTGCATATTTACCGTCAATTTTAGCGGTAATATCGGGTAGCTCGATGCCGTAAGCCTCTTCACTGCGGAAGCTGTTGTTTCCCGTGGGCTTAACGGTAATATCCACAGTATATTCTCTGCCCTCGGAGAATTTTGTGATGTTATATATGTAATCCTTGTATGCGCCTGTTGTTGTATCCTTCCATTCAATGTCTGTAATCACATAATCAGGTGACGAGGTTTCAGCCGTCATATCTGCAGTTCCGTCTGCAACGGGTGCAGTAATTCCCGTAATATCAACGGTTGTGATATCAGCGGGGATGTTAAAATAGTAAATTATTTCGCAATACGTATCGACTTCATAGTAAACATCAGCCTGCTCATCGTCGATTATAGCGTATTGTATGTCAAATGTGTATCCTTCCTCTGCTTCTAAGCGGAGCAGGAGTCTGTATGCTGTACCTGCTTCATATTTTTCATCGGGCGACATGCTGGTGTAAGGAAATACCTGTTTCTCCCATTCATATCCGTTGACATCAAGAATCTTATAACCGACTCCGTCAACCGTACCGCTGAAATCGGGGGTATTTCCCGTTCTTGGAATTTCAATATCGCTGACGGAAACCTCACTTATCACTGCGCCTGTGGAATAGGTTATTGTGAAGCCTGCAGCTCTGCCGTCGTTTGTGAAGGAATCTATCAGCGTTGCCGCGACATTGTTGACCTTTGCGGTAAAAGCAGGATAGTCATCTGCGTCTGTTTTAAGTCTGCAGCCGTCATTTGCACGGACAAATATTTCGAGAGTATATTCGCGGTTAGCCTGGAAAACATCCCCTGCTGCAAGCATATTGCTGCTTGTTGTAGGACCGTCATACCAGTTCACCATTGAAACAATATAACCTGAGCCGGCAGGCACTGCGTCAAAGCTTACTGTATTGCCCGCTTTTGGTATTTTTACATTGTTGATTTTTACCAGATCGATTATGGAATAATTACAGGCATCAAAGGTATAGTTTATAACCAGAACATTCTTCGCATTGAATCCATCTCCGTGGATAGCTACAACGGTAGCTCTTTTACCGTTTACGTAAGCGGCAACGTTGGAATTATAGTTATCAGCCGCATCAAATATGTAGCCGTCTTTTACCTGAACAACGATTGAAAAGGTATACTGTACACCCTTTACGAATGTGTCTGTCGGTTTCATCGTTGTTGATGTGTTAACCTTCTGGTATCTCCATGAGACGCCGTTTACCATTTTATCGGTTTCATCAAACCGTTTTGTTTTTTTGCAGTGGACGTCGTAGTAGGCTTCGTAATCGGGGGTTGCACCCGGACGGGGTATATCTATCTCAAGGGATATGGATGAGACTTTTGTGGGAGTTGCCGCTGAGGTGATGACCTCAAAGTCGGGACAGATTCCCACAAGCATCAACAGGCAGAGTATCACCGAAAAGATTTTTACTGCCGATTTTTGTTTGTTCATTTTGCTCGCTCCTTTTTTTGTCAGGTCTTTGCACTTGACCTGAACACAAAAATTTGTTATATTGAAAATAACAGAAAACTACAGAATTAAGTTATAATAATCCCATAATAATCGTTATATTCTGATTTTATTCTAAAGCATCTGATATTTTTATGTCACCACACCGGATAATAAAATAAGTGTGGGATATTCTGAATTAATGAGGATTAGTGTGGGAAAAAGTGTGGGATGCCGTAATTTTACGGTTTTTTGGAGTATTTATGATGAAAAGAATGCTTTCAATTCTTGCAGTGCTGTCAGGCTTTTTTACACTGTCGGGATTTACCTCTACAAGTGAAAAATCAGTAAGTGCCGCTGTGGTTTACGGAGTTACCGCAATACTCTCCGTCTGTGTTTTTCTTGTGTATATATTCGGTGTCAGAAAGAAAAGCCCTTGGTTTCTGCTTTTGTTTTCCTCGGTGCTTGTTGTAAATATCGGATATTTTTCATTGTCTGTTTCGGAGACACTCGAGGAGGCTCTTCTTGCAAACCGTATTTCATATCTCGGCTCGGTGTTCCTTCCCATGTCAATTCTGATGATTATTTTTGAGGTGACAAAAACCGGATACAGCAAATGGCTGACAGGCTCACTTATCGGTGTGGGAATTCTTATTTTTCTCATTGCGGCAAGCCCGGGATACCTTGATATTTACTATAAAGAGGTCAGCCTTATTACCGTAAACGGTGTTTCAATGCTTCAGAAGGTATACGGTCCTTTGCATATAATATATCTCTTTTATCTTCTTATCTATTTCTCGACGATGGTTGTTCTGAGCATTGTAAAAACAGTAAAAAAGAAAACAGGCAGTACTGTTCAGACCTTTGTTCTTCTCTTTTCGGTCTTTATAAATATAATGGTATGGCTTCTTGAACAATTTGTGAGGATTGATTTTGAAATTCTTGCCGTTTCATATGTTGTAACCGAATTTTTCCTTCTGTTTTTATGCTTTCTTATTCAAGAAAGCGAAAAACATTACAAATCGGATTTTTCAGAAGTTGAAAAGAGAGAGGAAAATACTGAAGTCGAAGTATTTTCTGAAATTGAAACAGAAACAGCAGCAGTTGTTTCTGATAAATCTGAAACGGTTGATTTTTTCGAAACAGAGGAGTATAAGGCATTTATTTACGGAATTGGGCTTCTCACAAATACGGAAAGAAGAATATATGATTATTACGTTGACGGAAAGTCAACAAAGGATGTTCTGAGTCTTCTTGACATAACAGAAAATACGTTGAAATACCATAACAAGAATATTTACGGAAAATTGGGTGTTTCATCAAGAAAACAGCTTAAAGAAATTGCACATCTTATAAAAGAATCGGAAGCCGGGTAATCAGCTTCCGATTTTTGTGTATCATTCTGTTGTCTTCCACAATTCAGGGTTGTAATAGTAGAGAGGCTTCCAAGGTCTTTGATAATCCGTTCCCACCCGTTTATAGCCGAATGCGGCTTCGCAGTTCCCGAGCAGTGTGGCATTGTCAATTCTTGCCCAGCCTTTCGTAGCCTTTCCTCTTTCTATTCCGATGTGATAGTTTGTGCTTTCGGGAACCGTGAAATCAAGCTGAATATCCTCCCATTCCGTGTTTGAGAAGTCCTTTGAAGCAATCAATTCTCCTGTTTCAAGGTTTCGCACAAACATTCTGCAGGTTGCCCCCGAGGTCTGTACCTTTGCCCAGAAGCAACACGGCTCCGAAGAGGATATATAAAGCCCCTGATAAATTGCGGCATCTCCCTCGTCGAGATGTGAAATATAGCCGTAAGCCTTTCCCTGTGAGCCGCCCTCAAGCTCGGGCATATCGTCTTCATAATATCCTACTCCGACAGACTCGGGATTACTGTTTTTTCTGTCACTCCAGAACACAAAGCCTCCGTTTTCAAAGCCGCCGTTAATAAACTGCTTTGAGGAATGAAAGAAATTCATATCAGTTATTTGAGTCTCAAAGAAATTGGGCTCTATGGCATCAAAGGTGTTGTTCTCAAAGCGGAAATGTGTCACGGGAGGGTAGCCGTTTTTTGTTGTGTAGGGATTATAATTCCAGTTACCCATAGTCTGAAAATAATTATCGTGAACATAGACATTGCGCACTTCAATTTTACTCTGATCGGGGCAGTCAATTCCCCATAAAATCATGCCGAATGCCTTGCAGTGATCGGATTGCAGATTGTTATGGTCAATTTCAATATTAAGTGAAGCCTGAGGCTCATCCGAGGACCACCATTCACTCTTTCTCGGATCCTTGTATGATGAAAAAATATAAACGGAATCGTCACCTGTGTGCATTGTGCATCCGGTAATGCGGATGTTTTGACAGTTCATAAGACATATTCCGTCACCGTTTCCGTGACTCCAGCGGTCAATTTTTACGTTCTTGATAAGGCCGTTTTTGCTTGTAAAGGGCATCATGGCATAGGAGTGATAGTCTGTGATATGAACATCGGAAATCAGGAAGCCGTCAACTCTGTAAAATCCTATGGGGCAGATTTTCATAATAAGAGAGGGCTCATCGTCGGGCATCATTCTTATTGTGCCGTTTCCCGTAACCTTGATATTTTTTGTTCCCTCGGGAGCAAAAATAAGAGGAAAGTTATAATACCATAAGTGGCTCCATTTTACATCGGGGGAAATGTTGTGACCGTAACCGGGCTTATAGGGGATATATCCGTCTTCGGAAGGCTTAACATAGTCATCCTGTGAGCTGCTCTGAAAAAGCTCGGCACCGTCTTCAAAGTGAAGCTCAACATTATCCTTTAAGATAACGCCGCCGCTTAAAAAGACCTTGTCTGCACTGAGAACAACCGTTCCGCCGCCTTTTGAATAAACAAAATCCAGTGCATCCTGAATGGCTTTTCTGTCATTTGTTTTTCCGTCACCCTTTGCATAAAAGGGTGCATCTGTTACATAAACTCTGATATTTTCACTCACAAAAATCACTCTTTTCCTTGAGATGTTAAAAATATTCTATCACAGCGGTTTTTGGTTTACAATAGATAAATGGAGAAAAAAAAGAAAGCGTCCACCGAAGTGAACGCCTGTAATCAGATTACTGTTTAGCACCGTTGTCGAACATTTCAAGAGTTTTTACTGTTGCGGCAAAGCAGTTGGCAATACCCTGCTTGTTCATATTTGTGTATGTGTCAAGACGGGTGTGATAATATCTTTCAAGCTTGTGATTGAGTCCCGTGATGCCTGCTGCTCTGTAACCGCCCTGTGCAAAGCCTGCCGCATCAACAGCACCGCCCAGAGGAGGAATCCAGCCCTTCTGACAGGGAACACCAACGGCTTCGGCTGCTTCTACGAAAAGATCGCAAAGCTCGGCATCTGTTTTTACCGTGCCGTTAAGGTCGCGGTAGTTTGCCATAAGGTATTTAGGATCATTTATTGTATCAAAGGAATAAATGAATGTGGGAACATCTTGAAACTCGTTGGGATGTGCTTCAACCCATGCCTTTGCACCGCGAAGACCGATTTCCTCAGAGCCTGTGAGAATAACACCGATTTCGGTGTTCTCAAGCTCAATTCCCTCATCCTTGAGTGCCTTGAGAACTGCAATGCCCATATAACAGCCTGTGAGGTTATCGTTTGCGCCGTCAACAACTCTGTTGTAGTTTACCATAAAGAAAAGACCTGCAACGAAGGGAACAAAAATAAGTCCTATAAGTCCTGCCTTTGTAAGCGGAGATGACATATCGGGCATACCGAATGTGATACCGTTTTTTACTACATTTATTATTGAAATGACAAGGAAGTATATTGCTCCGACAGCAACGGTAATTGCATGGCCTTCAAAGCCTACACCGCCCAGTGCGTAGTTTACGGGCCATTCCCATGTGGCATCGGGGTGACCGTTGAAGATAATTCTTCTTTTCGTTTCACCTGTGCATTTTTTGAATGCCGTAACATTGTGGCTTGTTTTTTCCTTGAACAGACGGTCGATAGCTTTCTTGTAAAGACCGAATTCCAGAATTGTGAGTGTGAAGCCTGCAAGAATAAGGGGAATTGCAAAGACAGGGGCAAAGAAGAACAGCACTACAGATAAAAGGACGAATGTGCAGGTAAAATATATCCAACCGTAGAATGCCTTGGGATTAACCTTGTAGGATTCAATCTTTACATCCTCACAGCCGCAGTCTTCCTTTAAGACCTTTGCCATATATTCACAGGATTTTTTTTCACCCTCTGAACCGGGATCTCTTTTTCCGCAGGTTTTTATGATGTGTGTGATGTCATCAATTATGTATGCCGCGGCATTGTCCTTGTTTTCAATAATCTTCTTGAAATCCATAATTTTCTCTCCTCATTAACATTATATTAACAATATTTTATCATTAAATTTATAATACTGTCAACCAAAAGAGATAGTCGAATTCAATAAAAAGAAGGGACTGATTTTGTAAAATCAGTCCATAAGCGTGCTTATAATGTATTAAGAATATCGGGATTTTGATTTATGTTTGTTTTTCTGAAATTATCGTTTGCATCATAGAAATAGCAGTCGCCGTCCTCGTTTCCTGCCACGGTGTAATAAGCTCCGTCATTTATGCAAAATCCCGCACCGTTGTCACAGGCAATGCCCGATACGGTTTTTCCGATAATTGCTTTTTCAAAGGTCTGCCAATGCTCACTCTGATAGTGAGGGCAGTTTATGTAGGGAATAATGTCAAGGCACTTTACAAATGTGAATTCTCCGCCGTTTATGCAATCATCATAGCCTTCCCTGAACCAGCACATCGCTCCCGATGACGTCCCCGAAAGAACAGTTCCTCTTTCATATGCTTCAAGCAGATATTTGTCTGCACCTGTGCTTTCCCATGTATCCATAAGGAATTTAAGATTTCCTCCCTGAACAAAAACACCGTCTGCCGTTTCGATTTTTTCTTTGATTACACTTTCTGTCACACCCTCGTGTGTCAGAAAGAGAATGTCTCCCGTGCAGCCGAATTTTTTGAAGCATAACAGCACATCGTCGTTTTCATCCATATTGTCAAAGCTTGCGGTAGGGATGAAAAGAAAGTGGGGATTTTTCTTCCCCGTGAGAGAAATGATATGCTCTGCCACATTATCCATTTCACCGTTATCAAATCTGCCGCCGCCCAAAGCTACTATTTTGCCCATATTAAAAACACCTCATATATAAAAACTGATTATTGAGTAAATTATTGCGATGATTAAGGAGGGAAGCATATTTCCCACATTGAATTTTTTCCCGAAGCAGATATTTATACCCACACAGAAAATAAGCACATTTCCCACGAGAGACATATCGGAAAGCACAGAACCTACAGAGAAAAGAGGCTCTAAAAAATACGAAAGAGCGGTGATGCTTCCCTGAAAAATGCCTATGGGGATGAAAGCAAAAATACATCCCTTGCCGAGAGTGGAGGTCATTATAATCACTATAAGAAAATCAAGCAGTGCTTTTGCAAAAAGTGTTGCGGGATTTCCGCCTATTCCGTCTTCGATGGCTCCCACAACAGCCATGGCACCTACACATATAACGAGTGAGGTGTTTACAAAGGCACCCACAAAGCCGCCGTCCTCGGTAGATTTCGTTTTTTTCTTAAGCCATTCTCCGAATTTGTCAAGCCGCTTTTCAATTTTTATAAGCTCTCCCATAAGTGTTCCGACCGTAAGAGAAATTATCATCAGCAGAGCTTTGTCTGTTTCAAGCGTGCCTTTTTCGGTTATTCTGAGAAGTCCCGAAAGTGCTCCCGAGGTTCCGATAAAAATAACTGCAACACCCGATACCTTCATCAGAGAATCTCTTATTCCGAGTTTGATTTTTTTACCGAAAATAATGCCTAAAATACCGCCCAGTATAACGGCGGCAACATTAACTGCGGTTCCTATCCCTGCCATATTAGTTAGTCCTTTTTTTATTGTGGTTATTAATGAATATATCACAAAAAAATCTTCTAATCAACATAAATAAATAAAACATTACACAATTGACTATTTTTTTTTTATATGCTATTATATATGGAAAAGTAAGGATAAAAAAGGAGAGATTTTTTATGGCATTTTATTACAGCGAGCCTTCGCATACCTTCAGTGAATATCTTTTAGTTCCCGGCTACACAGACGAAAATTGTGTGCCCTCAAATGTTTCTCTTAAAACTCCTCTTGTAAAGTATAAAAAAGGCGAGGAACCTGCAATTTCACTTAACATTCCTATGATTTGCGCTATTATGCAGTCTGTATCAAATGATACTCTTGCTATTGCTCTTGCAAAAGAAGGCGGAATGTCCTTTATTTACGGCTCCCAGACAATAGAAGACGAAGCCGCTATGGTTGCACGCGTTAAGAACTATAAGGCAGGCTTTGTTGTAAGTGCCTCCAACCTTACTCCCGAAAACACTCTTCAGGATGTTGTTGAGCTTAAGGAGCTTAACGGCTTCTCAACTGTTGCAATTACCGATGACGGAACAGCAAACGGCAAGCTTTTAGGTATAGTAACTTCCCGCGACTACCGTGTCAGTCGTATGGCACCCGACCTTAAGGTCAAGGAATTTATGACTCCCATTGAAAAGCTTATCACTGCTCCTGCCGAAACTACTCTTAAGGAAGCATACGACATTATCTGGGATAATAAGCTCAATTCACTTCCCATTGTTGATAAATTCGGCAATCTTATGTATTTTGTATTCCGTAAGGACTATGCCCGTCATAAGAACAACCCCAACGAGCTTCTTGACAGTGACAAGAGATATATGGTAGGTGCAGGTATCAACACCCGTGACTTTGCCCAGCGTGTTCCCGCTCTCGTTGAAGCAGGTGCAGATGTTCTTTGCATTGACTCCTCCGAGGGTTATTCCTGCTGGCAGGCAAACACAATAAAGTGGATCCGTGAAAATTACGGTGATACCGTTAAAGTAGGCGCAGGTAATGTTGTTGACAGAGACGGCTTTATGTTCCTTGCTGAAGCAGGTGCAGACTTTATCAAGGTCGGTATCGGCGGCGGTTCAATCTGTATCACCCGTGAAACAAAGGGTATCGGTCGTGGACAAGCTACTGCTCTTATTGATGTTT
>JAZNRX010000117.1:0-21507 GCA_045590915.1 Acutalibacteraceae bacterium | reverse complement strand
TCAGCAAAGAGCTCAATATGATTTATCGCACCGCTTTTTTCCATTGCTTCGTCTATATTGATATTGCCTTCACGATACTCATTTAAATAATACTCTGCTGTTTTTCTGTTTGATTCATCACCGGGAGTTCCGTTAATACTTATATAATATTCGATAAATCTTTCTTTATACTCCGTTTTTTCAGTTTCAGTGGGTTCAAATTTCATTTCCCACTCTCGTAATTCATTGACATACAAATGATACAAGGATTCATTGTTTCCGTAACCTTCCAGTTCATCAGCTGTTATATTTCGCTCATTTGCATATTGAATTGAGTTTATCCTATAAAGATGCATATATTCATTCAATGCATCTTTATCACTACAAACCTCTTTATGAGATGAATATATTTCTTTTATTTCAAATTCAAAAGGTAATGCACTAAAAGAGCCCTTCACATTATTTACTTCAGTTTTATTATTGCTTCCCGAGGTAGTTTCCACATTAATAATTAAATCATCGTTATTTTTTGCATTTTCATCAGCAAAAGCATACAGAATAAAACACAGAAAAACAGCTATAACCGAAATCAAAACTATTACTGAAATTTTTCTTTTCATTTCGTTTCACTCCTTATTATAAAATTATGTAGGATAGATTTATCTGCTATTTTATGATATGGAATATCCATTTATAGTTTGGAGCCTCAACATTTTTTCTTTCTAATAATTCGTATAGGTTTTGATTAATTAAAGGCACACTATGTTGGGCATATTTTATTTCATACACATTTTAGCATCTCTATGCAAAAAAAACAACACAAGCAACAAAAACGCAAAAAAAATCGGAAAAAATGCTTTAATTTTCTCTTGACGAATAACATTCAGACATATCAGCATTTGGCATATTTGGTGATACATTTGCGCCTATAGAACAAATACTCATTCATCAATTTTGCATTCACAATACTGATAATTATATAACAGCAAAGAATTCGGGTAAAAAGGTTATAGACTTTATTAGCAATAAATTTTATCCGTAGTTTCACAAAAATTAACAACCCGAAAACTGATAATAAGCAAAAAATGTACACATTTAAAACAAATCAACCCCCATTGCCTATTACGGTATCAGGGGGTGAATACTTTATTTCTTTATTACATTAAATGTGAGTGTGTGCTCACCGAGGTTTTCTCCTGTTACGGTAACAGTAACCTTTCCTGATTTGCCTGCGGTTCTTATCCAGAATGCACGGGCACCGCCGATGAGAGCAAATTCATCGGGGCCGATAACCGTTGCGGGACCGTCAATCTTTACATTAATACTGTTGTTTGCAAAAGGAAGACGGTTGCCGTTCTGGTCAACACACATAAGCTCAACTCTTGTAACATCATAGGTACTGTCCTCAACAAGAGTGTCACTGTCAGCCTTTACCGTGAGAACCTGAGCGTTTGCGGCAGTGCGGGTTACGGATTTCACAAGAATACCGTTTTTATAGCCGTCAAAGCGGTATTCAACCTGCTCGTCGCCCCAGTTTGCGAAATATTTTGTAACAAGGTCAACCATCTGTGAAATCTTCATTTTACCCTTAAGGAAGGAATATGCAATTTCAAGATAGTGCTGGGGAGGCATAATATAGCCGTGAACGGATGCGGCTACAAGAGCATTTTTGAGAGGCTGTGCCACATCGTGAGGAAGTCCGTCATCCTCTTCAAGAGAATTGCCGATGTAATCCTGAGGAAGAATGGGAGGATGAGGAAGATTGGGATATTTTGCCTTATCGGGATATGCGGTAGACTTATATTTTCCGTTTTTATAGATTTCAACATAATCGCAGTTTGTGAAAATATATGTCTGACCGATGATAGCACCGGGATGCTCACCTACATCCATAGCTGAAGACGTTTCAAGCACGGGAATATCGTCCTGCTGAGAGGAATATACTGCGGCGGCAAGCTTGGGAATTCGGAACATATCGGCAACACCGTGATAGCATATTCTGTCACCGCTTCCGAAGTCCTTATGGGTGTTATAGTCTGCCATACACCAGCCGATAGCACCTGTGTGACGCTTTGAGCCGAAGGAGGTATTCTGAACACGAAGATGTCTTAACGCGTGCTCTGTTCTTAAAGCCTCTCTGTCAAAGGTCTTTGTGGGGAACATATGGCCGTTGTGCTCGGTTACAAGATAAGGAGCCTTTATTCCGCAGGTAATTATTGCTGGAAGAAGATTTATGGGGCCGCCCGAATGGATGAAATCGTTGTATGTATAAACATCCTCAAGCAGATGGCTTCTGGGGAAGTTTCTTACACCGCCTGTCTGTCTTGTGGGATCAAGGCTTCTTGCAAGAGCGTTGGTTTCAGTATAGAACTCGTCACAGTCTCCGCCCTCATTTACTCTGACACCCCACAGAATTACACAGGGATGGCTTCTGTCACGGGTAACCATTGAACGAATATTATCAAGACAGTTTTCTCTCCATTCGCCTTCACCGAGGAACTGCCATGAGGGCATTTCGGTAAACACAAGCAGACCTATTTCGTCACAACGGTCAAGAAAATGTATTGAATCGGGATAGTGTGCGGTTCTAACAATATTACAGCCGAGAGTATATTTCATAAAATCGGCATCTGCCTTCTGTGCGGAGGCGGGCATTGCATTTCCCACATAGGGAAAGCTCTGATGTCGGTTGAGACCGATAAGCTTCAGCTTTCTGCCGTTGAGCATAAAGCCTGTTCTTGTGAATTTTGCCTCTCTGAAGCCGAAGCGCTTTATAACCTCATCATCTTTATATGTCACACGAAGACTGTAAAGTCTGGGATTGTCAATATCCCACAAATCAACATTCTTTACTTTCCAACGGATGCGGATAGCCTTACCGTCGGCATCTGCGGTTTTTCTGCCGATTACGGTATCACCGTCAAGAAGCTCAAAATTGACCTTACCTGTGATTTTTTCGGAAAATGTTACATCAGCTTCAAGGATTTTTTCATTGTAAAGTACATCGGGAGTTTTTACAAATACATCCTCAATGTATACTTCATCATATACATCAAGATGCACCTCTCTGTAAATACCGCCGTAGCCGAGATAATCCACAACCTTGCCGAAGGGCGGAATTTCAGGTCTTTCCGTTGAGTCAAGCATAACTGCAAGACAGTTGTTGCTTTTATTTACCTTTCCGGTTATATCAAAGCTGAAGGGAGTATATCCGCCCTTATGCTCACCGATATATTCACCGTTAAGATATACCCTCGCATAGTTTGCGGCACCCTCAAAGGTTATAAAGATATGCTTATTGCCCTCAAAGCTTTCCTTGGGAACACGGAAACTCTTTCTGTAACAGCTTACGAACTGAAATTCTTTTTCACTGAAATAGTTATAGGGCAACTCTTTATTTGTGTGAGGGATATCTACCTTCACAAAAGAACTGTCATCATAACCAGGTTTTACCATTTCCTCCGAAAATACTTCACTGTACTTCCAGCCGAAATTAAGAGCAGTTGTTTTTCTCATACTCATTTTCTCCTTTTAATGAATATACATATCTATTATATCCGCAAAGTTCATTCAAGTCAATCACTTAAAAAGATGTTGATTTGTTCGGAAAATATGCTATCATATAGTTAAATCGGAAAGGGGTGGCTTTTATGAAAAAAGCTCTTAAAGCAGCAGTAACGGTAACGGGAATTGCCGCAGGACTCGGTGCATCTTATGTGGGTATCGGCGGACTTCTGTGTTGGGGTATTCTTTCAAAAAAAACCTGCAACAAGTATCCTGAGGAGCTTCTCGATATACCCGATAACCGCCGCAGATATTTCACTGACGAAAAATTCAGAACCGCAGACGATTGGTATAATGCAACAAATCCCAAGGATACCGTGCTGACAAACAGCTGCGGACAGCATCTTATTGCAAAGGAAATCCGTCAGAACAGCCCCTCACACAAGTGGCTTATTGCAGTACACGGCTATTCTTCACGCCCGAGAGCCATGGCAAGACAGGCAATATGGTTCTTTAAGAGGGGCTATAACTGCCTTCTTCCCTTACAGCGTGCCCACAGAAATCAGGAAAATAAATTCACCTCTATGGGATATTATGAAAGATATGATATAACAGCGTGGATAAACTACATCGTTTCAAAGGATCCCGATGCCGAAATTGTGCTTCTCGGAATATCTATGGGCAGTGCCACCGTTATGCTGACAACGGGAGAGACTCTTCCCGAAAATGTTAAGTGCTGTATTGCTGACTGCGGATATTCGAACTGCTATGAGCTTTTCAGAGGCTCAATAACAAGAGAGTCCGGACTTCCCGAATTCCCCTTCCTCGATGCCGCAAATACCTTTGCAAAAATATTCCTCGGCTGGAATTTCAAGGACTGCTCACCCATTGATGCCGTTTCAAAATCAAAAACGCCAACACTTTTCATTCACGGCACTGCCGATCCCGTGGTTCCCTTCTGGATGATGGAGGCACTATATGAAAAATGCTCTGCCCCCAAGGATAAGCTTACGGTTGACGGTGTGGGACACGACGAGGCATGTGAAAAGGCTCCCGAAAAATATTGGGAAGCGGTTGAAAGCTTTATTGAAAAATTTACATAACACAACCAAAAAGAACCATACTCTGCCACTCGACAGATGTATGGTTCTTATTTTTCGGTAATATTATCGCTTTACTTTACATCTATTCCGCCGAAAACTGCGGCACCGTTTATAAAGACCGTGGGAAGTCCCTGAGTAAAAGGTCTGCCCGTCTTATTTGCAATTCCGCCGAAAACGGGAGTTGCACAGATTTCTGCATTAACACCCTCGGGAAGCATAATATCCATACCGCCGAAAACACAGCCTGCATTGATAACAATATCCTCCGAAATCACAGTCCCCCGAAGGTCATATTCGATGGCACCGAATATGGCATAAAGATTGGCTCCGAAAAATCCTTCATCAGATAAAGAAATTTGCTGTGACGAAAAAATTGCAGTGCATTTTTTCTTGGGAAGACCTCTTGAGTTTATTCTCTTGATGGCTTCCTTTGCATTTCTGTTGACAACATCCCTGAAAATAAGACAAAGACCGACGACAACAAGAAGCACGGGAACTATAAGTTTTCCCAGCATTTCGAGAGAAATGATGTCACGGGCAACAAGGAAGAGAAAAACACCCACGACAAGTCCTATCATACTGCCTGTTTTGTCTCTTTGGGTAACAAGAGCAATAAGGCTGGGAATAATTATAATAAATGCCCACCAACCGTCAAAAAAGATATTGAAATCTATTATATCCAGAGCCTTAAGTCCGAAAAGGACACCCGCAGCCACAAGAAGAAGTCCCCACAGGACATTGTTCACTTTTTTCATATAAGACACCTCACCAATATCTGTTTTACAGTAATATTTTACAATAAATCCCCCTTAAAGTCAACAACAATGCATATTGCAGACGAAAGCATTTCGTGATATAATTCAAGTAATGATGCACATTTTTACCACGGAGGCTTGCTATGAGATTACAGGAATCAGGCGAAATGTATCTCGAAACCATATATATTCTCAGCAAAAAGCTGAATATTGTCCGTTCCGTTGATGTCAGTGAGCATCTTGGCTATTCAAAGCCCAGTGTTTCAAGAGCAGTGGGACTTCTGAAAAACGGCGGCTTTATAACAATGGAGGAAAACGGTGAGCTGAAGCTGACAAAGGAAGGTCAGAGCATTGCACAAGCAATGTTTGAAAGGCACACAATAATCTCCGAATGCCTTATAAGACTGGGAGTCAGCGAAAGTACTGCCACAGAGGATGCCTGCAAAATTGAGCACGTAATAAGTGAAGAATCCTTTGATGCATTGAAAAAGCATATGCTGAGTTTCTGATTTTTGGGAGAAAAACATGAAAATCACGTTAAACAAGAATAAAAGCTATCAGATAATTGAAGGCTTCGGAGCATCGGGAGCGTGGACCGCACAGGTTGCAGGCGGGTGGACACATATTTACGAAAAAAGCGGCAAACCCGTAAATGAACGCCTTGCCGAGCTTTTATACAGTAAAACCCGCGGCATCGGTATGAATATCTACCGCTATAATCTGGGCGGCGGATCAAAAAACAGCGGTTCAAGCGTTTTCGGCAATAAAAACCGAATGGCTGAATGCTTTATGAAAGATGACGGCACATACGACTGGTCAAGAGACGAAACGGCTGTCAATATGATGAAGCTGTGTGTACAGGCGGGAGCGGATACAGTCGTTCTTTTCGTAAACTCCCCACCCGAAAGATTTACCAAAAACCATAAGTCCTGTCTTGATAAGGCGTGGCACTGCAATCTTCCGAGAAAAAACGAAAAGGCCTTCAGCGAATACCTTTTTGACTGTGCCGAGCATTTTCTCGGTGAGGGCATTCCCGTTAAATACATTTCTCCGGTCAATGAGCCGTTGTGGGTATGGACAGAGAAAAACGGGCAGGAGGGCTGTCATTATACCCCCTACGGTGTGTATTCACTGCTGAAAAAATGTGCCAAGGGTATAAAAGAGAGACCTGAACTCAAGGACATACGCTTCAGTGCCTGTGAAAACGGAGATATACGCTGGTTCAATAAAGCATATACCCTCTCTGTGCTTATGAATAAAAGCATCCGAGAAGCCTGTGACGGAATTGATGTCCATTCTTACTGTCTTCCCATTCCGGTGCCCTTTCTCAATAACAGAACAGGCTTTCTCAGAAGATACAGAAAATTCCTTGATATTTTCTTCCCCGATGTAAAGGTCAATATGAGCGAATGGTGCCATATGAACGGCGGTCGCGATAAGGGTATGGCTTCTGCTCTCGTATGTGCGAAAACCATATATGAGGATCTGTCAATTCTCGGGGCATCCTCCTGGCAGCATTGGATTGCACTTTCCGAGGTTGATTACTGCGACGGACTTATTTACATCAACGAAGAAGACAAAAGCTTTGAAACAACAAAAAGACTTTACGTTACGGGAAATTTCTCAAAATATATACCCGTCGGAGCAAAAAGGATTGATATTTCCTGTGATGACAGTGAAATTCTCCCCCTTGCTTTTTATAACGGAGAAAAAACAGTTGTTATACTGATAAATCCCACCGAAAAAGAAAAATCCCTTGAAACAGACAAAAAAACAGAATACACTGTTGCGGTAACCGATGAAGAAAACGACCTTACCGAAAGGATGCTTTCCGACAGAAATGCAATCACCATTTCAAAAAAATCCGTTACAACATTGGTATTCTGAAAAATAAAACTACAGAAAAGCGGTAATTTTATGAAATACGATTTTACGGGCATTCCCGACAGAACGGGACTGGGCTCTGCGAAATGGAACAGTGCAAAAAATGCGAGCATTGACGCGGTTCCTCTCTCTGTTGCTGATATGGAATTTTTCACCGCACCGCAAATAAAAAATGCTCTTTCAAGGCTGGCGCAAGAACAGGTATTGGGATATACCGAGCCAACAGATGAATATTTTGATGCAGTTATCTCATGGATGAAAAGACAGCACGATTTTAATGTAAAAAAGGAAGAAATCGTCCTCACCGCCGGTGTCGTGAATGCATTGGGAATTCTTCTTGAAGCAGTCACGAAGCCCGGTGACGGAGTAATTATTCTTACTCCCGTTTACTATCCATTCGATATGGCGGTGCTTGCAAAAAGCAGAAGCTTTGTTTACAGTGAACTGAAGCTTTCTGACGGAAGGTATGAAATTGATTTTTCAGACCTTGAAAAGAAGGCACAGCTTCCTTCAACAAAAGCAATAATCTTCTGCAATCCCCACAATCCCATCGGCAGAGTATGGTCAAAAGAGGAGCTTCAGAGGGTTGCGGATATATGTAACCGTAACGGTGTTTTCATCATTGACGACGAAATACACAACGACCTTATAATGTCCGGATATACCCATACGGTTATGGCAACTCTTGACGAGAGAACAAAAAACAATATTGCGGTCTGCACAGCTCCCAGCAAAACCTTCAATCTTGCGGGACTTCAATGCTCCAACATCATCATCCCCAATGAAAAGGCAAGAGCAAAAACAAAAGCCTGTATGATGATAAGCATGCAGAACCATCTTAACATATTCGCCTATGAGGCATGTAAAACCGCATACAACGAATGCGAGGACTGGCTCGGAGAGCTTCTCACGGTTATTGAGGACAACGCAAAATATGTTGAAGGCTTTATGTCACAGCATTTCCCTGAAATAAAGGTGTTCCCCCTTGAAGGTACCTATTTACAGTGGCTTGATATGAGTTCCCTCGGGCTTACTCACGTTGAGCTTCGTGAAATGCTTGAAAATGCGGATATATTCTTCGACTGGGGTGAGATGTTCGGAGATCTCGGCAGAGGCTTCCAGCGAATTAACCTTGCCTGTGCAAAATCCACTCTCATAAAAACTATGGAGCGTTTCCGAAAGGCAGTTGAAGAAAAAAGAGAGGATTGGCAGACAAACGGCAAACCTTATCACAAGAAGCTTCTCAAGGGCGATAAGCTTCCCGAATTCATATACGATTCCCACTACGGCAAGGGAAGAAATCTTAAAGATACCGTCAACAAAAAAACACTTCTCATTTTCGCAAGATATTATGAATGTGACATAAGCAAATGGGCTCTTGATACATTCAAAAAATACCAGCGTGTTTTCAGAATGATGGGAATTGACATAAAGTTTATTCTGCAGTCTGATCTAAAAACACTTTCCGCAGCACAAAGCAATTATCCCTTTGAGCTGATTGCGGATCCCTCATGCAGATTTTATGATATGTTCAATATTTTTGAAGCAAACAGTATGATAAATATGGTGGCAGGGGACAAAATGTTCTCTGAAATGATGCAGGGAGATGTGAGAAATCTTCTTGATACCGACCTTATTAATTCATTCATTTCAGACACCGCCCGCTCCTCTCACAGAGAGCTTCAGCTGTTCGCATTCGTCGGGGTTGATAAAAATCTCAATGTTATCTACTCTCATTATTGCAAAACCATAGGTGATTTCCCCGAAGCCGGAAAGCTTTTGGGTTCAATGAGAAAAGCATAAAGGAAAGGAAAAATAATTATGGCAAAAACAAAAAAAGAACTCCGTCCCGGATTTGTTGTTCCTAAAAAAGAGCTGAACATATTTGGCGTCGGTGCTATGGGACAGGGTATGATATACGCTATGATGTCAAGCTATATCAGTGACTACTATGTAAACGTGCTTCAGCTTCCTCTGATGTTCGTTATGGTGCTTATGCTTCTCGCACGTGTGTGGGATGCAATAAACGATCCCCTTATGGGTATAATTGCCGACAAAGCAAATCCCAGACACGGCAAAATGAAGCCTTACATTCTTTATGCAATAGTACCCATTGCAGTTCTGACAATTATGCTTTATGTCTCCCCCGATCTTCCCAAAACCGAGCTTATGATTTATGCGGCGGTGACCTATGTTCTCTGGGGTATGTGCTATACTCTTGCCGATGTTCCTTTCTGGGGCATTCCCAATCTTATGACACCCAATGCCGATGAACGAGGTTATGTTATTTCATACACAAAGAACCTTAACAGTATAGGCTCCGCTCTTCCCGAGGTGCTTTTCCTTGTTGCAGGCTTCACACTTCCCACTCTTTTAGGTTCAACAGGTATCGAATATGAAAAGCAGCGTTATCTTATAATTGCGGCGGTCTGCGTTTTCCTCGGCATTATAATGTACGGTAATTCATATTTTCATATCAATGAAAGAGTTATTCCGCCTGCAAAGGTCAGAAAAGAAGGCGAGCCCACTGCCCTTAAAAGAATTTTCACCTGCAAGCCCCTTATGCTTGTTGTTATAATGGGGGTTCTTTCAAGCGGTAGATATATGGTACAGGCGGCGGCAGTTCATGTTGCAAGATATGCCTTCTACATAGGCCCCGAACTTACGGCTGACCTTTCACTTGAGCTTCGCACAAAATATATCGCTGAAAGCGTTTCATCCGTTAAAACCATTTTTCAGATATGTGCTATTGTGGGTATGTTCGGTGCACAGCTTCTTATGCCCAAGCTCATAAGAAAATTCGACTATAAAAAAATACTTATAGCCACCTGTCTTGCAGGCTTCGTTGCAAGCATTTTCACCACAATAATCGGTTGGTTTACCGCAAATCTTTATATCTGCATCCCCTTTATTCTTGTTTCAAGCATTCCTCTCGGTGTTCTCAATGTTGTGTCCAATGCCATGATCGGTGACTGTCTTGACTATCTTGAGCTGAAAACGGGCTTCCGTGACAACGGTCTGGGCTCGGCACTGCAGGGCTTTGTAAACAAGCTTGGCAATGCCCTTGCAACAACAGGCATCATCCTTATGTATATGTTTATTGACATTGATCCCTCAAAGATGCTTTCAAACGAGGTTGTTATGGCGGCAACAGAGCTTACAAAAACACAGAATTTTGCTATGTTCTCTCTTGTTTCCATCATTCCCGGAATAAGCATGCTTCTTTGCTGTATTCCTATGTTCTTCTATAAAATTTCAGGCAAGGAAAGAGCAAAAATCATTGAAGAGCTTGCCAAGAGAAGAAAAGAACGCTCTGAGGCAACAGCACAGTAAATTTTTCCGCACAGTTTACCTGTGCGGATTTTTGTTATAATTTTATTTGGTTTGATTTTTAATTATTATAATTTTTTTGTTGATTAACAGAAAAATAAAGATTATTATATAAATATAACACTTCCGGAGGAAAATTATGCACCGTAATGTATATTCAACCGTTGATGAATTTATAAAGCAGAACAAGGAGCTTGATACCGAGCTTCCCTTTTCCGAGAATACGGATATACTCAGAAAAAGCCTTGTTATAGGTAACAAAGAAATAAAAAACCGTCTTGCCTGTCAGGCTATGGAGGGCTGTGACGGAAATGCTGACGGAACTCCCGGTGAGCTGACGCTTCGCCGATATGACCGCTTTTCAAGAGGCGGTGCGGGACTTATATGGTATGAAGCCACCGCTGTGCTTCCCGAGGGAAAGGCAAATCCGAGACAGCTATATATAAACGAAGGTAACCTTGATGCCTTTTCCCGACAGGTTGAAGCAATAAAGGAAACCGCAATAAAAGAAAACGGTATTGAGCCTGTTGTTATTATGCAGGCTACCCATTCGGGCAGATATTCAAAGCCAGAGGGAAAGCCGGCACCTCTTATTGCATACAATAACCCGATTTTTGAAAAGGACAATCCCATATCCGAGGACAGAATTGTTACGGATGACTATATAGATGAGGTCAAGGCAGCACTTATCAATGCTTCCCTTCTTGCCCAAAGGGCAGGCTTTGACGGTGTTGACATAAAGGCATGCCACAGATACCTGAACTGCGAGCTTCTTTCAGCCTATGAAAGAAAGGGCAGATACGGAGGTTCCTTCGAAAACCGCACAAGGCTTTTAAGGGAAAGCATTCTCGGTGCTATGGATGTGACAAAAGGGGGCTTCATCGTAACCTCAAGAATGAATGTATATGACGGCTTCCCCTATCCTTACGGCTTCGGCGTGCGAGAGGATGCGGGAATTGATACGGATTTAAGTGAGCCCATAGAGCTTATTAAAATTCTTTCATCTTACGGTGTAAAGCTTCTCAATATTACAATGGGAAATCCCTATTTCAATCCCCACGTAAACCGTCCCTTCTCAAAGGGCGGGTATACTCACGAGGAGCATCCGCTCCAAGGAGTTTCAAGAATGCTTAAGGGAATTGCAGATATAAAAAGAGAGGTGCCCGATGTGTCATTGATTGCCAGTGCCTTCTCGTATCTCGGAGTTGCCGCACCCTTTGTTGCAACAGGCTTCATAGAAGCAGGACTTTTTGATATGGCAGGCTTCGGAAGAACAATATTCGCATATCCCGATTTTGCAAAGGATATACTCACTAAGGGTGAAATGGATAAAAACAAAATCTGTCTTTGCTGCAGTAAATGCACGGAAATTATGAGAACACCGGGCGGAACACCAGGATGTGTCATCCGCGACAAAGAGGTTTATTCACCTATATATGTAAAACAGTGTAAAGGATAAAAACTATGAAAAAGGTTGCTTTAATATCAGGAGTTTCCGCAGGAATAGGTCTTGCCACAGCAAAGCTTCTCATTGAAAACGGGATTTCCGTCGTCGGAATGGGCACAAGAGAAGAGGTTAAAAATGCACCAAAAAAAGATTTTATCTATGTTCAGGGAAATGTTGCAAAAAGAGATGACAGAGAAAGATTTATAAACACCGCAAAAGAGGCTTACGGCAGAATTGATTATCTCATAAATGTGGCAGGCGTTGC
Organism: Acutalibacteraceae bacterium; assembly: GCA_045590915.1. Classification (GTDB taxonomy): domain Bacteria; phylum Bacillota; class Clostridia; order Oscillospirales; family Acutalibacteraceae; genus RUG806. Next base: position 9,240 of record JAZNRX010000117.1, on the reverse strand, counting down.
CCCGAAAATAAGAGCCGATATTCTTGAAATGACCGAGCAAAGCTATGACAGGGTTATGGATATAAACCTGAAGGCTATGCTTTTTCTCACACAGACGGTTGCCAATGAAATAATAAAAAATGAGGGCGAAGAAAAGGGTGCCATAGTCAATATTTCATCCCTTTCCGCATACACAAGCTCCGTTTCCCGAGGCGAATACTGTATTTCAAAGGCGGGCGTCTCAATGGTAACAAAGCTTTTTGCCGACCGTCTTGCAGAATATAACATTCCGGTAAACGAAATCCGTCCCGGAATTATCGCAACGGATATGACAAGCGGTGTAAAAGAGAAATATGACACCCTTATTGAAAACGGACTTCTTCCCATAAAAAGATGGGGCACACCGGAGGATGTAGCAAAAGCGGTTCTCTCTCTTATCAACGGCTCGCTTCCCTATATCACGGGTCAGTCCCTTGATGTAGACGGAGGATTTCATATAAGAAGGCTTTAAGATGAAATATACATATTTTGATACGGTAGTTATAGGCACGGGAGCGGCAGGCTTCAATGCCGCCATTGAAATAAAAAAGCTCTGTGATAAATCTGTTGTTATTATCACAGAGGGTATTTTATACGGTACATCGAGAAACACGGGAAGCGACAAGCAGACCTACTATAAGCTTACTCTTTCGGGAGACTCTTCCGATTCTGTCAGAAATATGGCGCAGAACCTTTTTGACGGCGGCTGTGTTGACGGAGACAATGCACTCTGTGAGGCGGCACTTTCCACAAAATGCTTTTACAATCTGTGCTCTCTCGGCGTTCCCTTTCCACATAACCGTTACGGTGAATATATAGGTTATAAAACCGACCATGATCCGTATATGCGAGCAACCTCTGCAGGCCCCCTCACCTCAAAGTTTATGACAGAAGCTCTTGAAAGACAGGCGAAGGCATTGAATGTTCCCGTATATGACGGACTTCTTGCAACCGAAATAATAACAGATAACAATGAAGTCAGAGGACTTTTGTGCTTTGATATAAATGCAAATACACTGAAAATACTCCGCTGTAACAACATCGTTCTGGCAACGGGAGGTCCTGCGGGAATATACAAAAATACTGTTTATCCCGAAGGTCACACAGGCTTTTCCTCTCTTGCCCTCAAGGCGGGTGCAATTTTTCAGAATTTGACGGAATGGCAGTACGGACTTTCAAGCATAAACCCAAGATGGAACGTATCGGGAACATATATGCAGGTGCTTCCCCGTTTTGTCAGCGTGGATACAGACGGCACGGAGCATGAATTTTTAAGCAACTATTTTAATAATATTTATGCCGCTCTTTCCCTTGTGTTCTTAAAGGGTTATCAGTGGCCCTTTGATTCAAGAAAATCGGGAAACGGCTCATCACTGATTGACCTTGCAGTTTATAATGAATGCGTAAATAAAAACAGAAGGGTTTATCTTGATTTTACAAAAAATCCTTTTAATCTTGACGAAATAGAATATAAACGGCTTTCCTATGAAGCTTATTCCTATCTGAAAAATGCAGCCGCTCTTTTCGGCACCCCCATTGAAAGACTCAGAAAAATGAATTCCCCAGCCATTGAGCTTTACAGAAGCAAGGGAGTGGATTTAGAAAAACAATATCTTGAAATAAAGCTTTGTGCTCAGCACAGCAACGGCGGAATTGCTGTTGATTTATGGTGGCAGACCTCGGTTTCGGGGCTTTTTGCCGCAGGTGAATGTGCGGGTACTCACGGAGTTGCACGCCCCGGCGGTTCGGCACTCAATGCGGGACAGGTGGGCTCACTTCGTGCGGCACAATTCATTTCCCGAAAAAAAGAGCTGCAATGCGATGAAAACACTTTTAATGAAACGGCTGAAAGAGTGCTTGAGGCTCACAGTAAATTCATTGAAGAAATAAGAGGAGATACAAATACCGCATCCCTTCTTCTTGATGAAATACGAACCGAAATGAGTGACAGCGCCGCCGCGGTGCGAAACATCAAAGAAATTGACCTTCTTATTGAGAAGCGCAAAAATGAACTGAAAGCCTTTCCCCAAGGAATTTCGGCAAAGGACGTAAACGGCATTATAGATGCTTATAAATATCCTGACACGCTTCTTATGCAGACAGCGGTGCTTGTTGCAATAAAGGAATATTTTGAAAATGCACTGTGCGACAGAGGCAGTGCCGTGTATATATCAGACCAAAAACAAGGCACAGACCGTCTTACAAATAAAATTCAGAATATATGCTATAAAAACGGTGAATTTTCCTCCTTTTTCAGAGAAGTACGCCCAATTCCCGAGAATGACGGCTTTTTTGAAAATGTCTGGAAAGACTACCGAGAAAACAAAAACATTTATTAAGGTGATAATATGAGAAGGCTTGGTCTTGTTTCAATATCATTTCGTTCTTCTTGCCCCGAAAGAATAGTTGAAGAGGTTAAAAAAGCAGGGCTTTCCTGTGTTGAATGGGGAAGCGATGTTCACGCCCCCTGTGATGACAGTGAAAAGCTTAAAAATATTGTCCGTCTGCAAAAGGAAAACAATATCTCCTGTTGTTCTTACGGAACATATTTCCGTCTCGGGACTGACAGCACGGATGAACTTATAAAGTATATTGATGCCGCAAAAACTCTCGGAACAGATATTCTGAGACTCTGGTGCGGAAACAAGCCTGCAAATCAGTATACCGACAGTGAGGAAAAGGCTCTTTTGGATGATTGCAGAAAAGCAGCGGAAATTGCAGAAAAAAACGGTGTAATTCTCTGTATGGAGTGTCACAACGGCACATATACCCACTATAAAGAGGGAGCAATAAAGCTGATGAAGGAAATAAACTCCCCTGCCTTTCGTATGTACTGGCAGCCTAATCAGTTTTTAACTGCACAAGAAAATAAAAAATACGCAAGACTTATTTCCTCCTTTACCAAAAATATTCACGTTTTCAACTGGACAGAGAAAGAGAGATTTCCTCTCAGTGAAGCCATTGATATATGGAAAGAATATCTCTCATACTTTAACGGCAGTGAGACACTTCTTCTTGAATTTATGCCTGATGATGATATAAATTCCTTAAAGACGGAAGTCCACAGTCTTAAAAACATAGCGGAGTGATATTATGAAAGCTGTTTTTTTATGTAACGATAAAAATAATCCATCAAGGGTTTATTCCGATGAGGTCAGAAATGAATTAAAAGAGCTTACGGGACTTTCCGACAGTGTTTTTTCAAGGGATGATGTGCTTTCAGACACTTCTCTTTTCAAGGACACGGAATTTGTTTTTTCCACATGGGGTATGCCCGTATTTGAAGATGAAGAAATAAAAAACATTTTCCCCTCTCTTAAATGTGTATTCTACGGTGCCGGAACAGTTCAGTTCTTCGCACGTCCCTTTCTTAATAACAGCATAAAGGTCTTTTCAGCCTGGGCGGCAAATGCGGTACCTGTGGCAGAATATACCGTAGCACAGATAATTCTTGCAAATAAAGGCTTTTTCTCAACATCAAGATATCAGAGTGACGGCAGATTAAAGGAAGCGGCTTTTCTTAAGGACTGCTACCCCGGCTCCTTCGGAGAATATGTCGGTATTATCGGTGCGGGAATGATAGGCTCTCTGGTTATTGAAATGCTTAAAGCATATAATATTAAAATCAAGGTTTTCGATCCCTTCCTGAGCGATGAAAGAGCTGATGCTCTCGGTGTCACAAAATGCTCACTTTCAGAGCTTTTTTCCACCTGCTTTGTCGTTTCAAATCATCTTGCCAACAACAGTGAAACCCAAGGAATGCTGAAAAAGGAGCATTTCTCTCTAATGAGAAAATATGCCACCTTCCTGAACACCGGCAGAGGTGCACAGGTTGTTGAAAAAGACCTTTGCGATGTCCTTCGGGAAAGAGAAGATCTGACGGCAATTCTTGATGTTACTCAGCCGGAACCTCCCGAAGAAAACCATCTCTTTTATAAGCTACCCAACTGTATTCTCACCCCTCATATTGCAGGAAGCTATGGCGATGAGGTTAAAAGAATGGGTGAATATATGCTCAGTGAATATAAAAAATATGTAAACGATGAAAGCTCCCCCTATGAAGTAACACTTAAAATGCTTGAAACTATGGCATAAAGGAGAAAGACTATGAAAAACATATTTTTTCCCGAAGAAAAACTGCAGTTTATAAAATCCTGTGAGGATGAAAGATGCAGAAGTCTTTTTGATAAAGCAATGAAACAGGCAAAAAAAGCACTTGAACTCACACCCATTGACGAGAAGAGTGTTCAGGTAGACGGAGAGGGCTATGCTATTCAGCATGAAAACTACGGTGATGCGGCAGGTCCTTTCACCGGAAATATGCCTTTTCTTGCATTTGCTTATGAAATAACCGGTGAAGAAGAATACTTCCTCAAGGCTAAGGAGCTTATGCTTAAATACTGCTCTTATTCAAGATGGCACGGAAAAGGGTCTATCGGCAAGGGTGAGCTTATAACAGGACATTTTCTGACAGGCATGAGCTATGGCTGGGCGGCTTTTTCTCATAAATTCACAAAAGAGGAAAAGGATTTCATCGGTGAAAGAATTTACACTCTGGGCATAAAAGCACAGTTTGAGGACTGGATTTTTCCCGAAACAAAAATTCACTGCTTTGATACAATGGGACATAACTGGTGGCCCGTCTGCGTTTCCTCGGGGGCACTTGCAGCTGTTACAATGAGCGATTATCTCCCTGACGGCAGAGCACTTGCACGCCTTGCCGCCGACGGTCTTCGTCAGTGGTTCGCTTATAAAGGCAACCCCATAAATATGAAGCCTGCAACACTTGACAACGGCGCCTTCTATGAAGGTGTAAACTATTATAATTATGCACTGTTTGAATATCTGCGTTTTGCAGAAGCATTTATTACGGTAACAGGTGAAGCTCCCTTTGATGATAAGGAAATAATCAGGCAATCCGCCCTGTTTTTCGTAAACACATTTTATCCGTCAACCGAAAAGGATTATGTAGTGGGCTTCGGAGACTCTGACGGAGAGCAGTGTCCGGCATCGGTTCCCCTTATGCTCTCAAGATATCCTGAGCTTGCCGTTCTTCGCTTTCTTATGAACAGAAGGACACACTCCGAGGACAGCGATATTCTTATAAGACTTCTGAACTTCAGGGAAATTTATCTTCTCCCGGAAGAAGAGCCGACTTCCCTTTCTGTATGTTACAAGAATATCGGCTGGGCAGTTTTCAGAGATTCCTTTGAGAATAATGCAAATATGCTTGCCGTGAAATGCGGTGACAGCTGGAACCATTCTCACAATGATGCATCACATTTTATCTTCTACAAAAACGGTATTCCCGAAATTTTTGACTCCCAGCGCTGCTTATACGGAAATGATATTTACAGAGAGTATTTTGTGCAGTCAAAAGCTCATAATGTGGTTTTGTGGAACGGCGAGGGACAGTGTCCCGATGACCATCACCACCACGTAAGACCTAAGGGTGAGTTGCATAATTTTATTGACAAGGGAGATTTCCGTTATGTCTGTGCAGATGCCTCAGGCCCAATGGGCAAAAATCTCAGGAAGCACCTTCGCCATTTCATATGGATAAAAGACATTATTTTCATATTCGACGATCTGTGGGGCTATGAAAAGGGGGAAGCAAATTTCCTTCTGCACGCAGAAGAAAACAACTCCTTCAAAATGCTTACTCCCTCAGAAAAAAGAACAGAAAACGGCTATCTCACCCATGAAATAACAGAAGTCACCTTCACCTCCTTCAACAGAAATTCCGATGATTACGGCAGAGTTCAATTCCTTTCGGCAATATGCCTTGATGACAGCAAGGCACCTGTTTTCACAGAACTCCAAAACGGCTATAAGGTGACATACGGTGACATAACTGCTTATTTCAATCTTCTCGCAGATAACCGTGTCATGCACAGAAACTGCTTCAACACCTTTGACGGTGTTACAACCGATGCCTTGGTGCTTATTGAAACGGGCGGTGAATATACGGTTGTAAACGGCTCAAGCGTGAGAAAAGACGGAAAAAGCATATTTGATACTTATGAAAGAATTACAGATAAAATAAACTGAAAAAGGGTAAGAATAAAGATATGGCTATTAAGGAACTCAAAAGCACACTTCTCAACGAATACTCCTGCAGAACAGAGCTTCACGCTCACACATCTCCCGCAAGCTCCTGCTCGGAAATTCCTCCCGAGGAGGTCACGGTTATTTATAAAGAGCTGGGCTATGATGCCGTAACCGTTGCAAATCACTTCACATATGAATATCAGAACAGCACAAAAGAAGAGGTTATCGACAGATTTTTCTCCGATTTTGAAAAGGCTGAAAAAAAGGGTGAAGAAATAGGAATAAAGGTTATTCTTGCCGCTGAAATAAGGTTCACGGAAAATGATAATGACTATCTCATTTACGGTGTTACAAGAAAGATGATGGAAGAAATTTATGACCTTCTTCCCTTTGGTGTTGATAATTTCAGAAAAACCTATTCAATGCCTGACAGCGTATTCCTTCAGGCACATCCCTTCAGAAACGGAATGGAGGAGGTTAATCCGAGTATTTTAGACGGTATTGAGGTTTTCAATCTTCATCCCAATCACAATTCAAGAGTGGGCATAGCCTCAGTCTATGCAAGAGAACAGGGCTTCCCCATTATCACTGCAGGCTCGGATTTTCACCACAAAAACCGCAAGCACGAGGGTGTGTCTGCCATACTCACCAAAGAACTCCCCGCAGACTCATATGACCTTGCAAGAATACTGAAAAGCGGTGATTATCTTCTTGAGGCAGGAAGAAGCAATATAATAATCCCGTAAAAAGCACAGGAAAACTCATATATGATGTTTTCACTATTGCCTTTTTTACAGATTTCGGGTAAAATAATTCCCGCAAGGAACATTACATAAATAACACAGGAGATGAAAAAAACTATGAATTCATCAGGCAAACCGGCAAATTCAATCCGTCCATTCGGTTGGGCAGATAAAATCGGTTATTCATTGGGAGATATGGGCTGTAACTTCTCTTTCCAGCTTGTTTCCACCTATATGCAGCTTTTTTATATGCAGTATATAGGAATTGAAGAGGATGCATATGCAATAATCATAATTCTGTCAAAAATCTTTGATGCAGTCAATGACATCGTAATCGGTAATCTTGTTGATACAAAAAGACTCAGCAAAAAAAGCAAGTATATGCCCTGGATACTTCTGGGCGGCATAACTCTCATTCTTTTTAATGTTATGCTTTTTGCTCCCGTTAAGGATTTTTCCCAATGGGGTAAATATATCTGGTGTCTCAGCGCATACTGTCTGTGGTCAATCGCATACACAATGGTAAATGTACCCTACGGCTCACTTCATTCCGTTATTACGGATAATCCTCAAGAAAAGGTTTCTCTTTCCACCTTCAGAAGCATCGGTGCCGCTCTTCCCGGTATCCTTGTTATGATGGTGCTTCCCAATGTTGTATATTCCAAGAAAATCAATTCACTGGGTGAAGAGGTTGAAATTCTCAAGGGTGAAACACTCTTACCTGTATCTCTCATATTCGGCGTTGTCGCCCTTGTTGCCTTCTGGGGTACAACAAAGCTGGTTAAAGAAAGAGTTGAACACAATTCAACAGATAATGCAGTAGGCTTCAAGGCAATTATTTCCTCTGTAAAATCCTTCTTTACAAACCGTGCTATGATTGGTGCAACAGTTGCTTCCGTTGCCTCCGTTGCCCTTTTCAATTCCACAATGGCTCTTAACAATATGGTGTTCCAGTATTTCTTCAATGACACGGAAAAAATGGGACTTGCCATGGTTGGCAGCTATGCACCCATGATCATCTTTATGGCTTTTATGGGTAAATTAACAAAGAAATTCGGCAAAAAGACCGTTATTGTTGCAACAATGCTCGTCGGTGCAATATCGGGTATTGTTTCCCTTGTGCTCCCCATCTCTCCCGATATGACAGGTATGATTATTTATGTTGTATGTCTTATGGGACTCAATCTCGGCAATGCAGGCTTCCAGATTTCAGTCTGGGCAATCGTTGCAGACTGTATTGAAGTATCATACAGAAAGACCGGAAAGAGCGAAGAGGGCTCTCTTTATGCCCTTTATTCATTCTTCCGCAAGCTTGCTCAGGGTATCGGTCAGGCAGTTGTTGCTCTCGGTCTCGGTGCAATCGGCTTTATTGAGGGTGAAGATGCAGTTCAGAGTGCTGATTTCGGTGACAAGGTAAAGTCCCTCTATTTCGTTCTTCTTGCCGCAGGCTCACTTATCGCCTTCCTTTCAATGAAATTCATTTATAATATCGGCAAAAAGGAAGAAGACGAATTTGCAAAAACAATTGCAGAAAACTGATCTTGACAGAAAAACCTCATAAACATTCAGGGGAAGCTTAAAAAAGTTTCCCCTTGATTATTTGAAATATTTGTTTTATAATAAAAGGCATCCGAATAAGCGGGTGTGGTGGAATTGGCAGACACGCAAGATTTAGGTTCTTGTGCCAAAAGCATGCAGGTTCGACCCCTGTCACCCGCACCAAAAATTCCAAGGACTTTAAGTTCTTGGAATTTTTACTTATTACCTCTTCACTATTCACTCTTCACTAAAAAGCATTTCAATAAATCTGTCATTATTATTTTCACCAAAACAACTATTCCCGAAAGCTCTCTTTATAACCGTCTGAATTTTTTAATTGACACCTGATTTTTCTGAATTTATAATATTGATAAGAATTAAGAAACGGAGATATTTTTATGAAGGAAATAACTAAATGGCTTTCTTTTGCGGTTATGATGTTTTCCATTCTTTTTAACACTCTTGATGCATCCTTTGTCAAAAAAGCACCGGCTCCTAAAAGTGAGGAGCAGCTCATTGAAATGCAGGAGATTTTTGATGAATTTGCAATAAACGATGAAATAACCGTTGTAAAGAATTCAGAGCTTTCCTCTTCACAGAAGCATACCTTAATTGCTTTACAGGGACTTGTTGCAAGAGAAAAGCCGTCTGTTCTTATTGATTACGGGCATGCAACAATCCGATATGCTCTTGAGGAAATGAAAAAAGCGGGCTATAAAATTTCCTATAATGACGAAAACGGTAATTTATGGAGCTTTGAGGCAGTTATAGAAAAATTCAGTTCATATATAAAAGACAGCGGATATATTCTTTTCAGCACTGTAGAAGACCACAATCAGCTGAACACAGCAACAAACCTTGCTACAATAAACGGCTGGCTTCAAGTCGG
>JAZNRX010000116.1:0-2412 GCA_045590915.1 Acutalibacteraceae bacterium | reverse complement strand
TGTAAGCCCGACTGTTCCGTTAGTCCAGAAAGGATACCATATTTTCTCGGCATACACATTTGAAATAAACGGGATTGATAATTTCTGAAGCCATTCCGGCAGCTTTTCAGCAGGAAGACCGCCCCATGTGCAGGTTAATGTTCCCCAGATTATTGTCGAAATACCGAAAAGACCAACTAACAGAAATGCGGGTGGGATTTCTTTCTTTGCTTTTGCAGATTTAATAATCAACACTGCAGCAACAGCTGAAATAAGCAGGCCGTAAACTCCGTCACCGAATATAATTCCGAAGAAAATGAGGATAAAGCCTAAGAACCAACCTGAAATATCATACTCAAAATACCCCGGGACAGTGCCCAGAAAGTCAGTAAGCGGATAAATAAGGCTTACAAACTTATTGTTTTTAAGCTTTGTCGGAACATTATCCTCTTCAGTGGGATCCTCAATAAGAAGTCCCCAGAAATTATCTTTGGCAATTTCTTTAAGGTGAGGCAGATTTTCCTCTTCAACATATCCCGTAAAATATGCAACCGAAACATCATTTTTATCGTTCTCCGATAAGCTTTCATCTGCCATACCGGTGGCATATACCTCAAATTCAATTTCCTTTTCGCAGGATTTAACCGTATTCTTCATACCATAATTATACCCTGCATAGCCAATTATTTTTTCATCAATTGACTCTATCGCTTTGCTGATTTCTTCAAGCCTTTGTTTTATCTCTGCGGTGGAAATCTGCGGTAACTCAAAACGATAGCTTTTGAGTTTTTCTGCAGTTTCTTTACCCTCAACGCCGGATATAATCAGAGCAAACTTCACTGAATTTTTAGTTTTTTCTAAACTAATGGTTTTTACTGCTTCAGGAACACTGTCATACTCAGCTCTCGGCATTTCATAAAACGAAATGTCAACACCTTTGTTTAACAAATCGTTAATGTCGTCAGGGTTGACTTCGCCCCAGCCCTTAATTCGCTCAAGTTCGGAAATCAATAAATGCTGTTCATTCAGATAAGCTTTCTTTTTTTCAGCTAAGGAAGTTATTTCTTTTGCTGCTGAAACAGCTTCGGAAGCAGTTATGTCTTTTTGCTCAATGTTCTTATTTTTCTTTTCGCTTAACAGAAAAACCGCACTTTCAAGCAGAGCAATCTGTTCTTTTAACTCATCGATTTTTTTGCCTGAGCCTTCTGTTATTTCTATGTGAACAATTCCTGCTTTGCGAAGTTTTTTAAGAGCTTCTCTTTTTTTATCTCCCATAACTACAAGAGAGATTTTTTTCATCGGTACAATCATACAGCGTACACCTCCGTTCCCGAAGATGCTTCATCACGAGCGGCTATTTTGCGTTTTGAAATTTTTGAACGCACAACAGCGCTGACCTGTTGGTCTGCCATATAAATTGATATCTTTTTGATATTTGCCTGTGTTTCAGGGATTTTTACTTTTTCAAACAGGTTGACTCTTTGCGAAGTAGAAAGCAATTCTTTTTCTAAAAGCCTTACCTGTTCGTCCAACACTTCTGCCTCTAAATCAAGTGACATTGCTTTTTCCATATGATTTGCTGCAATATCCACCCAAAGTGGTGTTTCATATAAATCATAATCGCCTCTGGAAAAGTCTGCACCCTCAAAAGTGGGAATCGTAACACCTGCAATGTTTCCCGTCCCTTTGCGGATGTTGCTTACAGTAATAATTCCGTCGGGGAAAGCACTTTCTTCGCTGAAAACAGCAATCCATGAAGAAAAATCTTTCTCTAAGTTTTCCCGTTCTTGTCTTATCGAGACAGCCTTTGCTTCAATTATTCTTATTTCCGATTGAAGCTGTTGCTTTTTAAGTGTCAGCGTAGGCAAATATCTTTGATACATTTTAAGAGCATCTTTCTGTACCTTTAACTCATTTTTAGTTAATTTGATTTTTGCCAAAATTCAGTCCTCCTTACTTTACAGGCCAGAATTCATCTGTAAGGTCTGACTTAATTCCTGTTTCATCTTTTTGGAAACAATCTGCAAGAATCTGCCAACCGAGGTCAAGTGACTCCTCAAGTGTTAAATTAACCGACAAATCCATAAGCTTATTTTCAAAAAGCTGACCATATTTCAATAATTTTTCGTCCCAACGGTTCATAGAGAAGCGCATATTCTTCTTTTCCAATGTTTCTTTATAGGATGAATACAATCTAATCATAGAGTCCATAAGAATACGGTGATCCTTACGCGTTTTGCTGTTGACATTCTGCTTGAGTCGTGAAAGAGATCCGAAGGGTTCAATTCTTCCCCCCTTGAGATAATACTGACCCTCTGTAATGTAGCCGGTATTATCGGGAACGGGATGTGTTACGTCGTCACCGGGCATCGTTGTAACAGCAAGGACTGTAACTGAGCCCGAGCCATCAAAGTCAACCGCCTTTTCATAACG
>JAZNRX010000115.1:0-3594 GCA_045590915.1 Acutalibacteraceae bacterium | reverse complement strand
AATGCAGTGAGAGCCGTAAAGGAGCTTGCCGTTCTTGCAGGAATGAAGGGAATGATAGGCGGACAGTTCATTGATTTGAGATATGAAAACACTCCCGCAACACTTCCCGTGCTTATGGAAATGGATACCCTTAAGACTGCCGCACTTATAGAAAGTGCCTGTGCGTTGGGACTTATTGCGGCAGGTGCTGATGATATTGAAATTTCTTATGCAAGGGACTTTGCAAGAGAGCTTGGTCTTGCTTTTCAGATAACGGATGATGTGCTTGAAGCCGAAGAAGGCGGTGACTCAAGCGATGTCAAAAACGGAAAGGTAACATATGTATCCCTTTTCGGTATAGAAAAAGCCAAGGAGCTTGCCGCTATTCATACGAAGAATTCTCTTGAAGCACTAAACCATTTCGGTGTGCGGGCTGAGGAAATAAGACAGATAGCAGAAGGTCTTCTTAACAGGAAAAACTGATTTTTGGGTGAATTAAAGTGGAAGGAAAGTATTTACCGCATATAAACTGTCCTGCCGACCTCAGAAAAATTGAGGAAAGTGAGCTTCCCGTTCTTGCCGAGGAGGTCAGAAATGAGCTTTTGCAGACGGTTTCAAAAACAGGCGGACATCTGGCTTCAAATCTCGGGGTTGTTGAACTGACAATAGCCCTTCACCGTGTTTTTTCTTCCCCCGAAGATAAAATAATATGGGATGTTTCCCACCAGAGTTATACCCATAAGCTTTTTACAGGCAGAAGAGAAAGCTTCAATACATTAAGACAGCCGGACGGAATATCGGGATTTACAAGAAGAAATGAAAGTGAACACGATATTATGTCGGGCGGTCATTCCAGTGTTGCTCTTTCTGCGGCATTCGGAATTGCAACCGCAAACAAAATAGCGGGTAATGATAATTTTACAATAGCCGTTGTCGGTGACGGTGCATTTACGGGCGGTATGGTCTACGAGGCTCTTAACAATGCCGGCAGAGCGGGAGACGGAACAAAGCTTATTGTAATTCTTAATGACAATGAAATGTCCATTTCTCCCAATGTAGGCTCTCTTGCAAGATATTTTGCACAGATGAAAGCCACTCCCAGATATGTCCATTTCAAATCCCGTACTGAAAAGACTCTTAATCATATTCCCTTTGTGGGAAAGTCTCTTGTAAAGGCTATATATAATCTTAAGACCTTTATAAAAAACACGGTATACAATTCAACTATGTTTGAGGATCTGGGCTTTAGATATATGGGGCCCGTTGACGGGCACGATATAAATCATCTTATTTCTGCACTTGAAGGTGCAAAAGCTGTAAATTCTCCCGTTGTGCTTCATATAAATACAGTAAAGGGCAAGGGCTGTGAATATGCGGAAAAGGCACCCACTGCATTTCACGGTGTGTCTGCCTTCAATCTTGTTTCGGGTGAGCCCGAGTATTCAGCCGAAAGCTTTTCCGATGCCTTCGGAAAATGCATGATAAGAGCCGCCGAGAAGGACGACAGAATATGCTGCATAACTGCCGCTATGGGTGTGGGCTGCGGTCTTGATGAATTCAGTAAGCGTTTTCCCGACAGATTTTTTGATGTGGGAATTGCTGAACAGCACGCTGTAACCTTTGCCGCAGGGCTTGCAAGAGGCGGAATGTTCCCCGTGTTTGCCGTATATTCCTCTTTTTTGCAAAGAGCATATGATCAGATAATCCACGACTGTGCCATGCAGAAGCTGAAAATCGTTTTCGGCATAGACCGTGCAGGCTTTGTGGGTGCGGACGGTGAATCACATCACGGAGTTTTTGATGCCGCATTCATTAATACAATACCCGATATTTCTGTTTTTGCTCCCACTGATTTCAGAGAGCTTGAAATGTGTCTTGACAGAGCCCTGTATGATTTTGAAGGCCCTGTTGCCGTAAGGTATCCCAGAGGTGTAAATCCCTCTATGCCCGAGGATTTTACTCCGTCGGGAAGTGATTTTGATGTGTACGGTGAAAAAACAGATATTGCAATAGTGACATACGGAAGATGCTTCACTGAAGCCGTTTCGGCACGAAAAAAGCTTAAAGAAGAAAATATTGAAGCATTTATAATAAAGCTTAATGCCATTAAGCCCGTAAACAATGAAGCGGTAAAAGCGGCATTGAATTGCAAAAAGGTCTTTTTCTTTGAGGAAGGACAGCGCTTCGGCGGAATAGGCGAAACCTTCGGGAATAAGCTTTTTAAGTTTGATTTCAACGGTATTTACAGGAGTGTTGCGGTTGAGGGAGAATTCCCGCCGCAGAATACGGTAAAAGGACTTATGAAGCATTATTCTCTTGATTCCGAAGGCATTTATAATACGATCAGAGGTAAATAAGATGGCTGAAAAATTAAGGCTCGATGCCTTTCTTACCAATGAAGGCTATTTCGAAAGCCGTGAAAAAGCGAAAGCCGCCATTATGGCAGGCATTGTGTATATAAACGGACAGAAAGCACTCAAGGCAGGGGATAATATTAAGCCTGACGATAAGATTGAGGTACGCGGCGGTATGGAATTTGTAAGCCGCGGCGGATATAAGCTGAAAAAGGCTATGTCCGTTTTCCCCATATCTCTTGAAGGAAAGGTCTGTATGGATATCGGTGCTTCAACCGGCGGATTTACGGACTGTATGCTTCAGCGGGGAGCCGTCAGGGTTTACTGTGTTGATGTGGGCTACGGTCAGCTTGCATGGAAGCTTCGAAGCGATGAAAGAGTTATAAATCTTGAAAGAACAAATGTCAGATACATAACCGAGGAGCAGATTCCCGAAAAAACAGATTTCTCCTCTATAGATGTTTCCTTTATATCTCTTTGCCTTGTGCTTCCAAAGGTGTATGAGCTTCTTTGTGACACAGGTGAGTGTGTTGCTCTCATAAAGCCTCAGTTTGAAGCAGGAAAAGAAAAGGTCGGAAAAAAAGGCGTCGTCAGAGAAAAAAGCACACACATCGAGGTAGTTAACAAAATAGTTGATTTTGCAAAGGAAACAGGTTTTACCGTCAAGGGTATTGATTATTCTCCAATAAAGGGTCCCGAGGGAAATATTGAATATCTTCTTTATCTATCCAAGGAAAAGGGAGAGCATGCCGATATTTCTCCTGAAGCCGTTGTAAATGACTCACATAAAGAGCTTGATAAATAAATTTTTACGAAAGAGGGATATGGGCTGTGAAAATAGCAATTATTCCCAATCTCACAAGAGACAGGGCAAAAAGCGTAACTCTTGATATATGCCGTGAACTTGAAATAAATCAGATTGAATACTGCTTTTCCCTTGTTCAGAGGGGAGACTTTCCGGAATTAGCGGATAATGTATTCGAAAATCCTCGGGAATATGTAAAGAATTCGGATATGGTAATAAGCGTCGGCGGTGACGGTTCGATGCTCAGAGCCGCAAAAATTGCCGCAGAGCATAACAAAAATATTTTAGGAATAAATGCGGGAAGGCTTGCATATCTGTGCGGGCTTGACAGTAATGAGCTTGGTCTTCTTTCTTTTCTGAGAGACGGCAGATATTCCGTTCAGAACAGAATGATACTGCAGGTTGAGGTTTTTGACGGGGAAAATAAGATTTTTTCCGATATATGTATAAATGACG
>JAZNRX010000114.1:0-19876 GCA_045590915.1 Acutalibacteraceae bacterium | reverse complement strand
AAGATAAATTTTTCCGGTTTCATCATAACCGACTTCAATCTTGAAATCGATAAGTGTAAGATTCATAGAAGCAAGCTCTTTTTTAAGAACCTCACCAACACTGAGAACAACCTTCTGTGCTTCTTCATACTGGCCTTCCTTAAGGATACCCTTCATAAGACATATTCTTTCGCTGATGAGGGGATCGCCCTGCTCGTCATCCTTAAGAGTAACCTCTGCATAAGGAGGATCAAACGGAATACCTTCTTCAAGAGTAAATCTTCTGCACATACTGCCTGCTGTAAAATAGCGAACAATAAATTCAAGTCTGGGGACAGTGAGATTGCGGACCTTCATAAGACCTTTTTCAATATCTGCACCAAGATACTGAGTGGGAATACCGTTCTTTTCCATAAGCTCAAAGAAATACTTTGAAACCTCAAGACCAACCTTGCCTTTGCCCTCAACGCTGCCGCCGACAGTATTTGAGCCGGGATCAAACACACCGTTTTCGCCCGTAGCACTGTCTTTGAAGAAAAGATGCACTATGCCTGTTTCTTCATCAAGCATAACATTTTTTGTTTTTCCCTCATAAAGCTGTTTCATATTAACTGACACTCCTATCATAAAGCCAAATATAGTTGATTTCGACTTTTTTTCGATTATATCATAAGTAAACAAATATGTGCAATATAAAATTTGTGTTAAATATAATAATCTTTTGATACACAAAACTGAAAATTTTATTTAAATTAAATTATCAAGATTAGCAAGCATTTGTGCAAACAGTGAATTTGCCCAAGCAAACCATTCTCTTGTGAAATCATGTGGATTATCCTTATTAAAGGACTCATGCATAAAGTTGGTTTCAGCATGTGTTTTTGAAAGCATTTCAAGACAGGATAAAATTTCTTCCTTGTTATTTGATGTTAGAATTTGCATAGTAAGTGAGATATGCCAAATCATATCATTACCGGTATGTGGACTGCCGATTCCTTTTGCTGCAGAACCTACAAAATAAAAAGGATTGTTTTCAGACAAAATAAATTTCCGCGTATTCTGATAAATCTCATCATTTATATCACAATATCCGAGATATGGAGCCGACAGCAGACTGGGGGAGTTAGCATCATCCATAAGGAGATAGTTTCCCAAGCCATCGGTTTCATAAGCATATATTTTTCCGAATTTCGGATGCTCAAATACACCGAATTCTTTAATACCTTTTTCAACCTCATTGATAAGTTTTTCAGTTCTTTGACTGTAATCAACATCACAGTAAACTGTTTCAAAAATTTTCCTTGCTTTTTTCATGGCTACAACACACATCATATTAGCAGGAATAAGGTAATTATATTTGCATCTGTCATCAGACGGTCTGAAGGCGGACCACGTCATGCCGGTATAGCCCACTGGATTTCCTTTACCGTCACAGGGCATTGTATCTGTTTCGGGACAATCCGTTCTTCTGAAATAATATGAAGAGTTTTCAGCGTGCTTTTGTTCAGAAACGAATGTATCTACGATTGCTCTGAGCATTTTATGAACTTCTTCTGTAAAAACAGATAAGTCTCCTGTAGCTTCAAAATAATCTGAAAGCAGATAAACAGAAGCACACAATGAGTCAACCTCATACTTTCTTTCCCAGATATAAGGCGAAGAAAAATCGGTGTCATCGCTATGAGATTCATCGTGCTTAATCTCATTGAAAGCGTTTGAATAGGGATCAAGATTAACATAAAATGCATGTCTTCTGATTACACCCTTAAATATTTCACATAGCTCCTCCGAGGCATTGCAATGCCGAACATAAGGTCTAAGCTGAGCAGAGCTGTCTCTTAACCACATTGCAGGAATATCACCTGTAATTACAAAATAATCACCGTTTTCACATTCTTTTACAGTTGTTTCTATTGTATTGAGATAGCACTGTTTAGCAAGGGGAGCAAGAGCAGGGAAGTTCATTTTAGTTTTATTTTCAAGTTCAATCGCATAATCTATAAGTACCTGTGGAATATTCATAATAATTACCTTTCTTTCTGATATGCAAGTCGTTCATCACCGTTAAGAAGATGAATGATACCGCAATATTTAAAACCGTTTTTTTCTAATGAATTGCGCATTGGAATATTATCCTTGTGTGTATCAATGCGGATAACCGGAAAAAGCTCAAGACAGTGGTTAAAAACAAAGCTTGCAATTCCTTTTCTGTGATGAGCAACTGCGATTCTGTGAATAACATAATACTGTCTGTCATCAGGCCAAGCACCGTTATAGATTTTTTTATAGGTGATATCAGGCCCTTCAATAAATGCATAAACACAAATTATTTCAACATCATCACATACAACAAACAACTGACCTTTATCAATATCATCTGACAATAATTCCTTCGAAGGATAACCATCATTCCATTGAGTCAGATTGCCGTTGCTTCTCATATATTTTCTGCCGGTTTCATAAATTTCAAGAATTTGATTCAAATCAGCAACAGTAGCTGTTCTTATATACATAAACAAATTCCTCCTCACACGAAAAACATTATATAACAAAACAAAATTTTCCACAATATGTAAATAAAATTTTCATAAAGTATGTTGAATAAACTCTTATTATATATTATAATAGCAAAAAATTATAATATTTGGTGAAACTATGTACTATGTCATAATGGATCTTGAATGGAATAACTCGTACAGCAAGATAAAAAAAGCTTTTGTCAACGAAGTACTCGAAATCGGTGCAGTAATGGTTGATGAAGAGCTTGAGGTAATTGATACTTTTTCAGTTATAATCCGTTCACAGCTTATCAAGAAATTAAGCGGAAGAGTTAAGAATCTGACACATATATCAAATGAGGATATGAGCTCCGGTATCTCTTTTCAGAAAGCAATTTCTGATTTCACAAAATGGATAGGCAAGAGAAACTGCATATTTATGTCATGGGGCAATTCGGATATTCGCGTTCTTGTAGACAATTTTTCAATGTTCTGCGGTTTTCCGACAATTCCGTTTTTAACACAATATGTTGACTTACAAAAATACTGTCAGGAATTTATTGTCGGCGCAGGCAATCAGCAGATAGGTCTCGTAAATGCTGCCGTTCATATGGGAATTGACGTTTCCGACTGCAGCTTTCACAGAGCTCTCGAGGATTCCCTGCTTGGCTTAAGATGTCTGAAGAAATGCTTTAACAGAGAACATCTTCTGAATACTGCTGTAATTTGTGACAGTTCATTTTACCAGAAGCTTTTGTTTAAATCTACGGTTATAACCAATATTAATAATCCTAAAGTTGACAAGTCAAGAATGCGTTGTGATTGTAATGTTTGTAAAAAACCTATGAAACGTATGTCTGATTGGAAGATTGTAAATCAGTCATTTTCAGCATTGTTTTTCTGCAGCAATTGCGAAAAACTGATTACTTTTTCAATAAGGTTTAAAGAATTTTATGACAGAATAGATGTAAAAACAAATATTGTTGAAATGAAAAAGAAAAATGAGGAGGAAAACAATTCCTGAATTTAAACAGGCAATTATTTTCTATGAAAAAAACAAAATTTATTTTAATTCCTATAATCTTTATTTTAGTTGCCGTTGTTATAGTATTTTTCGGTTTTTCAGAGCTTAATATTCTGCCAAATATAATTCCGGTCTCTTTTTTTCAGAGCGTGGGAAAAGAAAAACCCGAGATAAAAAGCAACGAAGAGATTATAGATGAACTGAAAAATCTGTACCTTGCCAATGAAACTAAAGCAACATTAGCTGACAATATGAATGCTATCTGGGTTAACCTCAATACAGATATATCAGCTGAAGCCACAGACGGCACCGAAGCTGTTAAATATGCAATTTATTCCGATATGGACTATTATCGGAATTTTATTCCCGATACTGTGTTCGTTGTGCCCGATACAAGTAACAAGTATTCATCCCTTGCGGAAACAGATGGTAGCAATTTTGATATTCTCGGATATTTTTTATTCTATGTAAATCATATCGGATGTTCTCCGGTACTGGTAGTTGATGACAGCTTTTTCTCCCAAAACAAATTAAACACATCTTTGCTTGACAATTATCTGAGTAAATATTCGTTTAACAGTGTTCTGCTGTCTGTTGATTCGGTTTTAGGAACAGACAATTTTGTAAATTATACTCAGAACATCTCTGCTTATATAAGGCTGAACTATCCCAAGGTTAATTTCGGTGTGGAAATCCATTCGGATAATGAAGCTTTATTTGCAGACAGATATGTGATTGAGGTTTTCGAAAACAATTATATTGACTTCGGCTATGTTGATATCAACAGCACAACAGGAAATACAGAGTTTCCTTATGAAAGCATTGCAATATGGTGGAATTATTTCAGTGATTATTATAAAATCCCCTTATATTGTGAACACAGACTTGATCTTATTTTCAGTAATGACAAGGAATGGGGACTCAGCACTGAAATCAACTCGCAATTAAAGGCACTTTATAATTGTTTTTCCTTTGACGGAAGCTGTTTTTACGGTGTTTCGTCATTAATAAATAAAAAAGCTCTCGCCCGTGATCTTGCGATATTCCTTAATGATGTAAACGGTGATAATCAGGATGCCTTTTTTATAAGCTCTGTTGAATTAAATAATGGCTCAGCAAAATTCAATGGTCATACTGCCACTGAAAACCTTTCAGTATTCTGCAATGATACATATATTAAATCAGAAAATAAAGCATTTGAAGAAAGCTTTGTTTTACACCCCGGATTAAATGAGTTCGTGTTCTCTGCTGATGCGGCTGAATATCAATATGACATTATAAACAATGCAGATATGTTCAATTCCTTCTATCCGGCAGAAAACATATCAATCGGTACTGATTTTGCTTTTTCGCCATATGCCGTATGTCCGGCGGACTCTGAGGTTTTTGCCGTAATAAATGGTTCTTATTTTGAAATGACTCCTGTTGAGAACACGGATAACACAATTATTCCTCAGGGGTATGAAAAATACAGCTGCAGTATTTCTTTTTATGCCAAGGATTTTTCCTCCGGCAAGCTTTCTATGATTTGTTTTAATAACCAGTCATTTGATGTCATAGAGTGCAGTGAGGTATTTTTATCAATTGCCTCACTTACTCTGTCCGGTAACCATAACAAAGAGTCAATTTCAAATTCTGAAATCTCTCCCTTTAACGATCAGAATTTAGGCAAATCTCTTATGTGTATGATAAAGTATGATAACACAAAGCTTCTGAGCACTGTAGATGACTATGATACATACCATCCTGATGTCACCGCCTTACCTGACGGTACACTGGATTATGTTGAAAAAATTACTTGTTCCGAAGAAGGTTATCTGAGATACGAATTAAAAAGCGGATTAAATGTGTACGGTGTCGATTCTGTTCTTATATATGACGGATTTAATCTTCCGACCAATAAAATAACATTTAACAATATAACAAATGCCGAAAATTCGATTGAAACAATATCATTCAATACAGATTGGAAGGCTCCTGTTACCGTTACACAACAGCTGCTGAATTATGAAAAAGGATATGAAAGCTTTTCATTTAACATTAATGAATATAACGCTCAATATGTTGACGTAAATTTCTATTATTCTGCCAATATCGATAATTTATCATCAATCAATCTGAACAACAGCAGTCTGTTTTCTCGTTATGAAGTTGTTAAACAGAATGCAGAAAAAACGATATTGCGCCTATATCTAAAATCAAACGGTGCCTATTACGGTTGTGATGTAAAATACGATTCAGACAACAATCTCTTGATAAGCTTCAAAAATATTACAAATTCAGGTTTAACAGGCAAAACGGTTATGCTTGATGCAGGACACGGCGGTATTTCCATGGTGGGAACTGCAAATTCTGACAATACCGTTTCAGAAGCATCAGTTACACTTGCAATTACATTAAAAGTAAAAGCTTATCTTGAAGCTATGGGTGCAAAAGTTATAATGACCAGAACTATGGATTCAAGTCTGTCGTTGTCACAGCGTACTGATATGTGTGTAACAAATAATCCTGATATATTTGTCAGCATTCATTGTGACGGTTCAGCGGCATCATCACAAAGCGGTACACATACATTTTATTTTACACCGTATTCACAGCCATTGGCAGCATCAATCCATAATAGATTAGTTGACATATATTCTGAAAGTATTTATGTCGAGTCTGATGAGAATTATAAAAATATAGACAGAAAAATTAAATTCTATCCGTTCTATGTTACAAGGGTTGATAACTGTCCGTCTGTACTTGTTGAAACCGGCTTTCTTACTAACTATGTTGAAAGTCACGTACTGGCAAATCCTGTCAATCAGGATTATATCGGACGAGCAATTGCAGATGGCATAAATGATTATTTTAATTTATCTTAACAGGAAGGTTGATTCTATGGTAACTGAAAGCAGCAAAACAGCTATTTCAAAATCAGATCTTCATAAAGCTCACAGAGCAAGAGTAAAAGAAAAATTCAGAAAATATGGTCTTGACTCCTTCCACGATCATAATGTACTTGAACTTTTACTGTTTTATGCTATACCGAGAACTGATACAAATGAAATCGCGCATATGCTTATTAACGAATTCGGATCGTTTCAGGCAGTATTTGAAGCTCCCATTGAAGCCTTACAAGCAGTAAAAGGCATTGGGCCGGAGGCGGCAACCCTCATAAAGCTTTTAGGTGAATTTATTTCATACTATGAAGGAGCAAAAACAACAAACATCAAACATATCAAATCATCAGAAGATGCATATAAATTCCTTAAGAAGTATTACATGAAAAGAGGACCCGAAAAGTTTGTTGTCGTTTATCTTAACGGCAGAACGGAAGTAATTACCGTTGACGAAATTACTCAGGGCTCCGATTCAATGGTACATACAGATTTCACCACAATAATTCAAAAAGCAATCCTTCTTAAAGCCAAAGGAATTGTTATTTCTCATAATCACGATCAAGGCTTTTCAACACCTTCACACGAAGACAGAATTCTGACCGAAAAGCTGTCAAAGCTTCTTGATAATATTGATGTTATATTATGTGAACATATTATATTTTGCTACGGCATGGAGCCGACATTTATGTCAAAACTGAAATCAACAAAAAAAGGAATTCTTGCATTCTGAAAAAAATCACACGGTAACCTTAATACCGTGTGATTTTTCATTATTTGACATTACTTAAATGTTACAATTTCAGAAATATCTTTTCTCTTTTTTTGCCTCAACGGATAATCATCAATCGAATATCCCATTGCTATAACTAATCTTACAGGAGCCTCTATACCACAAAGCTGTCTGATTCTCTTGTCGTCAAACCAACCTAATATACATGTGCTCAGTCCTAATTCTGTTGCTCTCAATGTTATATATGATGTCAAAATTCCGATATCTATGGAACGATAATCATTATTTTTTAATTTTGCACCAAGAGCAGCAGTAGAATTATACGGTGCTTCAGAAATTACGAGCATTACTCTGGCATCCGTCGCAAAACCATTCATTCCCATACCTTGAACATGATGTGCAACTTCTTTAGCTTTTTCATCTTCAAATACAGTAATTCTATACGGCTGACTATTGCAGGCAGAGGGTGCCAGAACCGCAGTTTCAATAACCGAAAAAAGCTTTCCCTTTTCTACCTTTTTTTCAGAATTAAATTTACGACAAGACTGTCTTTCTTGAGCGATAGAATTAAAATCCATTTTATTCACCTGCTGCCGTTATCTCAATTTCATCGGGCGCCGAATACTTAATTGATATCCGACCGTCATTTTCTTTTCTGATTTTTACTCTTATCACTCCGAATGGAGTAGGATATGTCCCTTCAGCATATTCAAGTGAACCCAAATTCGGATTAATAGCAACCTTTCTGCATCCTGGTGCAGAAATCTTTATACCGAGAACCTCTTCGGCAAGAAATGCAACAGGTCCCGAAGACCAACCGTGACATAAACTGTGCCGCAAGCCCTTGTAGCAGAATTTACCGAAATCTCCGTGAATATCTTTTTTATCAGTCTGAGGAAGAGAAGTTATAGGATAAGCATTTTTACACCATTCAATATCAAAATCCTCCCAGAAGGTTGTTGCACCCATTTTTAGCATAGCGCCGTAGTATTCAATAAGAGAATTTAATGTAGCATCAAAATCTCCTTCAGCTGCAGCCTTAAGAAGATAATAACTCATAAATGTTGAATAACCCTTACAACCGTCTTTAAGTATTCGATGAGCCGCCTCAGATTTGTCAACCCAACCGGAAAGTGAATAAAATGCGTCAACCTGTTTTGCACCAAAGCTCTCAGCCTTTGATGATATCAAAAATTGCTTCTTAATCTTGCAATTATCAGATAATGCTTTATCTTCATAGTATTCAGCCATATCTGAAGACTTATCAAGACAAAATGCCAGCAAGGCTCTTGAACCGCTTATTCCTGCCTTTTTGTTGTTACACGGCCAATCAAGAAAATATGATGGTAGATTATCACTTCCGTCATCATTTACAAGCGAGCAGATAATTTTAATCAATTCGAGAGCATAATCTTGATTTTCAGACATAAAATCATTGTTACCGCTGTAGTAATACCAATCCCACAATATAATAATCCACCAAAGTGAATAAGTCGGCATACCGTTCATCCAATGAGGAAGGGGAGTGGTATTCCGCATAAATCTGAGACTTTCTTCTATAATACTGTTATTTCCGAAAACGGTCCTCACGGCAAGCATTTCAGGATGCATATCACCAACCCAAACAAGACGGTCTCTCTTGATACCGTCCCATATATATTGCTGCATATTAAGATGACAGGTATACGCGGCAGTATTGTAGATTTCATTTAATGTTTCATCGCTGCAGTTAAATGAACCCAGATATTCAACATCCCTATAGATTGCAGTTGCAGTTATTGCCTTGATTGAAACGCTTGTATTCTTACTCAGAAGCTCAATCTTCGCAAATCTGAAGCCTGATTCATTAAAACTCATATCACTGTATGGAGGAAAAGCAAATTCAAAATCCCTCACAGAATGATCATTGGAAGCACCTTTTTTTCCGACAGAGCTTAATGCCTCAGAGACTGATTCACCATATGTAATTCTCATTTGTGCCGAATCACTTCCGGAAATCAGGTAAGTAAGAATTCTTATTTTACCGTGCAATTCTTTACCGAAATCAAGAACTATGTATGAATTTTTTCCGGTTCTTTTGTTTGACAGAATAAACAGATCATCCTCATTAGTGGTTATCTGAAGCTCTTTTTTCTGCAAAAGCAGATGGGCATTTTCTGCTTTACCGTATGATGAAACTATTCCTATGGGGAAAATATTTTCATTTTTAAAGACAATTGAATTATTATTGACCATATCTGATACCTCCGTCACATTATTATTCTATCACAAATAATTTACATCTTCAATTATTACATCAAATTTTATTATTTCTATTGTAAAAATGTACAAACAGATGTTATTATTAAATAAAAAGGCTAATGGAGAGACAATTATGAAATTGAGACCGCCATCTGTACCGCTAATAACAGTTGATCCTTATTTTTCAATTTGGTCACCTGCTGACAAGCTTTACGAAACAACAACTGAGCATTGGACCGGCTCACCCAATCCGATAAAAGGCTTGATATACATTGACGAGCTTTGCTATCGTTTTATGGGAGAGGGAAATGAACCGATTATCGAACAAAAGGATCTTCGCGTTTCTGCAATGCACACAGATTATTATTTCAGCAATGAATTAGTTTCTCTGAAGGTGAGTTTTTATACTCCTTTATTTACCGACGATCTGTACAGATTATCCCGACCTGTTTCTTATGTAAGAGTATTTTGTAAATCAAAGGATGGAAAAAAACACAGTCTTAAGGTCAGCTTTGAGATTTCTGAAGAGATTGCTGTTAACAAGTCAGGCGAGAAAGCTGTTTCTGCTGAAATTTCTGAATATGAAACCCTGACATTCGGAAAAATGGGCTGTGATGAACAGGATATTCTTTCACGATCCGGTGATGATTTAAGAATTGACTGGGGTTATTTCTATGTTGCCGTTAATTCTCAAGATGAAGCAATTGATATTGCAGAAGATGAAGGAAAATGTAAGATTAAAGCCATTATAAGCTTGGATAACAGCCTTGGTCATATCGTTTTTGCATACGATGATATTTTTTCTCTTAATTATTTCGGAGAACATATTGAAGCATATTGGAAAAAAATTAATAACAATATATGTGATGTGCTTTTTGAGGCTTTTGAAGAAGCTGAGCATATGTATGTGTTATGCACTGAAAAATCAGAGAAAATCAGAAATGATGCAGTCAGAGCAGGCGGAACTGAATATGCTGAGATTATTGAACTATCATACCGCCAAGTAATTGCTGCACATAAGCTTGCCTGCGATAATGAAGGTAATAATATCTTTGTTTCAAAGGAATGCTTCAGTAACGGTTGCGCTGCCACTGTAGACGTAACCTATCCGTCATCACCGTTTTTTATTCTTTACAATACAGAATTGTTAAAAGCCATGCTTCGACCTATTTTCAAATTTGCCGCCTCTGATGACTGGAAATTTGATTTTGCACCCCATGATGTCGGACAGTATCCTCTTGTTCTCGGTCAGGTTTACGGAAAAAACCATAAAGAAGAGGGCAGATACCTTGAATTCCAGATGCCTGTTGAAGAATGCGGAAACATGATTATAATGATGACAAATATTGCTCTTCGTGACCATAACACCGATTTCTTTGATTTGTACTCGGATATTCTCGAAAAATGGGTTAAATATCTCGTTAAATTTGGTATGGATCCCGAAAATCAGTTATGTACCGACGATTTTGCAGGTCATCTTGCCCATAACACAAATCTTTCTCTTAAGGCAATTATGGGAATAGCTGGATACTCATTGCTTCTCAGAATGAAAAGCTTAAATGCCGAAGCTGACAGGTATTATAATATTGCAAAAGATATGGCTGATAACTGGGTTAAAACAGCTGCTAATTCTGATGGCAGCTTCAGACTTACTTTTGATAAAGTTGACACCTTCAGTATGAAGTATAATATGATTTGGGATAAGATATGGGGCACAGGTCTTTTTGCCCCTAGTGTTTATTATTCTGAATTCTGTTCTTATTTTAAGCATATGAATGCATACGGACTTCCGCTTGATAACAGAAAATCATACACAAAATCAGATTGGTTAGTATGGGTTGCATCTCTTGCACCGACAAAGGATGAATTCATCTCATTCATCAATCCTCTGTGGAATACATATAATGTTTCTCCGTCACGCGTTCCTATGACAGACTGGTATGATACTCACACATCGGAAGTAGTAGGCTTCAGACACCGTTCCGTACAGGGTGGACTTTTTATAAGAATTCTTGATTTATTTAAGTTTGATTTATAAGGGTGAAATAATATGCTATTAGCAGTTGATATTGGTAATACAAACATTTTATTCGGAATTTTTAATAACGATGAGCTGATATTAAAAGCAAGACTTAAAACTGACTCATCAAGAACCTTTGAACAATATGCCCTTGAAATAAAAGGTATATGTGATATGAATAGTATCACACTTGATAATATCACAGCTTCAATTCTGAGTTCGGTAGTGCCTGATGTTACGGGACTTATTAAAAACGCAATAAGATTTCTGACAGGACATATACCGTCTGACATCAAAAAAGATATTGAAACAGGCCTTCAGATCAATATTGATAATCCTACTCAGCTTGGTGCCGATTTTATAGCCTGCGCGGTCGGAGCAATAAACCAATACAGCTATCCTTGTCTTATAGCAGATCTCGGTACAGCAACTAAAATCAGCATTATTGATGAAAACGGAGCATTCATCGGAGCTATTATTACCGCCGGTGTTGGTATTTCATTATCAGCACTTTCCGGCTCAGCTTCATTGTTGCCGAAAATTGATATAGATGTAAAAAACTGTCCGCCATTCGGCACTAATACAGTCACAAGTATGCAGGCTGGTATAATACACGGGACCGCATCTATGCTTGACGGTATGTGCGACAGAATAGAAGATGCTCTGGGTAAAAATGTTAATAATGTTATTGTAACAGGCGGCTTAGCAAAAAATATTTCCTCATATTGTAAAAGGGAAGTCAGTTATGAGCCGGACCTTATACTGTACGGTCTAAAGGCTATTTATAAAAACAACCAATAAAAGTTATCACCTATCCCGAGATTTCGGGATAGGTGATTAATTATTTGGCGTTTTTCAGATTTTTAAGTTCATCCATAAAGGATTGAATATCCTTAAAATCTCGATATACAGATGCAAATCTGACATATGCAATTTCATCAATAGTTTTAAGCTTTTCAAGAGCCATTTCACCGATAAGAACAGATGGGATTTCTTTTTCAAGTGAATTCTGAAGCTGGCTTTCAATCTCATCAATAGCATTTTCAAGAGTTTCAAGTGATACAGGTCTCTTTTCACATGCCCTCAGCATACCGCTCAGAAGCTTAGTTCTGTCAAAAACCTGACGCGATTTGTCTCTCTTAATAATTATAACCGGCTGACCTTCAATAGCTTCGTATGTAGTAAACCTTTTATTGCATTTTATGCATTCTCTTCTTCTTCGTATTCTCTGTCCGTCATCAGCGGGACGGGAATCAATTACTTTACTTTCAGGATAAAGACAATAAGGACATTTCATATCAAATAACCGACCATTTCTATTTTTTGTAAATTTATATTATCACACTTATCTTTAATAATCAATCAGTAATTTATTTATTTTATTATAAGAATTAATAATCTGATGCTCGTTCTCATATGAATGATTATATAATTCAATAATAAATTTTCCGTCATAACCGACTGATTTCATGTAATTAAAAAATTCAATGAAATTAAACTCACCTTCAAGTGGTGGAATGCATGTTGATTTGTCGTTATAGTCACTTATATGCACGTGCTTTATACAAAAACCGAGTTCATTTATAAAATCTTCAGGTAATTCGTTTGCTCTTCGTGCCTGCTTAATATCTAAAACCATCGAGAAATCATTCCCAATAGCATTTTTCATTTTTTTCATAAAACTAACGCTTTCAGACCGATAATTCACGACATTCTCCTGACACACAGAAACATTATACTCTTTTCCGATACTGATAAGCTTATGAAAACGGTCAAAATACAATTCATCATCTATTGAACCGGGAATTTTTGCACCGTGTATTATAAATA
The DNA here is from genome assembly GCA_045590915.1 of Acutalibacteraceae bacterium. Lineage (GTDB taxonomy): Bacteria > Bacillota > Clostridia > Oscillospirales > Acutalibacteraceae > RUG806. The sequence continues at coordinate 6,669 of JAZNRX010000114.1, read as the reverse complement.
TTTCAGCTCCAAGCTTCTGCATAATTTCAAAAAATCTTTTATATAAATCAAGAATATCAAAAAATCGTCGTTCATATGAACTGAAAAGAAAAAATGACTCAGCAAATGACATAAACGGATGCACTGAAGGAATATCAATATCATATTCCTTTTGCATACTTACTATATCATTTATAAATGCATCCGACAGCTCAGAAGGAGAGTTAAAAAACAATTCAACACAAGAAAAACCGCTTTTACAAGCCTTAAGAAATGAAGCTTCTGTTGTGAGAGGATAATAACATGCAGACGAAACTCCGGCTTTATTCATATAAAACCTCCGATGGAAATATTTACAGCTTGATTACAAATCTGTTGAAGAATATAATTATCTCGGTGATAAAATGAAATATATCAGACAGAAACTCAAATCCCTCACACACATACAATTAATGATGATAACCATATATATTCTCGGAATCATAATGATAACATCAGCACTGATTGTTATAGCAATTACTGAAATCAGCAACTATGATTTTGACACTGCATTATTCTGGGCAGGAGAGCTGCTAAATGCAACAAAACAGATATTTGCAATAGGAATAACTCTGTACATAATCTGTAAAATGACATATATAAAAGAAAAAAGCACTTCATAAGAAGTGCTTTTCTTGGTGATCCAGCGGAGATTCGAACTCCGGACACCCTGCTTAAAAGGCAGGTGCTCTGCCGACTGAGCTACTGGATCAACGGGAAACCATAAATGCGAGAAGGAAAGTGCAGACAAGACAAAGTACAAAAAATACAACACCGAAAATCTTTGTAAATCTTGACAGCTTTGCTTCAGCGGAATGGGCCTTATTCTTACCGAAAAATGTTTCAGCACCACCTGCAATCGCACCTGAAAGACCGGCTTTACGGCTCTGCTGCAAAAGCACAACCACAACTATTAAAATAGAAGTAATTACAAGTAATGTACCTATAAGGATTTCATACCATTCCATCATGTGAAGAATCTACCTTTCAAAAATCATCGCTAAATCATTTGGCGCTTGATTATATTAACACACAACCTAAAAAAAATCAAGCCTTTTTTTCATATTTTTATGTTTTTTTGTTTTTTATTGATTTTGAATAAAATTATTTTTACTGTTGCAGATTTATAGTGATTATTGTATAATATAATAAATATTATGAAAGAAGGTTACCCTATGTATAAGTTTACTCTTAATGAAACATCATACCACGGTTCAGGAGCAATTAATGCAATTCCTGATGAAATTAAAAGCAGAGGCTTTTCAAAGGTTTTTGTTGTAACTGATCCTGATCTCATTAAATTTGGTGTTGCGGATAAGGTTCTCAATGTACTTAGTGCTGCAAATATTTCATTTTCAGTATATTCCGATGTTAAAGCAAATCCGACAATTGAAAATGTAAAGGGCGGCGTCGATGCTCTCAAAAATTGTGAAGCTGATTGCATTATCGCAATAGGCGGCGGTTCCGCTATGGATACAGCAAAGGCAATAGGAATTATCATTACAAATCCTGAATTTGAAGATGTCCGCTCTCTTGAAGGCCTTTCACCCACAAAAAACAAGTGTGTTCCTATTATTGCAGTTCCCACAACTGCAGGTACTGCAGCAGAAGTAACAATAAATTATGTTATTACCGATACGGAAAAGAAGCGTAAATTTGTATGCGTTGATACACACGATATCCCCGTAGTTGCTGTTGTTGATCCCGATATGATGTCATCAATGCCCAAGGCACTTACAGCCGCAACAGGTATGGATGCCCTCACGCATGCAATAGAAGGTTATATCACCAAGGGTGCTTGGGAGCTTTCAGATATGTTCCATATCAAAGCTATTGAAATTATCAGCCGTTCACTTCGTGCAGCTGTAAATAATGAAAAAGACGGACGTGACGGTATGGCCCTCGGACAGTATGTTGCAGGTATGGGCTTTTCAAATGTAGGCCTCGGAGTTGATCACTCTATGGCACATACACTCTCTGCTTACTATGATATGCCTCACGGCAAGGCTTGCGCCGTGCTTCTTCCTGCTGTAATGAGATATAACGCTGATTTTACTGGAGAAAAATATCGTGATATTGCTGTAGCAATGGGGGTAAAAGGTGTCGAAGCTATGACACAGGAGGAATACAGAAACGCTGCTTGTGATGCTGTTGCAAAACTTGCGGAGGATGTCGGAATTGAGTGTTCACTTAAGGGGATTGTCAAAGAAGAAGACATTCTTTCTCTTGCTAATGATGCCTACAATGATGCTTGCCGTCCCGGTAATCCCAGAGACACATCTGTTGAAGATATTATTGCAATTTACAGAAGCCTTATGTAATAATCAGGCTGCCTTCTAAAAGACAGCCCGATATGTTTTACAATAAAGAATTGGCAATCAGTTTATCACAAGCTCTTTCCGCTATGAAATCTTTTATGATATCCTGAATATGAACAAAAGCAATATCGGCATCAGACAGCTTAACTGCTAATTGTTCAACCTCTTCTTTATCATCAGATATATCGGGAAATGAAGTTACCGTTTCATTTTCCGATATATCTATACCGTAACAGACCTTGTTATTGGTCTTTGTTTTTGTTATGTAAGTTTTTCTCATATATATCACCTCGCTTTCAGTGATATTATCTCACATATTGCTATTTAATTCAATTAACAAAAGTGACAGTCATTCACCTACATTTTTGTGCAACGATGACATGTTTTTACAAACAAGGAGTATTTTATGAAAATAAAATTTAAGAGAATATTGTCAGTTCTAATGCTGATTATTACAGTAATTTCATCAATGTCGTTGTATGCGTTTGCAAATAACAACACAACCGGTTTCACTGATGAAGATTTTCTTATAACAAAAGGCCAAAGCATTGTAAATAAACGCGGTGAAAAAATTGTATTAAAAGGTGTAAATCTCGGTTCATGGCTGATATGGGAAGACTGGCTCTCTCCATATGAAGAGGCAACTGACCACTATGATGTTCTGACAAAGCTTACTGAAAGATTCGGTCAGGAAAAAGCCTATGAGCTTATGAATACCTATATGGACAATTGGATCACAGAATACGACCTTGATAACATAAAAGCTATGGGCTTCAACTGTGTAAGAGTTCCTTTCTGGTTCAGAAACTTCTATTATGACGATAACGGTACAAAAATTCTCAATGAGAATGGTGAATGGGATTTTTCCCGTCTTGATTGGGTTGTCGAGGAATGCTCAAAGCGTGAGCTTTATGTAATTCTTGATATGCACGGTGCAGTAGGCTATCAAAGTGATGCACCTCATAGCGGAAAAGGTGACTCCTGCGGTCTGTACGAAAAAACAGAACAGGGGGAACGCTATAGAGAATTAACTGATGAATTGTGGACAGCAATAGCAACACGTTTTAACGGAAATCCTGCTGTGGCAATGTATGATTTGCTTAACGAACCGATGTGTGATGTTGATTGCGGTGAAATTACAAGAAGAATCAATAATGAGTCCATATATACAAGATTGTATAAAACTGTAAGAGCAGTTGATTCCGAACATATAATCACACTTGAATGCATATGGACAGCAATAGCACTGCCACAGGCATATCTTAAGGGCTGGGATAATGTCGTATATCAGGTTCATTTCTATAATAACTCCAATTTCATTTTTAATCTTTTTGCTCTGTTTACTAAACTCATTTATTGGGATGTGCCGATGTTTATGGGAGAATTTTTCCCTCATCAGCAAACGACATGGGAAAATTGCTTTACTTTTATGGATAAAACAGACTATAACTGGTGTCTGTGGACATATAAGGCAACAGGGCATATGATGTGGAAATCAGATTGGTGTCTGATGGGAAGCAAGGACGGTTTCTACAGAGCAAAAATTGAAACTGATTCTTATGAAGACATCGCATATAAATGGGGTGAATGTATAAGAACTGAAAACGGTTTTCAGGATACAGGACACTATGAGACGAATGTAAAAGCTCATCTGTAAACAATTTAAAGCATCTCACTGACGATGTGGGATGCTTTTTTTTCTTTCAAAGAAAATCTCGCAGATCAACAGCAAGTCTTTCTTCAAGATTGATTAATTTTTTTGTTATATCCTTTGCATATTCTTCAGCTGCTTCATAATCATTAAGATATTCATTAAGTGATTTTACACCCATATTGCATCCGTCCGTAATTATACCTGCAATTGTGCTGTCATTTTCATCCAAGCTGATTTTCAGTGATGTTTTTACCTTTGACATTACGCTTGCCATAACCGGCGGCTCTTTACCGTTGTCTTTGAAGCGTATCAATTCATCCTCAATTTTCTTTTCGAGCTCCTCATGCCTGAATTTACTGTTATTCAGAATATTTTTCATTTCTTCTGACTTAACCTTATCAATCACATCAGAAATTGATGAAATACCCATCTTTGTCCCAGCGTCACATTCTCTTAACAATTTTATTGTGTCATTTTCAATCATTTTGTAACCTACCTTTCGAAATTATTGTTAGTGTTATAATCAGATTTATTCAGATAAAAATAACAGCAATCAAAACGATTGCTGTTATTTTCAGTTTAGCTCAAAATATTCACCTGTATATCTATTCATAAGATTTTTTCGACTGCTGCTTCGCACAACAAAAACCTTATGAATTGCTCTGCATTCAACAATACGAACATTTTCCTGAAAGTATTCTGAGTATTTCTTTTTCAATCTTTTATACTCTGGTGAATATACCTTAATTTTATCCGGAATATGTATATTTGCATCAATGCTGGCCAAATCACATAAAATACATTCTTTCAGGCGATTGCTGTCACAGTATTCGGAGAAATGTAAATACAAACATTCAATTATTTCAGTCAGCGATGAACCGACATTTTTAATAAAAACACCAAAAGAAGAAAACAAATCAAAAGGAGAAAAAGCTGTAACATTGAGTATATACTCTAAAGTAATAAGAAAACGTCCGTTATTATAAAGCTTATCAAGTGCCTTTTCGCAATTTTTAATTTTAATCAGGTCTTCCGCTGATAACCAATTATTACTAATTATTTCATAAGGTGGCTCAGTATTAAAACTATATCCGTATTTCACTTTATCAGAGTTGATGTCCGCACCGTGAAGCAATTTAAGAAAGCCCAACTGAAGCATATTGCTCTTAACATAATAAGCTTTATTGAAACTTTCCTTGAAGCTCTCAAGGTTCTCAAAAGGCAAACCGGCAATAAGATCAGTATGAATGTGTATGTTCTGCTCTTCGAGAAGTGTTTCAACATTCTTTATAAGCCTGTCAAGATCAGATGCTCTGTTTATGGCCGTTAATGTATTTTTATTGAAAGACTGAATTCCGATTTCAAGCTGACAAAGTCCTTCCGGCATTAATTTTAGCAATTCAACAGTTGAAGGCTTAATTATATCACCTGACATTTCGAAATGAAAACAAACACCCTCAGGAATAGCTTTCCCATACTCTGCGTTAATAAAACTCAGGATTTCATTACAATAAAAAACATCTGCATTAAAGGTTCTGTCAACAAATTTGATTGTCTGAGTACCGGATTGAGACAGCCTTACCAAATCATTTTTTATCTGTTCAATATTAAAGCACCGCATTTTACCAATAGTACCTGACAAACAATATGAACATCTGTAGGGACAGCCTCTCGAACCTTCTATATATACAATTCTTTTATTAAGCTGAGAAAAATATTCATCACAATAAGGAGACGGGGGAGTATCAGTTTGAAATAACGGAACCTTAAAAACAATATCATTATTATCTCTGAAGCAAATTCCGTGACAAGAATGCAAATCAGTTGCTGAACATAAGTTATCTATGAAAGCCGAAAAGGACCATTCACCCTCACCGCAAAGTATATAATCTACAAAAGTGTAATTATTGAGAATAGAAGTATAATTGAATTCTGCTTCCGGACCGCCTAACACAACAACTGCACCGGTCTTCATTTTCAGTATTTCAGCTAAATTTATAATGCTTTTAATATTCCAAATATAACATGAAAAGGCTATTACATTAGGTTTTTTTGATATTATTTCATCTGTAAAGTCATTCAAATCTGCATTAACAGTGCTTTCAATGACACTGACATTGTGTTTTTCCGAACAAAAAGCATCAACACCTGCCTTCAGACACCAAGGAGCAAGCGTTGAATGTATATATTTTGAATTCAGTGTTGCACATACAATATTCATATTACCTCATCAAAAAAGCAAGCACCAAAGGCACTTGCTTTCGTATGCTGTTATTTAGCTGTTACTATTTCATAAGTATCCTGAGCAATCATAAGCTCTTCATTTGTGGGAATAACAAAAAGCTTAACCTTTGAACCCGCAACAGAAATTTCAAGCTCTTCACCGCGTTTTGCGTTGGCTTCTTCATTGATAGCAGTACCAAGGAAAGCAAGCTTTTCAGCAACTCTGGTGCGGTAATGAGGATTATTTTCACCGATGCCGCCTGTAAATACAACAGCATCTACGCCACCCATAGCAGCAGCGAAACCGCCAATGTATTTAGTAAGCTGATGGCAAAGCATGTTTTCAACAAGCTTACATCTTTCGTCTCCTGCACTTGCTCCCTGTTCGATATCACGGTTATCACTGGTCTTTTCAGAAATACCAAGGATACCTGATTCCTTATTGAGCATCTTATC
>JAZNRX010000113.1:0-4052 GCA_045590915.1 Acutalibacteraceae bacterium | reverse complement strand
CATCTTCTTCTGTAGTATCTGTGTCCTCAAGAAGATCGTCAAATAATGCTGCAATAAGATATTTTTCACCGAATCCTTTTTCTTTGAGATACTCTGAAACAGCAAGAGGATGAGTAATATACTCATCCCCGCCTATACGATATTGACCTTTATGCTTTTGTTTTGCAAAATTCAATGCATCGAAGTATTTCTGTGATAAAAACATAAAAATTTACCCTTTTAATCTTTAAATTCAGCACTGACAATTTCTGCAATCTGTTCAGCAGTTGCATTCTGCATCATTTCAGCCTTATGATTTCTGCGTTCATAAAGCTCGTTATACATCTGGTTACGCTTTTCTGCTGATAACGGATAGAAGAATTTAGGAATGATACCGAGACTTGAAGAAATAATCGGAATACCTGTACCGAGAGCGAATATCCACCATTTTGTAAAGTCTGTCTGAGTTCCAATTTCTTTCCCCTGAACATATCCGATTCTCTTCATAACGATACTGTTTATGCTTCCCATAACAGCTTGCTGAAGCTTTGAAATTATAGAAGTGGTAACACCGGTCATAGCTTCACTTCGGTAACCGTTTTTCCATTCGCAATAGTCCATAGACTCATTGCTGATTTCTGCAGGAATAACACGCCTTAATCCGTATACACACATTTCAAAAATTTCTTCTATACCCATAAGAGGAAGAATTATGTGTTTTTTCTGGAAATTATTATTTATTGAACCGATAGCAAAAACTATCATCCACAGCATATCCGTCCAGGCATCCTCAAGAATCCATAAGGCTTTTGTTGAAAATCTCTTTCTTAAGGGCTTAACAAAGCTGTAGCTTATAAACTTTACGGGGAAAGCAGGAATACCGACAATTGTCTTCCATGTAATCGAACCGATAACATCTATATAGAAATTGGTTCTGCTCTGACCGATAGAAAAACCTGCCAGGAAAGAGGAAATAAGACTTATAAGCATAGGCTTATTGTTAATTACAGATCTTATACTGTGCTTAACCTTAGGCTTAGAAATCGTTTGTGCAACTCTTTCTCTTGATGTCCAGAAGAAATACACTGCAAGTACAGCCGACACAAGTGCACAAGCCGAACCGAATGCAGAGAACAGATACGGAAGCTTTATATTAATTTTTTTATTTATAACAAGGTCATAAATTATACCGAATATCTGCTTTGGTATATCTTCAAAAATATGAGTAACAACATTTGCAAGAGCTATCAGCCTGGATCGTTCCATCGGAGACGGAGTAATCGTAGATAAAAAGCCTGATTTAGCAATTGCTGTAAATGTACCTGCAGTTTCGGTAATTATTGACATTGCAAAATACATAATGAGCTTGGGAATATGATTCTCAGGAGTATCGGGGAAAATAAAAGGAATCATCCAATACCACAAACCGAGAATTGTAAGAGGAAATTCACCGAGAAGAAGATACGGTCTGAATTTACCCCAACGGGTTCTGGTTTTTTCAACAATAACACCTATAAAGGTATCGTTAATGGTATCCCATATTGTTGCAAACAAATTCTGAGCTGCCAAAAAATCGAAATCGATTTTTACAACATCGTAAATATAACGGTCTTTGAAATCGTTGATATTAAGACTGTATGATGCATCATTAAGAACATAAGCAACAGTTTCTTTTTTGCTGACAAAACGTCTTTCCTCAAACGGGTTAGTTGATACAGCTTTTACAGTCTCAGAAACAGCACTCTTTGACGACACTGAAAATCACCACCTGTAAATGTTACTTGTATTATATCATAATTAAATTTAAATGTAAAATAATTTTTTTTGTAAAACAATGTATTTCTTAAAAGAATTTTTATTTTGCTGTTTGATTTTCACAAAAAAGCAAGCCTGATAAATCTGTATCACATGCCGTAACATTATTATTCTGATATAAAATCAATACAGAAATAAAAGTTTTTATTGCAGTAACAAAAAAAATAGTATATTATAAAGCAAAATGTTTTTATCAGATGGTGAATATAATGTTCAATTTCTTTGCAGATGCAGATTCGAGAATGGGATCACTTTACAGTATTACCGGTCAGGATTTTAACCATATAAAAAATGTGCTCAGATTACACCTCGGCGACACCATACTTATAAGCGAAAACTCAACGAGTAACCTTTGCAGAATATCTTCATTTGAAGATAACGCCGTAATGCTTGAAATAATAGAAGAAGATTATCAGAACACCGAGCTTGAAGCAAAAATATATCTTTTTCAAGGCTTACCAAAAAGCGATAAAATGGAGCTTATTATTCAAAAAACCGTAGAATTGGGTGTTTTTGAAATCATCCCCACAGAAATGAGCCGATGCGTTGTAAAAATTGAAGATAAAAAGAAAAAATCAAAAACAGAGCGTTGGCAGGCAATAGCAGAAAGTGCTGCAAAGCAAAGTAAACGCAATATCATTCCAAAAGTGCATGAAGTTATGACATGGAAAAATGCTTTGGAAAAAGCAAAGGAGCTTGATATAGTTCTTGTACCTTACGAGGCTCAACACGGAATGCTTGACACAAAAAAAGCTATAAATGAATTAAAACCGGGAAAAAGCATCGGAATATTTATAGGACCTGAAGGCGGCTTTGACTCAAAAGAAGCTGAAGCTCTGAAGGAAATCGGCGGACACATAATTTCATTAGGAAAACGTATTCTGAGAACCGAAACAGCTGCAATAACTTCAGTATCTATGTGTATGCTTCATATTGAAAACTTAACCGACGGAGAATAATAATGAAAAAGCTTCCTCAGGATTTTGAAAACAGAATGAAAAACATTCTTAAAGAGGATTATCAGGCCTTTTATGAGGTACTTAAAGAAGAACCCGTAAAAGGGTTCCGTGTTAATACAGATAAGATATCTCTTGAAGAATTTGAAAAAATCAATATTTTCGGAACACAAAAAATTCCGTATGTTGAAAACGGTTATTATCTTGAATATGAAAAAGCCGGCAATCATCCTTTTCACCATGCAGGTATGATTTATATACAGGAGCCTGCCGCTATGGCTCCTGCTGAATGTATAGATATTAATCCGGAATGGAAAATTCTTGATATGTGTGCAGCTCCCGGTGGAAAAAGCACCCAATTAAAGAATAAGCTAAATGAAAAAGGGCTTCTTGTTTCTAATGAAATAATTCCGTCAAGATGTAAAATTTTAACCGGCAATATCGAAAGACTGGGCCTTACAAACACAGTAACCACTTGTATGAATACAAAAAAGCTTGCTGATACCTTTCAGGGCTTTTTTGGTCTTATTATGTGTGATGCACCGTGCTCAGGAGAAGGTATGTTCAGAAAAGATGACACGGCAATTGATGAATGGAGTCGGGAAAACGTTATAATGTGCGCACGGCGACAGACGGAAATACTTAATAACGCAGTTGATATGCTGAAAAACGGCGGTTACATAATATATGCGACCTGCACATTTTCACAGGAAGAAAATGAAATGGTTATAGATTCGTTTCTTTCCGAGCATCCTGATTTTGAGCTTATTGAGGTTAAGGAAAGCGTAAAAAAGCATACAGCTGACGGCATTTTCTTTGAAGGCTGCAAATGCAGAAATATCAATTTCACAAGAAGGTTTTATCCGCATATTTCAAAAGGCGAAGGTCAGTTTATGGCAGTTCTTCATAACACTGCATCTTCTTACAATCAAAAGACGCAGCCTGCTAAAAAAGAAAAAATCGATAATGTGGTCTTCGATTTTCTGAAGGATACACTGATTGAATTTGACAAAAGCTGTGTAAGAAGCTATAACGGCAATCCGATATATTTTTCTTCTGATGCAGAAATTGCAAAAGGAACTGCATTTTCCTGCGGTATAACAATAGGCGAAATCAAAAAGAATTACATTCAACCTCACCATCAGTTCTTTATGGCTTTAGGTAAATACTTCAAACGACAAATTGAGCTTAATGCTGACAGCGAAGACATTAAAAAATATCTCCACGGAGAAGAAATTGAAGTAAACTGTGATAACGGTTGGGCAGTAATCACAGTAAACGGATGTACAGCAGGCGGTGTAA
>JAZNRX010000112.1:0-12045 GCA_045590915.1 Acutalibacteraceae bacterium | reverse complement strand
ACCGCTTGGCCTCCGACTTTGCTGCAAGACGGTCTATAAGGCAGGAGAACATATTTCCTATATGCATATATCCTGTCGGGCTGGGAGCAAAACGGGTAACCTTTGCACCCTCTGAAAGCTCTCTTGCGGGATATAAGGCTTCATAGTCTGCGATAGTTTTGTTGATGTGCGGAAAGAGAAGCTCCGCCAGTTTTTCATAATCTGTCATTTGTTTTCATCCTTTATTTAAAGATATACAGATTAATTATATATCACCGAAAAATAAATGTAAATACAAAATTTTGATGTTGCGTAAATTATAGGGTATTTACGGGAACAAAACATAAAAGCATCCGGGCGCGGAGGGCGGAAGCTGAAGAAAAATCCCAAGCGGAAGAGTTACCGCTCGGGATTTTTTTGTTAAATATAAGGCTTCGGAAAACGAAAATCAGAGCCTTCCGATTTTGCATCCGGAAAAAATTTTACTTATCCGTAATAGTGATGCTCATACTGTGCAACACCGTCGGAGCTGATTGAGAGGGTTGTGCCGCCCATAAGACCTTCTTCATAATAGCAGCCGTAGCCGAGCTTGATGCCGTAGGTAAGCTGAATGCCCTCGTAGTTGATTGATGCATTGCATACGTGGTCGTGACCGAAGATTACGTTCTTTGTGCTGCCGAGCTCGATCATCTTGTCTGTGAAGAAGTTGTTTACTTCACCGGGGCAGGGTGTTTCGTGAAGAACGCCTGTTGCCTTGTCTGCATATTCACCGATCCAGCGGCTTTCATCCTTTGCTGCATAAGTGATTTCACCGGCGCATACGGGACATCTGCCGCTCTTGAGCTGTGCCTTTGTGAAATTCTTGTTGCAGGCTGCACAGTGATGGCCCTCATAGAACTCATACCATACTTCTTTTACTTCAAAAACGGGAATGTGCATAAATGCAGAGCTTTCTACTGTTCTGCCTTCTTCTGCTGCAATCCCCTTAACTGCCCATTCATACCATTCGATCTGGTTCTGCCAGAGGTGGTCATAACCGCTGACTTCTGAACCGTTCTCAAGTGTCCATGTGCCGTTGTCGTGAGTATCCATCATAAAGATTGTGTGAACGACATTACCGTTTTCGGTGATGTTAATGATATAGTTGCCGTAGCCCATATCCTTGGGGCCGAATTTCCAAAGGCAGTTTTCTGCTTCGTTAAAGAGATATGCACACCAGAATTCACTGATACAGCCCTGTCCGTCGTGGTTGCCCATTACGGGAGCCCACGGAATTCCGAAGGAGTCCATAAAGTTTACAAGTGTTACATAAGCGACGGTATCCCAAGCATTGTCACCTGTGAGGGTGATGAGGTCGGGCTGAGTGTCGTTTACGAGCTTTGTAATCATATCCTTTGCATATTCATACTCGCTGTAGAAGTTTTCGTCGTCGGAAATCTGAATGTCAGCAAGGTTGAGAACAACGAAATCCTTGCCCTCTTCCTTTTCGAGAGTAACTGCATACTCTGATGTGTATGCCTGCTCCTTTGACCAATCCTCAAAATATGATGCCTCGTTGAGAAGTGCGGGAACGGGGCCGAGAATTTGGGGAATGGCAAGGAAAAATGCCATAACTAACTGAAATACACCCATAAGTGTTGCCATAATATATGACCTCCTGAAATTTTTTACGGTATTATATTACTCTCTTTTAGCACCTTTTTCAATCGCAAACGGGAAATTATAAATTTATTGTTTAAAAAACAGAAATTTTCGGGAAGGATTTGGTAAAAAGGCCGAAAATTCAAATTAGCATTGAAATGAAAAATAATAAGTGATAGTATATATTAGAAAAAGTATCCGAAAGGGGATTATGAAATGAAAAAGCTTATCGCAGTTATACTTGCACTTGCTATGGTGCTTCCTATGGCTTTCATTCCCGCAGCTGCAAGTGAAACAACAGCAACTACGCTTTCAACCGCTTCAAATATGGAAGAGGCTTTCAAGGACGGAGATGCTCTCATTGTTTTCGTAACAGGTATCGGACAGAGCTATTCCTACCGTTTTGACCAGAGCTATGTTGACGAATACGGCAGCATGCTTCAGGAATATGAGGTTTATGCCCCCCTTATCGCCGAGGGCAAATATCAGACAAGATGGAACCTCTTCAACGCTTTTGACGAAGCATTTTCAAATAAGGAAACAATCAGTGCAATAATCAATGTTGTTCTTGATCTTCTTGTTTCCGCCTTCACAAGAAACTGCCAGATAAATGAGGCAGATGTAAAGACCATCGTTCACAACCTTTTCAGCTTCAATCTTGTTGATGAGGAAGGCAATTCCCATCCCAGAGTTGTAACTCCCAGATATGCTATGCCCGTTTCCGAATATCCTTGGGCAGAGGGTGAAAACGGAGAGCTTCGCAGCGAAGCAAGAGAACGCTTCTTTTCCGCTATTCCCTGTGAGGACATCGCAAAGGAAAAGTTCGGCAAAAACTATGAGGACTATCTCTACGTTTTCAACTACAGTGCATTCTCATATACATCAAAGAATGTTGAGGGACTTCACGAGTTTATTGAAACAATCCTTGCAAATAACAAGGTAGGTGCAACAGAGGTTGTTCTTGTTCCCATGAGTATGGGTGCATCCGTTACCACCGCTTATCTTGATGCATATCCCACAAGAGCTTCAAGCCATGTTAAGAGAGTTGTCGGCATCGTCGGTGCATGGGACGGAACGGAAATTATTGCAGATATGCTCACACAGAATTACTGTGAGCCCTTATCCGCAGACCTTTTCTACAACGGACTTATTTCCGACCTTGTAGGTGAGCCCTGGGGCTATGTTGTAAACATTGCTCTTCGTCTCTTTCCCAAGCAGGTTCTTCGTGATTTCATAGATATGGCTCTGCGCGGTCTTGCAACAGACCTCTTCGGACCTACACCCTCACTTGCAAATATGGCTCCTCTCGCAAGATATGAAGAGGTTATGGCAACCGGCTTCATCACATCCGATGTTGTAAGAGCAGAGGTTGATGCCTTCTATGAAGCAAAGGCAAGACTTCACACCGAAACAATTCCCGGTCTTCAGGCTGAGGGCGTAACATTCTCCTTCATTGCAGGCTACGGTCTTCCCTTCGGTGCATGTACCTCTGACTACAGCCTTTTCGGCTTTATGAAAAACGGCCCCATCACAAATTCCGATGAAATTATCAACATCGACTCAACCGCACCCGGCACATCCTATGTGGCATATAATGAAAAGTTCACTGATACCGAAGGCAGAGAGCTTTCTCCCGACGGCTCCATTGACATTTCAACCTGCTACTATAAGGAAACCTCATGGTACTTCTATCAGCAGAAGCATGAGCTTGAATATAACAACACTGCTCTTTCCCTTGCACTTAATCTTGCAACAGGTCATGTAACAGATGTTGACAGCTGCTCCGATCCCAACGGTGAATATTACTATCCCCAGTTCAACGGTGCGAGAAACTTAAAGCCTCTCAAGTGGTATAAGGAAGACCTTGCAAGATATTGCAAGGAAAACGGCAAGACTCTTACCGATGACGAATATGATGCAATTTTTGCAGAGGCTGACGCTATGGCAGCAATCACTGTAAACGATCCCGAAAAGGACGATGCAATTCTTGATGAGGTTAAGGCAAAGCTTACCGGAATGGGTGTTTACGAGCCTGAAGCAGAGCCCGGCTTTATGGATAAGGCTCTCAACACAGGTCTTAAAGGACTCAACGATGTAACATACGCAATCTTCGGAGCAAAAGGCTTCTTTGATTTCTACTTTGATAACATCCAAGGCAAATATTGATAAAAAAGCTGTGCTTCCGCACAGCTTTTTTTAATTCGGAATTCGGAATTCGGAATTCGGAGGCTTCGCAAGGTCGGATGCTTCGCAAATTCGGAATTCGGATTTCGGAATTCGGATGCTTCGCAAGGTCGGATGCTTCGCAAATTCGGAATTCGGAGGCTTTGCAAGGTCGGGAAAAGCTGAAAGCGGGATTTTGCTGAAAGATTGTGATTTTTCTCGAAAAACTCTTCTCGGCGGTGAAATTTCCGTTTCTGTATTTTTTGTTTACAAACGGCTGATTTGATGCTATTATAGAAGATGACAATAAATAGGAGGTTTTTATTATGCAGAAATTAAAAAAGGTTGTCAGCATTTTGCTTGCAGCGCTTATGCTTTCTTCTTGCTTCGGTGCTGTTTTTGCCGGTGCCGCGATAGTTAATCCCGAGGAGACAATTGATTGGACTTATGATCATCTGCCTCAGATTTATGTTCAGGGCTTTGAGTCCAAGAGGGTTTATTACAAGGATGATCCCGACCACAATTCTCTTCTTTTCCCCGTTGATACCGACAGACTTCTGGGTAATTTTATGAATTATTCAAAATATGCCGACGAAGCACTTGCAAAGAAAGATCCCAGACTTGCTTATAATATTGTTTACGGTGCTTTATGGGACAGCTTCGGTGCCACTGCTCTTAAGCCTGACGGTGTAACAATGCAGGATGAGGTTACTGTGGATCCCGATTACCTCAATTTTTCCTTCTCCGACGGTGAATATACCTTCAAGTATGATTCCCGTCTTGATCCTGTTGATCTTGCTCACACTCTTCATAAATATATCGGTTGGGTAAAGCAGCATTCGGGACAGGATAAGATTGAGCTCGTAGGCTCAAGCTTCGGAACATCCGTTGTTGTTGCTTATCTCTATCTTTACGGATGGGAAGATTTTGACTCTGTTGTTCTTTGTGTTCCCTCTCTTGAAGGTGTTAATTTCGTCGGTGAGCTTTTCTCCGGCTCCTTCAATTTCGATCCCGATGCAGTTGAAGCATTTGCATCAGGAATGATTGCAGATGAAACAGTTCAGCTTCTGCTTTCTGTTATGAATGAGCTCGGTATGCTCGATGTCCTTCTTGCACTTGTTGTTGAGCCTGCTCTCAATGTTGCGGTTATGACTGCACTTGAGGACATTATTCACGATATTTTTGCAACCCACCCTGCTATGTGGGCATTTGTTGAAGATAAATATTTTTACGATGCTCTTGAGAATATTTACGGTGAGGATTGGAACGAAGACACCGAAGAATATCATCAGCTTATAGACAAGGTTGTTTATTACCACGAAAACATCAAAATAAAGGATCGCGAAATCATTCAGGAGGCTGTTGACAGCGGACTTCATTTTAATGTAATTTCAAAATATAACAAGGCTCCCTTCCCCTTCTCAGAAGACGGAAACTTTACGGGTGACGGCTTTGTTGATCTTGAAAATGCAAGCCTCGGAGCAACAGTTGCCATGAACGGAGAAACTCTTCCGGAGGACTATACACAGGCAAAATTCCCCGAAAAGAATTATATTTCTCCTGACAGAGTTATTGATGCATCCACCTGTCTTGTGCCTGACAACACTTGGTTTATAAAGGATCTTGCACACGGTGAAAAGCCTGATTATTACTATCAGATGATCAATCGCATTCTTTACGAGGATCTCGATATTTATAAGTCCGAAACACTTCCTCAGTTTGTTGTGAACACAGGCGATGCCATAGTTCCTCTCGGTGAAGAGGAAAAGGAGCCTGAAATGAATCTCCTTGAAAAGCTCGCAGCTCTTTTTAAGAATCTTTTCAAAATGCTCATTGATGCAGTAAAGGGAATGTTCGCATAATTCTCAAAGCAATATAATAACTGCCCGCGGTGATTTGGTTTCCCGCGGGCAGCTTTTTGTAAATATCCGGATTATCTGCGTTTCCAGCTTTCCAGAGTGTTTTTCATAAGCATCGTTATTGTCATGGGGCCTACGCCTCCCGGAACGGGGGTGATTGCGGAGGCTTTTTCTTTTACGGCTTCAAAGTCCACATCGCCCGTAACCTTGCCGTTTTCAAGACGGTTTATTCCCACATCCACAACAACGGCACCCTCTTTTACCATATCGGCGGTGATGAAATTTGCTTTGCCGATGGCGGCAATGACGATGTCTGCTCTTTTAACCTCTTCGGCTAAATTTTTTGTTCTTGAATGGCAGACGGTGACGGTGGCATTTTCCTGAAGCATTAAAAGTGCGGCAGGCTTACCCACGATGTTGCTTCTGCCCACGATAACACAGTGCTTGCCCGAAATTTCAATGCCGTCGTGCTTTAACATCTCCACAACGCCTGCAGGGGTACATGGAGCAAAGCAGGGCTTTCCTGCAAGAAGATTGCCCGTATTTACGGGCGAAAAGCCGTCAACATCCTTTTCGGGACAAATGGCATCAATAACCTTGTTTTCGTCCATATGAGAGGGGAGAGGAAGCTGGCAGAGAATTCCGTCAACGCTGTCATCCTCGTTGAGCCTTTCAATAAGGTCAAGAAGCTCCTTTTCTTCTGCATTTTCCGGAAGTGCATATTCAAATGAAGTGAAGCCGCATATTTCACATGCCTTTTTCTTGTTATTAACATAAATTCTCGAAGCGGGATTGTTTCCCACGATAATAACCGCAAGACCGGGAGCACGCTTATTTTCGTCCTTGTTTTTTACGGCATCGGCAATGCAGAGCCTTAATTCCTCTGAAATCTTTTTGCCGTCAATAATTTTAGCTGACATAATTTTCTCTCCTTAGTTTTTCTGAAAATATGTTACCATTAATGCATATTGTGTGTCAATAATGTAAAATTGATTAAAAAAAATAATGAAACAGTTTAAAAAGATGAATTGAATTAATAATTACAAAGATTTTATTTTTCTTGACTTTTTATTTCTCATATGGTATTTTGCAATATGTTAAAAAGACATATATAATAATATATGCCGTAACAATATTTTAACGGAGGAAAAAGAAATGAAAAAGTTCACAAAAGTAATGGCTCTTCTTCTCGCTCTTTCTATGGTTCTTGCTTTTGCTGCTTGCGGCGGCAACACAGAAGAAACCACAGCAGGCGGTGAAGAAACAACAGCTGCCGAAGTAGTATATGACCTTACAAAAGAAGGCGACTACACAGCAGACAACACCGAATATGTAATCGGTGCAACAGGTCCCCTCACAGGCGATGCAGCTTCCTACGGTATTTCCGTACAGCAGGGTGCACAGCTTGCAGTTGATGAAATCAACGCAGCAGGCGGTCTTAACGGCGTTAACTTCAAGTTCGACATGAAGGACGACAAGGCTACAGCTCCTGATGCATCAACAGGCTACGATGCTCTTTATGAAGCAGGTATGCAGGTTTCTCTCGGTTCAGTTACATCCGGTTCCGCTGAATCATTCGTAACAAGAGCTAATGAAGACGGCGTATTCGCTCTCACTCCCTCAGCATCTGCTGACAACGTAATCAATGCAAGCAACAACGCTTTCAGAGTTTGCTTCGGCGATCCCGACAACGGCATTATGTCCGCTGAAAAGCTTGCCGCCGAATATGAAAACATCGGTGTTATCTACGATTCATCCGATGCATATTCCGAAGGCATCTATGCAGCATTCAAGGCAAAGATGGCTGAACTCAATGTTACATACATTGAACAGTCCTTCGACGCTGAAAACAACCGTGACTTCTCAACACAGGTTGAAGCTCTCAAGGATTGCGACGTTATCTTCCTTCCCATCTACTACACAGAAGCAGGTCTCATTGCCAAGGCTTGTGTAGCAAAGGGCTGTGATGCATTCCTTTTCGGTTGCGACGGTCTTGACGGTGTTGCTTCACAGATTGACGCTACTGTTACAAACAAGATAAGCTATCTCACTCCCTTCGATGTAAACAGCGAGGATGCTAAGGTTTCCGCTTTCGTTACCGCTTACGAAACAAAGTACGGTGCAAAGCCCGACCAGTTTGCAGCAGACGGCTATGATGCAGTTTACGCTATCTTCGAAGCTATGAAGAAGCTTGATGTAAACAATGTTAAGGTTGATCCCGCAGAGCTCGGAAAGGCTCTTACAGCAACCTTCACATCCGCTGATTTCTCCTACGCAGGTGTTACAGGCGTTATGGTATGGGATGCTTCCGGTGCTTGCACAAAGGAACCCATCATTGTTGAAATCAACTGATTAGTCTGAAATTTATATATGCCTGAGGGAATTTCCCTCGGGCATATATCCGCCTTTACGGGTACATTTTTTGCGGCAGATTTCTTTTGCCGTTTTATGCTTTTTTCTTCGTTACAGAATTACTCCACAAAAAAAGGAGACGAATATGAGTATTTTATTTGACGGGCTCAGTCTCGGTGCTATATATGCCCTTATTGCTCTCGGATATACCATGGTTTACGGTATAGCCAAGATGCTGAACTTCGCACATGGTGACATTATAATGGTCGGTGCTTATGCCTTGTTTGTTGCTCTTATGAGCGGCGGACATATTGCACTTGCCGCAGGACTTGCCGTAGTTGTCTGTGTTATTATGGGTATTGTTGTTGAAAAATTTGCGTACAAGCCCCTTCGCGGTGCCTCACCCCTTGCCGTACTTATTACGGCTATCGGTGTCAGCTATCTTCTTCAGAGTATATCTCAGCTTATCTTCGGTGCCGCACCAAAGCAGGTTACCATTGCATCTCTCGGTGCCGTAACACTTTTCGGTGCAAAGATAAGCGTTGCATCCATAGTCACCCTTACAATCGGTGCCGTTATTATGGCAGGACTCACCGTTTTTGTTAAGAAAACAAGAACAGGACGGGCTATGGTTGCCGTGTCAGAGGACAAGGGTGCCGCTATGCTTATGGGAATCAATGTAAACAAGATTATTACAATAACCTTTGCCATAGGCTCCGCTCTTGCCGCCGCCGCAAGTTTATTCTATCTTATGCAGATTCCGTCCGTTGAGCCCACTCTCGGTTCAATGCCCGGCATCAAGGCATTCACTGCGGCAGTTATCGGCGGAATCGGTTCAATCCCCGGTGCTATGATAGGCGGTGTGCTTCTGGGCGTCATTGAAAAGGTGTGCCTGAGCGTTCCCGTGCTTGCCCCTTATACCACAGCGGTTGAATTCGGCTTGCTTATTGTTATTCTTCTTGTAAGACCTATCGGACTTCTGGGCAAGAAGAGAAGAGAGAAGGTGTGATTTATGATAAAAAGTATATTAAAATCTGACGATTTCAAGCTTAAGAACTGCATAAATTACATCGTTATTGCCGCGGCTCTTGTTGTTCTTACCGTGATGCAAAGCACCGGCAATCTCAAGGCATCATATATGAACCTTCTTGTTCAGATAGGCTACAGTATTATTCTTGCAGTTTCCCTCAACCTTGTTGTAGGCTTTTTAGGTGAGCTTTCTCTCGGTCATGCAGGCTTTATGTGTGTGGGTGCATATCTCGGCACATTCATTTCAATGCAGCTGTCTGCGGTTATTGAAAGCAAAATAATCTGCCTTCTCATCAGTATGCTCTGCGGCGGACTTCTTGCGGCATTCTTCGGCTTCCTCGTAGGTCTTCCCGCACTTCGTCTCAAGGGTGACTATCTTGCAATCGTTACTCTTGCCTTCGGTGAAATTGTGAGAACGGTGTTCAAAAACCTTCCGTGGTTCGGAAAGGCAATGGGACTTTCAACAAATGCAGTCAAGTTCAATAAGAAGGATTTTCCCCTCTTTATTATTGTTTTCATAACTGTTCTCGTTGTGCTTTTCTTTGTTCAGAACCTTGTCAGAAGCAAGCACGGCAGAGCAATAACCGCAATCCGTGACAACGAAATTGCCGCAAAGGCTATGGGTATCAATGTTACCTACTATAAGCTTTTTGTTTTTGTTATTGCCGCATTCTTTGCAGGTGTTGCAGGTGTATTCTACGGACATTATACGACTCCCGTTATGTATACCTTCTTCTCCTACAACTATTCAATAGAAATTCTCGTTATGGTGGTTCTGGGCGGTATGGGCTCAATAAACGGCTCCATAATTGCCGCAACCCTCATTCCCATTATAAACTTCAAGCTTCAGGAAAAGCTCCCCGGCGACCTTGCCGCACTCAAGTTCCTTATCTACGCTCTTATTCTTATCGGAATTGTTATCTTCAACAATGCTCCCGCTCTTGCAGGTATAAAGGAAAGACTTTCCGTGAAGGCTCTTATTGCAAAAATTACCGCAAAGAACAGAAAGCCTGAGGATATTCTCAACGATCCTGCTCACTGGGACAAGATACCCACAAAAATTTCTATGGACGAGGTGCTTTCAACCGACATACAGGTCGGAAATGAATATACACCCGACAAGAGAGAAAAAGGAGGTAAATAAGGATGTCAGATGTAGTATTGAAAACAGAAGACCTCGGTATTTCCTTCGGCGGACTCAAAGCCGTTCAGAATGTTAATCTTGAAATAAAGAAAAAACAGCTTTACGGTCTTGTAGGTCCCAACGGTGCAGGTAAAACCACCGTTTTTAATCTTCTCACAGGCGTTTATCAGCCCACAACAGGCACCTTCTATCTTAATGGTGAAAATCTCGTTGGCAAAACACAGGAGCAGATAAACCGTAAGGGTATTGCAAGAACCTTCCAGAATATCCGTCTTTTCAACAATATGAGTGTTATAAGAAATGTTCTTGTAGGTCTTCACAATCAGCCCGAATTCAAGTGCAATCCCTTTGTAAGTCTTTTCCGTCTTCCTGCTCATTATAAGACGGAGCAGAAAATGAGAGAAAAAGCAAAGGAAATTCTTCGCATAGTAGGTCTTGAGGAGGAAAGAAACAATCTTGCCTGCAATCTTCCCTACGGTAAGCAGAGAAAGCTTGAAATTGCCCGTGCACTTGCAACAAATCCCAAGCTGTTGCTTCTTGACGAGCCTGCCGCAGGTATGAATCCTCAGGAAACAGAGGACCTTATGAGAATTGTCAGAAAGATACGCGATGATTTTGATATGACCATTCTTCTCATTGAGCACGATATGAAGTTCGTTTCGGGACTTTGCGATGAGGTTACCGTTCTTAACTTCGGCACTGTTCTTGCTCAGGGCACGGCACAGGAAGCACTCAATGATCCTGAAGTTATCAAGGCGTATATCGGTGAATAAGGAGGAACTGTTTATGGCATTACTTGAAGTTAAAAATCTGCAGGTGAACTACGGTGTCATCACAGCTCTCAAGGGTATCAGCTTTGAGGTCAACGAAGGCGAAATAGTTTCTCTTATCGGAGCAAACGGTGCCGGCAAAACCACCACAATGCAGAGTATTATGGGACTTATTCCCATTAAGGACGGAACCGTCACCTATGACGGTAAGGTTATAAATAAAATTCCCGGACACAAGCTCATTTCAATGGGTATGAGTCAGGTGCCCGAGGGAAGAAGAGTTTTTCAGGAGCTCACCGTTTATGAAAATCTCGTAATGGGTGCCTACACCCAGAAGGATAAAAAGAAAATCAAGGAAGATATTGAAGAAATCTGCACCAAATTCCCACGACTCGGTGAAAGAAGAAATCAGATTGCAGGTACTCTTTCAGGCGGCGAACAGCAGATGCTTGCCATGGGCAGAGCCATGATGAGCCACCCCAAGCTTCTGATGCTCGACGAGCCCTCAATGGGACTTTCACCCCTTCTTGTTGATCAGGTTTTCGACATTATCAAGGAATATCACAAAATGGGCACAACGGTTCTTCTTGTTGAACAGAACGCAAAAAAAGCCCTTTCCATTTCTGACAGAGCCTATGTTCTCGAAACAGGTAACATCACCTATCAGGGCAAGGGCGAGGAGCTTCTCAACAACGAGGAGGTCAAGAAGGCATACCTCGGAGAATGATGCTTCGCAAATTCGGAATTCGGAGAACCCTAAATTCAGCTTTTTTCTGAAGATTTGTATTTTTTCAATATAAAGTTTCCCAAGCGGGGGATTTTCCGCTTGGGATTTTTGTTTCGTACAGGAAAATCAGATAACAGATAATGGATAATAGAATCGGAAGACACTTTGTGTCTTTTCCGCTTCGCTCTAAAACGCTCGTTTCATCGAAACGTCGTTGAAGTTTGATTGCATTTGTGTAGGGCTTTCTCCGACTTCCGAAATCCGAATTCCGAATTTGCGAAGCATCCGCCCTTCGACCTTGCGAAGCACTTGCCCTTGCTTCGCATTGTATTGCATTATAAAACCCAAGCGGTGAATTTTCCGCTTGGGATTTTTGTTTCG